>JAFRTM010000012.1 GCA_017439185.1 Bacteroidales bacterium | reverse complement strand
CACCCCAAGACCAGCTCCACCTCCTCCTCTACAACGCAACCCAAGCCCAGTCTCGCCCCTACTACAACGCCGCCACTCGCTCCCAGTCCCGTCTCACCATCCCCCTCCCCGCCACCTGGGACCCCACAGACCACATCATCCTCTACGCCTTCTGGCACAACCCCAACACCCACGCCAACTCCGACTCCACCATACCCCTCCAACTAAATTCTCCCGATAACGAACAATCATACAATCAGTCCCTTACCCACCTCTCCCAAACCCTCACCCACTCCCACCGCCACCCCATAACCCCCAAACTCCTCGCCAAGCTCTTCCCCAAATCCCCACTCCCCTCCGCCGACCCACCGGAAGACTCATAACACCCCTTCGCCGACCTTTTTTTTAACGCAACACAATAATAATTCATTTCTTGCGTTATAACATAGGTTATTTTTATTAGCAATAACAATGAACGACCTTACCACAAGCACACCCCCACTCGAGGAGCAACCCATCATATCCCTCAAAGAAGTCCTCATCTCCTACGGCGACGACGCCCCCGTCCTCAGCCACGTCAACATGACCCTCAAACAAGGCGAGTTCGCTTACCTCATAGGCCGTAGCGGCGCCGGCAAGACATCCCTCCTCCGCTGCCTCTACGGACAACAGTCCCTCGAAGGCGAAGAAGCCTCCGTATGCGGCTACGACCTCCTCAAGCTCAAACGCCGCAAAGTCCCTGCACTCCGCCGCAAGATGGGCATCGTCTTCCAGAACTTCCGTCTCCTCCACGACCGCAACATCTACGACAACCTCTACTTCATACTCCGCGCCACCGGTTGGTCCAAACGCAAACTCATGGACCAGCGCATCATGGAAACCCTCGAAGCCGTCGGCATCGCCGACAAAGCCACCTCCCGCACCTTCCAACTCTCCGAAGGCGAGCAGCAACGCGTAGGCATCGCCCGCGCCCTCATCAACGACCCCGAACTCATCCTCGCCGACGAACCCACCGGCAACCTCGACCCCATCACCTCCTCCGAAATCATGCAACTCCTCACCGACATCAACAAACAGAAAGGCATCTCCATGCTCATCTCCACCCACGACTTCATGATGATCGACAAATTCCAGGCCCGCGTCATCGTTTGCGAAAACGGAACTTTACGCGACACACAATAAAAAACAAGAATCCTCGTTATTTTAATCAGTAAACACTTACCGCGATGAAACGTATAATCCTTTTGGCTCTCGCCGCACTCCTGATAATCCCCTGCGCCTCCGCTCAGGACAAACCAGCCAAAAAAGGCAAGAAAGAAGTCTCCCCCATTATCGAAGGACGCCAGAAAGTACGCCAAGTTGACTACGACTCCGTATGGAAATTCACCACCTTCGACAACAAGAAGAAATACTACTGCAACTTCGACTACACCAACATGGCCGACATCGTCTCCCAGAAGAAACCCGACTGGGGAACCTTCCAACCGGTCATGAACCACCTCCTCACCGTCGCAAGGGCACCGCTCAAAATATGCGCCGTATTCGCACTCAACCCCTCCATCACCGACGAACAGCACCGTAACGCACTCATCGAGGAAGCTCGCGAAGACGCCCTCTCCTCCTACGCCATGTTCACCGAATACGCCACCAAGAACGAGATGCACAACAAGTTCCAGTTCAACGTGGCCCAAGTGGACTACCGCTACTGGAAAGGCTCCGACTACTTCCTCACCGAACCGCCTTCGGACGACATCATCGTCGTGGGCTACATCCTCTTCTTCGGAACCAAGAAGACCAACCTCTTCCCCTCTACCACCGACTCGGCACGCACATTCAACGACATAAAGTTCTTCCCCAACGACGCCACCATCGTGGAGTCCTACATCCCCCTCATTGACGACCTCGCCAAATACCTCCTCGAAAACGAACGACTCGAAGTCCTCCTCTCCGGCTACACCGACAACACAGGCACCAACGCCTACAACACCGGCCTCTCACGTCAGCGCGCCACCGAGATCAAGAAAGCTCTCGTCCTTCGCGGCGTCCCCGACTACAAGATCGAAATCGAGACCAAAGGTGCAGCCGACCCCATCGGCGACAACAACACCTACGAAGGCCGCATTGCCAACAACCGCGTGAGCATCAAGATTCAGTAACTCTCCCGTGAGCAGCGAATCCAACAAAGAATCATATCGCAAACTTTGCGAGACAGAGGGATCCACGATTCCTCTGTTTCTGCAATATTGGTGGATGGACACCGTCTGCACAGGCAAACAGTGGGACGTCCTCCTCGCCTACGACTCCGACGGCTCCATCGCCGGCGCTCTCCCCTTTCTCCTCGGCTCCAAGCTGGGCTTGCACTACATCGTCCAACCTCAACTAACCCAGTTCAACGGCCCCTGGCTCCGCCCTTGCGACGACCTCCCCTACCGACTCCAACTCCAACGCCGGCAGGAGATATGCCTCCAACTGATATCGCAACTCCAAACTCTCGGCGTCTCCTACTACAACCAGAACTGTCCCCCATCCTTCTCCGACTGGCTCCCCTTCCATTGGAACGGATTTTGCCAGAGCACTCGCTACACCTACGTTTACCGTGACATCTCCGACACCAAGGCTCTCCTCGACCGCATGAGCCGCACCGAACGCCGCAAGAAGATTGAACAAGTGTTCTCGACCTGTACCCACACCGACGAAGTCTCTCCCTCTCTATTCGCCAAGATGCACAACGACTACTGGCAACGCAAAGGCTCACATGACCTTATTCCCGCCGATCTCATCGAACGGGTATGCTCCTCCGCCATCGCCAATGGACACGGACTCCTCGCCGGACTCAAGGACTCCGCAAACGGACAACTCCTCGGTGCCGCCTTCGCCGTCTTCGACGACCGTTGGGGCCATTCCCTGATGCACGCCACCACCAGCGACGACCGCAGCGGACTCTGCGAGGCTCTCTTCTGGAACTTGATTGTTCAACTCTCGGGCAAAACGACCGCCTTCAATTTCGAAGGCAGCATGGACCGTGGCATCGAATACTTCTACCGCTCCTTCGGCGCCGAGCAGGTCCCGTATTTCAACATCTCCAAAACCTTCAACCCTCTCTTCGGACTGCTGTTGAAAATGAGACACTAAGCAACTATGAAAATCTCTCTTCTCGTTGTATCTAAGACCGACATCTCTTACATCAAAGAGGGCATCGCCGAATATTGCAGCCGTCTCAAACACTATACGGACTTCTCCATCGTGACCGTCGAGGTGAAAGTTCCCTCTTCAGCTTCGCCCGACATCGTGAAACGTCTCGAAGGCGAACAACTGCTGAAACACATCGCCAAAGCAGACCGAGTGGTTCTGCTCGACGAACACGGCAAACTTATGCGTTCCGTGGAATTCGCCGAATATCTCCAAAAACTCTCCAACGCCTCGGTTCGCCACCTCTGTTTCGTGGTAGGCGGTGCCTTCGGATTCTCCGACGAGGTCTATAAGGCTGCTCACGACAAACTATCGCTCTCGCCAATGACATTCAACCACCAGATGGTCCGCCTCTTCTTCACCGAACAGCTGTACAGGGCGTACACCATACTGAGAGGGGAAAAATATCACAACGAATAACCCCCTTTCTTTGCCTCCTACAACTCTTGAATCCTACCACGGCAGGTTGCCCGTCTGTATCTGGTTCAGTATTCCGAGGTAGTTCTCATATCTCTCAGTGGATATCTCCCCCTCTTCTACCGCCTGCTTTATGGCACAGCCAGGCTCGTGGGTGTGGGTGCATGTGTTGAACCGGCAGCCGTGGAGCCGCTCGCGCATCTCGGGAAAGAAATGGCTGAGTTCCTCCTCCGTGATATCCACCATTCCGAACTCTTTGATTCCGGGCGAGTCTATAAGGTAGGTCGGACTCCCATCTACGAGTAGTGGAAATATCTCCGCAAATGTTGTGGTGTGCTTCCCTTTGAGGCTCCACTGCGAAATATCGCCCACTCTCAAGTTAAGCGTAGGGTCTATGGCATTGAGCAACGCCGATTTTCCCACTCCGCTATGGCCGCTGAACAGGACCCTCTTGCCTTTTATGGCCTCTTTCACCCTGTCTATGCCGGTGCCGTGCAATGCCGACACTCCAAATGAGCTGTAGCCGGCATTCCCGTACAGCGTCTGCAGCTGGCTCAACTGCCCGAGCAGCCCATAGTCATACAAGTCAATCTTGTTGAAGATAAGGCATGCGGGTATATGATAGGCTTCGGCTGTCACAAGCAACCGGTCTATGAAACCGGTGGATGTCCGGGGAAGGTGGAGCGACGCCACTATACAGAGTAGGTCTATATTGGCGGCTATCACGTGGGTCTGTTTGGAGAGCTTGGTGGCGCGGCGCACTATATAGTTCTCGCGGTCGTGCACTTCTCTGATAATACCGGTGCCGTCTGTCTGCAAGTCGAACGTCACAAGGTCTCCCACTGCCACAGGATTGGTCTGCTTGTTGCCCCTAAGGCGGTAGTTGCCCCTAAGGCGGCAGTCGTAACACTTACGACCGCCATCGCTATCTGATATAACTTTGTACCAGCTCCCTGTGGTTCGTGTCACCAAGCCCTCCATATATACCTATCAATAAGTTGTCACCGGGTCGGAGGTCAGCTGTATGCCAAGGCGTTTGAATATCTTTATGTCCACCTCGCTGAGCATCATCGTGGCATGCGCCTGGCAGCCGTTGAGTTGCGGCAGGCAGTCAAGTGCCTTCTGGCAGTTGGAGTCAAGAAGTCCGAGTATCGAAAGCGTGACCAGCACTTCGTCGCTGTGGAGGCGCGGAGCGTTGCTGTGAAGCATATTGGTCTTCATCTTCTGTATCGGCTCTATGGTCTGTTGCGGGATTAGTTTGATATTATGGTCTATTCCTGCCAACTGTTTCAGTGCGTTGAGCAAGAGTGCCGCCGACGCACTGAGAAGGTCTGAGGAATGGGAAGTGACGATATTTCCGTCGGGCAGCTCTATTGCCACTGCCGGCGCATTCTCTTTCTCCATTCTCTCGTGGGCCGCTGTGGTGGTGGGTCGGTCGGAGGTCTCAAGCTTCATCTGCTTCATCAGCAGCTTGATTTTGTTCACCTCGCTTTCGGTGGCCTTGCCTTTGGCGAAAGAACAAAGGGTGGAGTAATAGCGGCGTATGATCTCGTCGCAGGAGGCCTT
This sequence comes from Bacteroidales bacterium, assembly GCA_017439185.1. Taxonomy (GTDB): domain Bacteria; phylum Bacteroidota; class Bacteroidia; order Bacteroidales; family P3; genus Colimorpha. The sequence goes on along the minus strand of JAFRTM010000012.1, from coordinate 254,673 downwards.
GCGGCACACCTCGTCGTCGGAGATGCAGTATCCAGCCATATTAACTCCCATATCGGTAGGACTCTTGTAGGGGTTTTCGCCGTATATGCTCTCGAATATGGCATTGAGCACGGGGAATATCTCTATGTCACGGTTGTAGTTTACTGTTGTCTTGCCGTAGGCCTCCAGGTGGAACGGGTCTATCATATTGACGTCGTTGAGGTCAGCGGTGGCTGCTTCGTAGGCCACATTGACGGGATGTTTCAACGGCAAGTTCCAGATGGGGAACGTCTCGAATTTGGCATAACCAGCTTTCACTCCTCTCTGATGTTCGAGATAGAGGTGCGAGAGACATACAGCCATCTTTCCACTTCCGGGACCAGGGGCCGTGACAACCACTAAGGGTTTCTCGGTCTCTACATACTCGTTACGCCCGAATCCTTCCGCCGAACAGATAAGGTCCACATTGGTGGGATAGTCGGGGATAAGATATTGGTATGCCACACGGATACCCATACGCTCGAGTCTCTCTCTGTAGTGGATGGCACTGTTCTGCCCGTTGAAGTGGGTAATCACCACCGCAGCCACTGTCAACCCTCGGGAGGTAAACTCTTCACGCAGTCGCAGCACATCGGCATCGTAGGTAATTCCCAAGTCGGCACGCACTTTATTTCTCTCTATGTCTTCGGCACTTATGGCTATAAGTATTTCAAGGGTATCGGACAGTTGCATTAGCATTCGGAGTTTGCTGTCGGGCTGAAAGCCGGGAAGCACTCGGCTGGCATGGAAATCGTCGAAAAGTTTGCCGCCAAACTCAAGGTAGAGTTTGTCTCCGAATTGCGAAATCCGCTCCTTGATGTGTTCCGATTGGATTTGGAGATACTTGTTGTTGTCGAATCCTTGTTTCATAGTCAATTGATTGTAAGATGATTAATATATATATGATGAATTAAAAAAACGTTCTTCCAAAGTTACAAAAATACTAAGGTTCTTCGGATTGTACAACTTTTTTTATCAACACGCTGTTTATAAGTATCGGAAAGTTAATGGCTACCGCTAAAAAAGTTTTTTTCTGCCGTTTTATTGTATATATAAAAAATATATGTATATTTGCACTCGCTTCAGAACTCTGGGCTTTCCCCATTAAAAGTATACAGATGAAGCAGTTAACTAATGTTTAACCCGGCAGAATGGGATGCCAAAAATTAAAAAATTAAAAGTAATGAATTACAAAGATGTGAAACCGTTGGAAGACTTTGATTGGAGTGCTATCGACAACAAGACAGAGAATACCAACAAAGAAGCCATGGAACAGCAGGCTGCCGCCTATGAGCAGTCGTTCAACCATGTGACGGAGCAGGACGTGATCAAAGGCACGATCGTCTCCATCAACGACCGCGAAGCTGTTATCAACATTGGCTTCAAGAGCGATGGTATCATCCCTGCTTCTGAATTGCGTTACAACCCCGATTTCAAAGTGGGCGACGAAGTAGAGGTGTTCGTTGAGAACCAAGAGGATGCCAACGGTCAGTTACAGTTGAGCCACAAGAAAGCTCGCATCCTGAAGAGCTGGGAGCGTGTAAACGAGGCTTACGACAATGGTGAGATCATCACCGGTCACGTGAAGAGCAGAACTAAGGGTGGCTTGATTGTTACTGTGTTCGACAATATCGAGGCCTTCCTCCCCGGTAGCCAGATTGACGTGAAACCGATCCGCGACTACGACGTCTATGTGGACAAGAGCATGGAGTTCAAGGTTGTGAAAATCAACCACGAGTACAAGAACGTGGTGGTGAGCCACAAAGCTCTCATCGAGGACGAGATCGAGGCTCAGAAAGCCGAAATCATCAGCCACCTCGAGAAGGGTCAGGTTCTGGAAGGCACCGTCAAGAATATCGCCGGCTATGGCGTATTCGTGGACCTCGGCGGCGTCGACGGTATGATTCATATCACCGACCTCAGCTGGGGCCGCATCAACCACCCCGAAGAGGTTGTACACCTCGACGAGAAAATCAACGTCGTTATCCTTGATTTCGACGAGGAGAAGCGCAGAATCGCTCTCGGTCTCAAACAGCTCACTCCTCACCCGTGGGATGCTCTCGACCCGAACCTCAAAGAGGGCGACCACGTGAAAGGTAAGGTGGTTGTTATCGCCGACTACGGCGCATTCGTGGAGATCGTTCCTGGCGTAGAGGGTCTTATCCACGTGAGCGAGATGAGCTGGAGCCAGCACCTCCGCAGCGCTCAGGACTTCCTGAAAGTGGGCGACGAGGTCGAAGCTGTCATCCTGTCCCTCGACCGCGAACAGCGTAAGATGAGCCTCGGCATCAAACAGCTTATGCCCGACCCGTGGCTGAGCATCGCCGAAAAATATCCTGTCGGAAGCAAACATACTGCCACCGTCAAGAACTTCACCAACTTCGGTATCTTCGTGGAACTGGAAGAGGGCGTTGACGGCTTGATCCACATCAGCGACCTGAGCTGGAGCAAGAAAATCAAACATCCCGCCGACTTCACCAAGATCGATGAGAAGATCGACGTGGTTGTTCTGGAAGTCGATGCTGAAAACCGCCGTCTCTCCCTCGGCCACAAACAGCTCGAGGAGAACCCGTGGGATGTCTACGAGACTTTCTTCACCGTCGGCAGCACTCAGCAGGGTACCGTCGCTTCAGTGAACGACAAGGGTGCCGTGGTGTCTCTGCAGTATGGCGTCGAAGGCTTTGCACCGATGCGTCACCTCGACAAAGAGGACAAGAGCAAGGTGAAAGCTGGCGACACTATGGAGTTCAAAGTGATCGAGTTCGCTAAAGAAAGCAAGAAGATCATCCTCTCTCACACCGCTACATGGAAAGAGATAGCTGAGACCGAGACCGAGGAAGGCGAGAAGAAAGGCTCGCGCAAGGCCTCTAAGAAAATTGCTACCGAACCTCTGGAGAAGACCACTCTCGGCGATGTGTTCGGCAACCTGAAAGAAGAGTTGGAGAAGAAAGATTCGGCCGAATAATAGCGAAATGACTTCTTTATAGAAAGAAAGGCGGGGTTTCGGCTCCGCCTTTTTTAACCACCATAGCCAACTGCTGATGCCAAAAACGAAGGATGCAACATATTATCTCAAACGCTACTGGGGCTACGACAACTTCCGCGAGCCTCAGGCCGAAGTGATAGAGAGTGTTCTGTCTGGCAGGGACACTTTCGTGCGTCTTTCTACCGGTGGGGGCAAAAGCGTTTGCTACCAGATTCCAGCCCTTATGATGGGCGGCCTCTGCCTTGTGGTCTCGCCCCTGATATCGCTGATGCGCGACCAGGTGGAAAACCTGCGCAACCGCGGCATCATGGCTCAAGCGTTGACGTCTGACATGCCTCAGGCTGCTCAGACGAATGTGCTGAACAACTGCCTCTACGGAAACACCCGGCTGCTCTATGTAAGTCCCGAACGTCTGAAAAACCGCCTGTTTCTCGATGTCCTTCGACGTCTGGACGTGAAACTTATCGCTGTCGACGAGGCCCACTGTGTGTCTCAGTGGGGCTACGACTTCCGTCCTCCCTACCTCGATATCGGCAAGGTGAGGTATTTGTTCCCCAAAGCTCCTATTCTGGCCCTTACGGCAACTGCCACGGTGGCTGTCATCGACGATATATGCGACAAGCTGCGGATGCACGACGAGCGTCGTTTCTGCGGCACTCTTAGACGCAAAAACGTGGTATATATGGTGCAGGAAGAGGGCGACAAACTGGGTCGAATCAAGAGGATAATAGCAAAGGTAGGTGGCAGCGGCATCGTCTATTGCCGTACCCGCCACGACTGCGAGACTCTCGCCTCTCATCTTGCCGCCAGCGGAATACTGGCCAAGGCTTACCACGCAGGCCTCGAACCGCAGCAACGCAGCCGAATTCAGGAGGAGTGGATGCAGGGACGCCTGCAGGTGATGGTGGCCACCAACGCTTTCGGCATGGGTGTCGACAAGGCCGACGTGCGATATGTGATACATGTGCATATTCCATCCTCGCCCGAGGCTTATTTCCAGGAGGCAGGACGCGTAGGTCGCGACGGCAAGCGCGCGTTCGCCGTGCTGCTTTATGGGAAGAGTGACTTCGACGAGCTGGACTACTATTACGAACACTCCTTCCCTACGGTGGCGGAGGTAAAGGAGATTTACGGCCAGCTGTGCGAACATTACAAGATCGCCTACGGCAGCGGCGAAAATGAGGAATACGAGTTCGACGCCCTCGATTTCTGCAAGAGGCGTGGGGTCGGCATGACGGAGCTCTATGCCGCTCTGCTGGAGTTGGAACGTGAGGGACTGGTAAGTTCCCCAGTGAGGGAACGCACCGTCTCAAAGGTTCAGATAACCGCTTCTCCCGCCGAGGTGGAACGCTTTATGGACAATAGCCCCCGCTATTCGTCGTTGCTATCCCTGTTGCTACGCTCGGTGGAGGGCATATACAGCGACTTCTGCGAAATCAACGAGAAACGCCTTGCCCACAAGTTGGAAGAAGCCGACGAACTACCCCCTCCGTTGGAGGACGACCCCGTCGAGCCGTCGGGAGGAGCGATAGTCCGTGGCATGCTGAAACATCTGGAGTCGCTGGACATTCTGCGTTACAAGCCTTGCAGTTCCCTGCCACAGATCAGGTTTCTCGCCCCACGCACATCCCTTGACTACACCACGATGGGTGGCGACGAGTGGAGGGCACGCAAACGCCACGCCGAAGAACGCAAAGAAGCCATGGTGGCATACGTCAAAGCTTCAGAGGGGTGCCGTCAGCAGCTGCTACTACGATATTTTGGCGAAGAGTCTCAGGAATACTGCGGATGGTGCGACCTCTGCATCGGACGCAACCGCAAGAAGTCCGACGAGGAGATAACCAAACAAATATGTCAAGTCCTGCACCCAAGCCCCCTACCGAGGGCAGAACTTATGCGGCAGCTGGACGATATTCAAGAACAGGAGGTAGACCGTATCATCAAGGATTTGCTCGACCGCCGTCTGATAGAGTTCACCAAAGACTTCCGCCTCCGCTGGACCAACAAATAACCCCTCACAAATTGTTCCCCAGTGTACCGAAGGCTCACTACCTCCCTATGGACACCATACCCACTATAGCCCCTATCTTCCTATAACTCCTATATGCCTTCTTCTCCAATAAGCTTTACCCTCAACCCCATACCTAGTCGTCGTAGGCCACGCTTATGCTGCTCCGTCCCCGCTCTGTGGTCAGCTTTATCTTGTTGGGCACCCATTCGAGCAACTCGCTGCGGTGGCTTATGATGCCTACTCTACGGTCGGTCTGGCCGGGAATGGTGGACAGACGGTCGAGGGTGTTCATCACGCTGGTAAGACACTCGGGACTCAGCGTACCAAATCCCTCATCGATAAACAGTATGTTGACTTTCAGCTCTCGTGCGTTCAACGACGAGAGGGCCAGCGACAACGCCAGCGACACCATGAACTTCTCGCCTCCCGAAAGCAGCGAATTGCTCCGCTCGCCTCGGTTATAGTGGTCTATCACGAAAATGCCCAACTGCTCGTTCCTGTCGTCACACACCAGCTCATAGCGGTCGGTAATATATTTCAGATACATGTTGGCATTATCCAGCAACGGCCGCAGGATATGGGTCTGCACAAGGTTGCGGAACCGGTCGCCTCCGAATATGTCATTTAACTTCTTCCAATGTTCCTTGATTTTCTCTGCCTCCTGCATTTCTTTGTGCAGTTTCTCCGCTTCTGCTCGGTTATCTGCTACTGCTTGGAGTTTTGTTGTAAGGGCTCCTATATTCACTGTCGCATCGCTTTCTCTTTGTTCGGCTGCCGCACATTGTTCTTTGAGTTCTTCTTTGTCGGGCAAACACTCACCCTCTTGCAGTCCGAGTTTGGCTCGCGAGAGCCTGATCTCCTCTGTGGACCTGTTACGGAGGCTTATATTGGTGGCAATGGCGGTGGTTACCTCATTTATCTCTCTGCGTATATTGTCTATGCTGTCTCTCAAAGCAATCAACTGCTTAATATACTCCTCGTCTTTCCCCGTCTCAGCCATCCACTCGTCTATGACTTGCTGGCTTTTTTCTATCTCATTTTTTCCCGAGGACATCCGATATATCGCCGCACCGCAAGCGCTCGTCAACCCATTCCATCTCGTGACAGCGTCTCCTTCCCTCAACTCCTGGGCTTCCACTTCTATTGCTCCCCAGTCGGCATTGTCACCAACTATCTTGTCCCACATCTTGCGTATGTTGTTGACCAAGGACTTTGCTTGCTCTAGACGACTGTTTTTCTTCTCATATTCTTTCTTCTTACCCAGATATTCCTCGGCTTGCTGCCTGAGGTCCGTCATCGTGTTGGCAATATCTTCCCACCACTTGGGGAACACTCCGCCTACGATAGCCGATATCTCTTTTTTCTCCTTCTCCTGTTTTTCTTTTATCTCTGCTATTTCTTTGGTCAGTCGCTCAATGGTCTCGCGGTTTCCCTTTTCTTCATTCTCAGCGTTCTGCCATGCAGTGGACTTCTCCTGCACCGCAGCGTCCAGTGGTTTCTTGGTGTTTTCTTTCTCGTTGCGCTGCTTTAGCAGGTCGGCTGCATCTTGTTTTAGTTTGGCAATCTCGCCATTGCGTTTCTCTATCTCTGCACAGCGTTTTTCTATGACACTTTCCACATCTTCTCCTTCAGCAATTTCGGCCTTCTCCAATCGCACTCTCAAACCTTCTTTCTCTTGTTTCAGTTCCTCTTTTTTCTTGCTCTCCTGAATGCGCTGAGCTTCAAGTTGTCCTTCGGTCTTCCCTGCTACATTTTTTGCGGCATCTAACAATTTCATCTTATCCTCAGCATCCTTCCAGAGCCTCTCCCGATCCTCTTTCAGCGGACTCACTATCTCCTCAAACTGCTCGCGGCTCAACAGGCTCTCCACCTTACTTCCGCATAGCGGGCAGACTTCACCTTCTTTCAACTGGCTTCTTATCTCTTCGAGGGTCTCGTCGAGACTGGCATTGGCTGTCGTAAACTTGGCATTGGCCTCTTCATATGCTTTTTTGCTCTTGTCGTAGTCTTGCTGCCGCTTCGCTTGCTCTTCTTTTTGCTTGCTCAACAGTTCTTCGGCTTTTTTTATTTCTTTGCCCAAGTCATCTACCTCTTTAAGATTCTTTTTGTGCTGACCATAATCGCTCGCAAGCTTCTCGTAGGCCTGTGCCGACTTCGTTATCCGGCCCCGCTCCTCATCTAACTTTTCTACTCCTATCGCGTCGTATTGCCGCTTCAAATTGTCTATTTCCTGCTGCGCAACTGATTGTTTCTTATCAGCTTCTTCTTTTGCAATCTTGGCTTCCTCCACTTTCTGCTTCAGCCCTTCGCTTGCTCCTTTAGCCTGTTCTTGGTCAGTTTTCTTGCTCGCCAGGGACAATTCCTGACTTGCATAATTTTTCATCTTCTCTATGGTGGCCGAGGCTCCTTCATACAGGTTCTGCCTATCTTTGTTGCCTTCCACCCATTCCTCTAACCGGCTTACCTCGTCGGATAATTCTTGATTCTTCTGCTCTTTCCACTTCAAGTCAGCGGCCAACACAAAAAACTCTCCTTTCTGCTGTTTTCTTAGCTCGCCAGCTTCTGCCACACTCTTTTCGGCCTGTTCTTTGTCTGCCACACTTTTCCTCACTGCCTCGGTACTGTCCCAAACCCTCAGATTCTCCTCTTTGGTTTTATAATCCACATTCTCCTTTGTTTCGTTTAGTTCCTTCAACTTCTTATCCGCCTCCTCCAACTTTCTCCCAGACTCCTCGATTTTCTCTATCTCTGCAATTTTTGCAGCCATCGATTCTTTCTCTTTCTTCGCCTCTGTCTGAACCGTTCTTGTGCTTTCCAGCTCGGCTTTCAGTGCCTCCTCGTTCACCTCTTCCAGCTTCCCTTGCTCCCTTTTATAAGCTTCTTCTTTCAGGGTGTATGCTGATTTGTATTTATTGTAAATTTCTGATATGGTCTTGCCGTATGTAGAAAAGATCTCTGTTTTGGTCAGCTTCTCGAGCAGGGCACTTCTCTCCTCCCGTTTTCCTTCAAGCAGGCGGCTGAACGCCCCTTGTGCCAGCATCGCCAAGCGGCTGTATTGGTCGAAATCCATACCCACATGTTTCAGCAAGACGGCATCAACTTCAGTTCCAACCCAATCACTGCTCCCTATCTTCGCTTTTCTTTTCTTTTTATATTCGGTCGCACTGTCGGAACCTCTGCTTCGGGAGGTGGTAAATTCTATCCTAGCGCGGCACTCCACTCCGTCGTTGTCGTCAAACACCACTTCGCTGTAGCTCTCTTCTTTGTCGCCTATCCCGATACGCCTATACTGCGTTATGGAATTTACATTAAGCTCTACACCGTTGGATTTGTACTTGTTCTCTTTTTGATCTTTCACGTCTTTCAGGCGTGGAGTCTTCCCGAACAAGGCCAGAGATATAGCATCGAGCAGCATCGACTTGCCACTGCCGGTAGGACCGTATATCAGGAACTTCTGCGCCGGCTTCCCCGTGTCGGGGTCCAACAACCCTGACTCTTTCTCGAAGTCTATGTCGAAACTCACTATCGAAGCTATATTTCTTATATGTAATTCCTTTATTTTCATATCTTATTTTTACGTTATATTAACCTTAACCAATGTCGAACTTGTGTGCAAGGTGTGTGCTACCTGCACCTACTCGCTTTTGCCCGCCCTCTTATCCTCCTCGGGTTCTTTCTCGCCGACTTTCCTGATTGCTTCTGCTATCTCTTGGAAGTCTGCTTTCAACTCTTCCAGCGTAAACTCTTCGTAGTCGTCGATGGTCTTCTCTATAAAACCCCACGGACTTATCATCCCCTGTATCTCCGCCAGCTCCAGTCTGGGCCGCTCTTTCTCTGCCGTCTCCTGTGGCTCGTTCTCCCATATCACCTGCGGGTTATAGCGCACCTCGTCAGCGGTTCTCTCTTTCAGCGTGTCGTATATCCAGTTGACATAGTTCTCTCCCAACGGCGCTCCATGATCAATCCTCAGTCTTATATATCCTCTCTCGTGGGTTTCGCAGAATCTGTTTACCGTCTCTTCCAGCTCTTTCCTGTCTTTTATGGCCGCCTCTCCCGTCGGGGGCAACTCGTAGAAATGCCTCAGCTCCTCTATCCTCAGCCTTTTCACTTTCACCTCGCCTCCGTGCCGTTCTATGTCCACCAGACTCACCGTATGAGGATATTTCTCGTCGCAGCTCACATGCAGCGCGCTCCCGCTGTATCGTGCCACCGGCCCCTGATACTGCGATTCTCCGTCTCCTTTCTCGTCTGCAATATCATGGCCTAATGTCTGTGGCCGGTGAATATGCCCCAACGCCAGATAGTCATAGCCGCTCCCCATTTCGTCGAGTCCTTGTGTCTTTATCATACCAATCTCTCCGTGTCCGCTGAAGTCTCCTCCACTCACGGCCACATGCCCCATCATCACCACTGGCAATCCCTCCTCGTTGCGCTCGACCACCTTGTCGAGCACACTCTGTATCGCATCACGCCGGTTGTTGGACATAAACGGCATAGCCACCACGTATCCTTTCCTTTCCACCTCTACGATGAATCTCTCCTGCCAACCGTCGGGCAATTCGTCCACATCGGTAGTCGGCGCATGTCCCACCATCGTGAGCCCTGCCATATTCCACACCACACTGTCGGCCTCCAACCGCGACGCCGAGTCGTGGTTGCCTGCCGTCACCACTATTTTCATCCCTTTGCACGTGGCTATCAGTTCGGCCATCTTCTGGTTGAAATACTTCTTCACGTCTGCCCCCGGCTGCGCCATATCGAACACGTCGCCACTCACCACCAACACATCGGGCCTATACTCCTCACACCATTTTCTCAGTTGCCTAAAAAACGCTTCGTGCTCGTCCTGCCTAACATAACTTTGGTAGATGACTTGCCCCAAATGCAAATCCGCCGTGTGTAATATTCTCATAGGTATATATTATTTTTTCTCTATATTTTTTCTTGTCGTTTACGTTTGCAAAGATAAGCACCACGGGTGCCATTTTATGACATACGCCTATTTTTTTTACTTATTATATATTATTCCTTATAATATATATATGCAGACTCATCGGTATTCGTCCTGCTCTCCTCGTCTCTCCGATACTTCTCCTATAAACTTGTCGCTCCTCTCTGCTTTTTCCTACCAATATTCCACCTTGCGGAGGGTGGTGTAGCACATGCGGCCGCTCATATAGTATTTCTGCTCCACCCAGTTGCCGTGGTCGTCGTATTTGTATTTTCTCTTCTCCACACTTTTGCTCGCCGTACCATCCACGTCGTACGAGGTCTGCTTCTTCTTGGTCAGGTTTCCGTGATTGTCGTAGTTGAAGGTCTGCTCCAGTATTATTGTCTCTTCGGGAGTCAACACCTGCACCATACGGCACTGCCTCTTGTCGTTGTAGTATGACAATCGCTTGGTCACTATCATCCCTTGCGGCGCATAGTTGTAGGTTATCGTAACCTCCAATTTGCCGGGCTTGCTGTATATATTGTGTATCGACTGCCTCAACACGCTGTCTTTCGTATATACCAGCACTTTCACCAGGTCGCCGTCGTGATCGTAACTCGGCACCCTTATACTGTCGCCGCTCACGGGTTGGGGATATTCCGTCACCACTCGCCCGCCGAATCCTTTTCTCACATATTGGCTCTGCCGCCCGTCTTGCTCGAAGATATATTCCTCCTGGAAATTCATATCTTTTATCCCGTCGTACTTCTGCACCGCCGTGATATGCTTCACTGCCCCTTTCAGGTTATAGCTGGCTCTCGTCGGCTGTATCTGCGCCAGCACCAGCATCGGCATCAGCAATGCCGCCAATATCGTTATTTTTTGCATTGTCCTAATCTATTGTAGTTTTTTGTATTTGAATCTGTGGGGTGTGTTGTCTCCCAGCCTTTTCTTGCGGTTCTCCTCATATTCGCTGTAGCTTCCTTCGAAGAAATAGACTTGCGAGTCGCCTTCGAAGGCCAGTATGTGTGTGCAAATCCTGTCCAGGAACCAGCGGTCGTGCGATATCACCACTGCGCAGCCGGCGAAATGCTCCAAGCCTTCTTCCAATGCGCGCATAGTGTTCACGTCTATGTCGTTGGTGGGCTCGTCGAGCAGCAGCACGTTGGCCTCGCTTTTCAGCGTCAGCGCCAGGTGCAGCCTGTTCCTCTCGCCGCCGCTCAGCACCCCGGCTTTCTTGCTCTGGTCGTTGCCGGAGAAGTTGAACCGTGAGATGTAGGCTCGCGAGTTTATCAGGCGTCCGCCCATCTGTATCTGTTCGTTGCCTTCGCTCACCACCTCCCACACGCTCTTTTCGGGGTCTATGCTCATGTGCTGTTGGTCCACATAGCCGAGCTTCACCGTCTCTCCCACGCTGAACGTGCCGCTGTCGGGCTGCTCCAGCCCCATGATCAGGCGGAACAATGTTGTCTTGCCGCATCCGTTGGGTCCTATCACTCCTACGATGCCGGCCGGCGGCAGCGAGAAGGTCAGCCCTTCATACAGCAGTTTGTCGCCGTAGGCTTTGCTGATGCCGTTGGCCTCTATCACCTTGTTGCCCAGCCTCGGACCGTTGGGTATGAATATCTCCAGCTTCTGCTCTTTCTCCTTCACGTCTTCGTTCATCATGTTCTCATAGGCTGCCAGACGGGCTTTGCCTTTTGCGTGACGGGCTTTCGGCGCCATCCTCACCCATTCCAGCTCTCGCTCCAGCGTCTTCCGCCTCTTGCTCTCCTGCTTCTCTTCCATCGCCAGCCGCTGGGTCTTCTGGTCCAGCCACGACGAGTAGTTGCCCTGCCACGGGATTCCTTCTCCGCGGTCGAGCTCCAGTATCCATCCTGCCACATTGTCCAGGAAATATCTGTCGTGCGTCACGGCGATGACGGTCCCCTTGTATTGCCGCAGGTGCATCTCCAGCCATTCTATCGACTCGGCGTCCAGGTGGTTCGTCGGCTCGTCGAGCAGCAGTATGTCGGGCTCTTGCAGCAGCAGCCGGCACAGCGCCACCCTTCTCCTCTCGCCTCCGCTCAGGTTCTTCACCGGCTGGTCCTCTTCGGGACACCTCAGCGCGTCCATGGCCCGCTCCAGCCTGCTGTCCAGGTTCCACGCGTCGTGGGCTTCCAGCAGCTCGGTCAGCTCTCCCTGCTTCTCGCAGAGCTTCTCTATGTCGGCGTCGGGGTCGGCGAATTTCTCGTTCAACTCCTCGTATTCTTTCAGCAGGTCCACGGTCTCCTGCACCGCCTCCTGCACCACCTCTTTCACCGTCTTCCCTTCGTCGAGTTTGGGCTCCTGCTCCAGGTATCCTACGCTGTAGCCGGGCGAGAACACCACCTCGCCTTGGTAGTCTTTATCTACGCCGGCTATGATTTTCAGCAGCGACGACTTTCCGCTTCCGTTCAGACCTATGATGCCTATCTTCGCCCCATAGTAGAACGAGAGGTATATATCCTTCAGTATCTGTCTCGACGGCGGTATCAGTTTCCCCACTCCCACCATCGAGAATATTATCTTCTTGTCGTCTGCCATATTCTATCTTTTTGTTTCAATCGTGAGCCCATCGGACTCTTCTTCAATATTCCGAGCCCCTGAAATGTATGTCTTTCACGTTCAGCTGCACCTCGGTCTTGCCGTTCCAGTAGTTCTCTTCCAGCTGGAAGCACAGGTCGAAATGCTCGCCGGCTTTCACCTTCTCGTAGTAGTCGCCCAGTTGGAACCCTATGGCCGGATAGGGCCGCGACGCCTTCTCCAGCATGATTGGCGCAAACTTCAGGTGCTTCACTCCCTTCGACCCCACTATCCTCGGATAGCCGGTATCTACCAGGTTTCTCGTCATAAACACCGGCACCGAGTTCTCGGGGCCGAACGGCGAGAACTGCTTCAGTATCCTCATAAACCGCGGCGTGATATCTTCCACAAAGTCTATCTCGCCGTCTATCTCTATCTCCGGCACCATCTCTTCTTCCTGCAGGCCGGCAGCCACCTCGGCTTCGAACCTCTCTTTGAACTTCTCGAAGTTCTCCGGCTTCAGACTCACTCCCGCCGCACATTTGTGCCCGCCGAAGTGTTCCAGCAGGTCGCTGCACCGCTCCAACGCGGCATGCACGTCAAACTCTTTCACGCTCCTCGCCGACCCCACATACATGTCGTCCGTGGACTTCGTGAATATTATCGTCGGCTTGTAGTATTCTTCCATCAGGCGGCTCGCCACTATGCCCACCACTCCTTTGTGCCATGTCTCGTCGAACAGCACTATCGAGTTCCTACTCTTCAGCCGCTCGTCACTCTCTATCATCTGTATCGCCGCCATCGTGGCAGTCGAGTCCAGCTCTTTCCTGTCTGAGTTATACTGGTTTATGTCGTTGGCCAGCATCTTGGCCCTCTCTTTGTCTTCCTCCAGGAACAGCCTCACGGCGTCAAAAGCGCTGTGCAGCCGCCCTGCCGCATTGATTCTCGGCCCTACCAGGAATATCAGGTCGCTGATGGTAAGCTCTTTGCTGAAATAGCCCTTCTTCTGGTCCTCGCTCTTCTCCTGCGCGGTGCGCGGCGCTATATGGCCGTAGCTCAGTATAGCCTCCAGCCCCGCTCGCGGACTCGTGTTGATGACCCTCAGTCCGTAAAACGCCAGCACCCTGTTCTCTCCCGTCATCGGCACTATGTCGCTCGCGATGCTCACCACCACCAGGTCCAAGTACCTCAGCAGGTTCAACTTCAGCTCGTTGTGCTTCTTCACCTTCCACTCGGGCATCCCTTCCACCTCGTCGCACAGCCTCACCCCCATCTTGTCCTCCATATAGGCTTCCACAATCTTAAAGCCTATACCACAGCCACTTAACTCCTTGTACGGATACGGGCAGTCTTCCCTCTTCGGGTCCAGCACGGCCAGCGCCCTCGGCAGTTCCTCGCCCGGCAGGTGATGGTCCCCGATGATAAAGTCTATGCCGTATTGCGCCGCATAGTCCACCTGGTCCACAGCCTTGATGCCGCAGTCCAGCGCTATCATCAGTTTCACTCCCGTCTCTCGGGCATAATCAATTCCTTTGTACGATACGCCGTAACCTTCCGTGTCACGGTCCGGGACATAGAAATCGAGATTCGTCGTCAACGTGTGCAAAAAACCGTAAACCAGTGCCACCGCGCTCGTGCCGTCCACGTCATAATCCCCATACACCATTATCCTCTCTCCCCGTTTCACCGCCAACTGTATCCTGTCTATAGCCTTCCGCATGTCCTTCATCTCAAACGGGTCATGCAGATGCTCCAATACAGGACGGAAGAAACGCTTCGCCTCGTCAAACGTCTTTATGCCACGCTCTACAAGCAACGTAGCAACAATTTTGGTCACTCCCAGTTCTTTTGCAAGTTGTTCAACGTCCTCTATTTCATAGTCTTTCCTTATTTTCCAACGTTTTTCCTTCATTTTTTCTTGGGTGTAAAAATACGAATAATTTTTATAATAGCAACTTTTTCTCCATATTTTTTTCAAAAAGTTTTCAACCTGCCCCGAAAAAGTTTTCAACAACCACCCTATCATTTCGCCCCCAGAACACCCCCAGCCCATAACCCAAATCCACTGATCCCTCTTACACTAAAATCCCCAAATTCTCCCCATCTCACACTGACCACCGGCCACTGGTCACTGACCACTGACTTAACCATAGACTTACCATAGAGTTGATACCTACTTGAGTCCTAGTTACCAGCAATTTAACAAAAGCCACAATATACCCCTCCTCCTCAAAAATTTCAATTTCCGTAACACCATCAGAATACCACTGATTATCAATACTATACTTTTCAAAAGTCCTAAATTTACCCTGAATTTAGCTTATACCGACTCTCTCTTCTTCACCCCGCTTCCGACTCTCCGAATTCCTCTCCCGCCACCTCCAAAAAACCGACCACCGACCACTGACAACTGACCTCCAAGTTATCAACAAAACACCCTGTTGATAACTTTTCATTTTGCCCCCGTTTTCCCTCTCCCGCAAAATAAAATTTCTCTCCTTGCGTTTTCCTTTTGTCTCATCAATTTTTACCACTATGGCAGACAACTACCTCGAAAAACGCTACGAGCAGACTCTCGGCTCCCAGCAACCCAAAGTCAAACGTGTTGGCGTCACCGTCGAGCAGCTCCTCAAACGCAACCGCAGCTGCCGGGGCTATAACACCGCCTACAAAGTCCCTCGCGAAACTCTCCGCGAACTCGTCCGCATGACTCGCTATACCCCCTCGGCATGCAACCAGCAGGTCCTCCGCTACCGCCTCGTCACCCACGAAGAGGCTCCCCTCGTCCTCAAAGAAATAAAACTCGGAGCCGCTCTCCCCGAACTCCACCTCCCCCTCCCGGACACCCAGCCCGAAGCCTTCATCGTCGTCTGCTGCGACAAGCCCGAAAGCAAACTCGTCAACATGGATCTCGGCATCGTCCTCCAAACCATGCTCCTCCGCGCCACGGAGATGGGCCTCAACGGACTCATCATCGGCGCCTTCAACCGCGAATCCCTACGTCTCGCGCTCAATATCTCTTCCACTCCCATCGCCGTTCTCGCCGTAGGCAAAGGCATCGAAAACATCCAACTCGTCGACATCCGTCAGGACGACGACCACAAATACTACCGCCGCGACGGCATACACTACGTCCCCAAAGTCGTCCTCGACGACCTAATAATAGAATAAACCACCCCTCTAATCACTGACCACCACCTTCGACGGCAACACTCCCACCTCGGCTTTCCATTTCTGACTTCCGCTGCTGCTGTAGCAGTAGATGTCCCCGTTCGTGCCGTATCCGGCCCCCGACACATAGATGTCTCCCGTCGTCTGGTTCACGTTTATCGCGTAGGGATAGTAGGTCTCGCTGAAGTTTCCCGCTATTCCCGTCAGTATCTCCGTCGCCTCGCCGCTCTCGCTGTCCACACGGTAGAACTTGTATGTCGAGTGCCAGCTGGCGTCGTATGTGGCCGAATACAGGTATATCTGCCCGTCTTTCGTGTCCAGGTTGGTGGTCGTGATTCCCACCTGCCGCTGTATCACTCCGTCGGTCCCCACTATCGCCAGTCCTCCCGGCGTCTCGCCGTAGTTGCCGGTATAGGCCACAGCCACTCTCCCCTCGCTCACCTTCGCCACCTTCGTCGGATTCACTCCCACCACTATCTTCCTCTCCTCGCTGAAGGTCGCCAAATCCACCACCGCCAAGGTCGAGTCGTACATCGGGTTGCCGCTCGCGTCGTTGGTGTAGCCGTTCACCACCCATATCTTGCCTCCTGCCACACACAGGTCCTCAGGCGGCAGGCCGCTCAGCTCACACACTCCCTCTATCGCCAGCGTCGCCGTGTCTATCTTCACCACGCTCGCAGGCGTATAGCAGCTCACGTAGGCTTTCCCACCGTCAAATGCCACATATCTAGGCCCTCTCCTACCCATGTCTATCTGACGCGACTTGCCGCTCGCCTTGTCTATCACCTCCACCGTATTGCTTCCCCATACCACACACCACATCTTGCTGCCGTATTCTGCCAGGTCTTGTGCCACGTCGCCCAGGCCTCTTCCGTTGCAGCTCGCAAAATATCCGTTCTTCACCGCTCCGTTCTCTATGTCCAGCCTGCTGATGCTCGCCTCGTTGGCTCCCCAGCCTCCCTCGTTCAGCACCCACGCGCTTCCCAACGCCTCGGGATTGTCCCCTTCGGGCTTGGGATTCTCTTTCTTGCATCCGGCAGCCAGCACCACCGCCGCCGCCATCATTATCATTATTCTCTTTTTCATTTTTTTATTATTTTTTTATTTCTGACCACTGACTACTGACCACTGACAACTAAATACTAATCACAACTCCCAACTTATCCCCAACCTATAGTTCCTCCCCATCATCGGATAACTCCTCACCACCTCGTAATGCACGTTCAGCAAGTTCATCACCTGCCCCTTCACCCTCAGCTTGCTGTCGTTCCTCAGCACCCACGTCTTAGCCACCGTAAGACCCCAGTCGCAGTAGGGGTCCAGCCGGTATTCCGCCACGTTCTGCTGTTTGTAGTAACGCTCGCCCACCACCATCGCCGTGCTGCCTATCTCCACCCACGGCGTCTCCACATACAGCGACGCACCGCCCGAGTTCCTCGGCGTATATTGTATCTGGTGTCCGTAGTATTTTGTGTTCTCGTCTGTCAAATCCACAGCGTGCTGGTAGGCGTAGTTTCCTCCCATCGTCAGGCACCACCTCTCGCCTCTCACCGTCACCTCCACACGGCCGTCCACTCCCGTTATGTCCACTCTCCCCAGGTTTATCATGCTCCACAGGAACATGTTTTGTATCGGCACTGCAATCAACTTGTCGCTTACCCTGTTGTAATAGGCATCCGCCACCGCCTGAACCCTCACACGGCTCTCGCCCCCTGAAGTCTTTCCCCAGTTCTCCACCCACGTGATTCCCGCATTGTGCTGCATCGCCTTCTCGGGTCTCAGTTCGCGCGTGATGCTGAAATAATACATCTCGTTGAAGTTCGGCACCCGGTAGTTCTCCTTAAAGAAATAGCGTAGTCTTAAGCCCATCTTCCTCCACGGCTTCACGTTTACCCCTGCGTAAGGCGACAGCCTCTTGTATGCGTGCCACAGCTCTTCATCGGTCCCTTCGCTCCGTGCCTGCTCTCCCGCCACCGTGGCGAGGCAGTTGGCACTCACGCTCACCCACGGGTTGTCATAGCTCACGGCCAACACGCTCTGGCTCGTCCCTCTCACCACCCGGTTGTTCTTCGCCAGGTTGCTCGCCAGACTGTTCACGCTTCCGTCGGTTGCCAGGCTCAGCTTCAGCCCATCCACCGGGCTCCACACCGCCGTGCCCGACAGGTAACCCTCCTGCTGCAAGTATTCGTTCCGCAGGTATCCTGCCGTGTTGCTCGCCGCTGTGTCTTCGTAGGCGTCGGTTGTCAGCTGGTATTTAGCCAGCACCTGCACCTTCACGTTGTTTCCGCTGTATTTGTATTTCGCCTGTCCAAAAGCCAGCCGTTCCTCGCTGTGCTCGGAGTTCTTCGTGGTGTAGAATATCACAGGTCCCGGCAGCTGGTGGTAGCTCTGCATATAGTGCAGTTTGCCGCTCATCTCGTGTCCGCTCTTTATCTTCCAGAATATGTTGCCTTCTCCTGTAGCCATCCACATCGCCGAGTTCTCTCGCTTCCTTACCACGCTGCTGTCCTCTCCCAGCTTCAGGCGGTATTCGTAGTTTCCTTCGCTCCTCAGGTAGTTGGCCCACAGGGTGTAGCTCACCTTCTCTCCGATTCTCTGCGCCCACGTCACCGACGGGTTATAAGTCCCGAAACTTCCCACCTCCATGGCGGCTTTCACTCTCCACCATTCTCCCTCTTTCCATTCGGGTACCTTCGTCTCCAGCGACAGCACATTGCCTGCAGCCAAGGCCCTTGCCGACTGCAGGCTCTCGTCCATCTGCCCGTTGGCGAACGCCACCCATCCGCTGTTGCCTACCATATATCTCCCCAGGTCTATCTGTCCGTTCTGGCAGTCGCTCACCGCCACACCGTCTATCAGCAGCCCCGTGAACTGGCTCCCCAGCCCTCGTGCACTCATAGTCTTGATTCCGCCCACTCCGCCATAGTCTTTCACCGTCACTCCGTTCATCTGCTTCACCGCGTCGCTCAGCTGCACCGCCCCCTGACGCTCCATCTGCTCTATGGTCACCACCTCGGTAGGCACCGACGTGTAGGTCTCCGACGGAGCCGCCTGACCCGTCACCTCCACCGCTTTCAGCACCTGCCGCTTCACCGTGTCTTGGCAATAGCAATAGCTTGCCACCCCAAGCAGCATAACCAACAATATATAGTATTTCTCTTTTCTTGCCATAAAAACACTCTTCCTCGAGAGCTTTTTCATCATTTTCTGCGACTCGGCAGGTCTTCTGACTTGGTCCTCCCCCTGCCTTCCTTCCCGTCACAGATTTCCTATGACAGTGGCGCCAAACACTCGGCTCCGACAAGATTCTACGGACTTACACAGCAGCGGGACTGTCGGGGATTCTCACCCTCGTTCCCTCTTGCGCGCCACCCGAAAGCAGCGACCGAACCACGTTGCAAAAATACTCAAATTTTTCTACATACAAACATTTCTGGAGAAAAACTTTCTTGTGGTTCTCCGCTATTTCATTTTTTCTTCGTACCTTTGCACTCTGAAATTGAGTAGCCATGAATTGTAACAAAACTATTACTACTTATACGCAGTGTTTTGATGAATACTTCTCTTATAACAGACCTCATCAGCTCTGGATTTCAAAATTTATAATAGAACTCATGACTATGATTGTTCTATTTGTAAATTCTTCTTTGGGCTATTCTCAAACAATTTGTGATGGGAAAGTTGTTATGCCTGCCGTAACATTCGACCAATGTAATACTAACCCTTGGATACTTGTTTTTGAGGACAACTTTGATGGAATCGCTCTCGACACTTCGAAATGGGAGATCCAACAATGGGCACAAGGTGCATTATATGGCATTAACGGTAAAAGCCAAGAGTACAATACGCTCGATAATGCTATTGTTTCTGATGGATTACTAAAAATAATTGCAAAAAACGAATCAATTATACGAAAAGCAATATCTTGGAAACCAGATAATGAAATTCTATCAGATGGCATACCAAATTTAAGACCATATAATTATACATCCTCAAATATTTGGACAAAATATAAATTCACATATGGGAAATTCGAGGCTCGAATAAAAATACCAAAGGGAAAGGGTTTTTGGCCGGCATTATGGACATTTGGCGGAAATCCTTGGAATGAGATTGATATATTTGAATTTTGGAATGAGTATACAGCTGGTTCATTTGATGTTTCTAAATTATCAAAAGTTCACCATATGACCGTACACTATGATTATGATAATAATG
This sequence comes from Bacteroidales bacterium, assembly GCA_017439185.1. Classification (GTDB taxonomy): domain Bacteria; phylum Bacteroidota; class Bacteroidia; order Bacteroidales; family P3; genus Colimorpha. Next base: position 234,792 of record JAFRTM010000012.1, on the reverse strand, counting down.
GTTCTACTAACAAATGTGAGACAGAATATACGGGCATAGACTTTTCGCAGGATTTTCATATTTTCACAGTAACGTGGGAAAAGGATAAGATTGAATGGATGGTCGATGGCGTTGTAAAAAGGACTGATTATCGGTATTATTCAATACTTGGCCAAACTGTTGGTTGTACTATTGAAGCTCTCCAACAATACATTATTAATAATATTTACCCCAAAGACCCTATGTCTATAATCTTGAATCTTGCCATTCAAAACGGGGACAATTCTCCAGACTACTCAACAATCTTTCCCAGTCAAATGGAAATTGATTGGATTCGTTATTATCAGAAAAATCCACTCATAGACATTACCTTAAACGATTCAAGCCAATATCCTATATTTGATTCCATTTTAAATGTAATTATTGGTGAAAACATAACTATTAATTGTGATTATAGCATACATTCGAATCAACTTCTCACATTAAAAGCCCAAAATTCTATTACTCTTAAACCTGGATTCTGCGCCACATCAAGTTCCACATTTTATGCAAATATTGATTCAACAATAGGTAGTTCAACTGCAAAAAGTGCAATCTCAGAACATAATGACAAGAATCTTCTTAAAGACAGAGATCCATACGACTCAATATGCTACAAACAGATAATAATAATACCAAATCCCAATAGAGGTAGTTTTATCATAGATTTTGGTTTACTCAATCATTTAAACTACAATGTTGTTGTAACTGATGATAAAGGAAAAATTATTTATACTAAAAACAACATTGACACAAATAAGATTTTCATAGACTTAAAAGAGAACGGACAAGGCCTATATATTCTATATCTTATAAACGGACAAGAAAGAACTGCTACCACTCATAAAATAATCATACAATAAACTAATGAGAAAAATATTATTCGGCATACTATTGTGTTTTTGCATTGGGGAAACATACTGCCAGAAAAGTAGTTTTATCTCAGTGGAAGCCAATACCGATTATTACTCATACCTTTCTTATGCGATAAACAACAAAGACAATGATTTCGGTTATGGGGTTGCGGTGCTAGTGTCGCAAAATATTAGGAGATTAAAGATTAGTTCAGGAATTGTTTATGCAGACAAGTACTTGTATGTAAAAAGTAATGGTACTGATTATCCTGACTATCCTAACGTTTCTGTCCTTAAAAACAAATACAATCTGAAATATATAAATATACCTGTTATTGCAAACATTGAGGTTTTTAGACTTAAGAATAACTTCACTGGCAGTATCCTTGTAGGCTTTGAATTCAAGCGTATTATTGATTTCAGCAAAAAGACCTATTACAAGAACGGAGAAACTCTTAAAAACGATTACTTACTGAAGTACCGACAATTGGGAATAGACGTTATGATGGGATTTACTTTTTCAAAGTCATTCGATAATAATTTGAGGATAAATGTGTCTCCTTTCGTAAAGTATAATCTGATGTCAGACTTTAAACAACAATATGCTGATCCTAACGATAGGATTGTGTCCGATACAAAGCTATCTATTGGTGTCCGAATAGGAGTGGAATACATTATCAGGAAGAAAAAAGAAACAAATATAATTACAACCGAGACATGAGTACTGACGATATACTTGTTGAGCGGTTGAGGGAGTTGGGCGATGAGAGATATGCCGAGTTTGCTTCGGCTCTTATTCCCGATGCGCCCAAAGGATATGTCCTCGGGGTGCGGTCGCCGGAACTGAAGAACCTCGCCAAGGAGATTGCTGCCGACGACCCGTTCCTCAGTAATCTGCCTCACCGTTTCCATGAGGAGAACTTGCTCCACGCTTATGTCCTCAACCGGGTGAAGGACTATTCCCATGTCCTGAGTCTTACGCAGAAGTTCCTGCCTTACGTGGACAACTGGGCAGTGTGCGACTCTCTGTCACCCAAAGCTTTTGCCAAGAATGCCGACCTTTTGCTGCCGGAGATCCGCCGGTGGCTCGCTGCCAACCATCCCTGTACCGTACGGTTTGCCATAGGTTGCCTTATGCGCTATTTCCTCGGCGAGAACTTCAAGAAGGAATACCTCAAATTGGTAGCCTCCGTGAGTCGTGAGGAATACTATATAAAGATGATGCAGGCGTGGTATTTCGCCACCGCCCTCGCCAAGCAGTGGAACTCCACCCTGCCGTATATCAGCGAGCGTAGGCTGGGCGACTGGGTCCATCGCAAGAGCATCCAGAAAGCCATAGAAAGTTACCGCATCACCCCCTATCAGAAAACACTTCTGAGAAGCCTAAAATAGAAAATCAGCTGCCCCAGGAGTCGCGGTCAAGGGATCGGTAGGTTATGGCTTCCTGGAGGTGGTGGGGTTGGATGTTGGGGGAGGCATCGAGGTCGGCTATGGTGCGGCTGACACGGAGGATGCGGTCGTAGGCGCGGGCGGAGAGGCCCAGGCGGTTCATGGCCTGTTCCATAATGGTACGGCACTCGTCTGTGAGGGCGCAGTATTGGCGGGTGAGCTTGCTGCCCATCTGGGCGTTGCAGTGCACTCCCGGGCAGTCTTTGAAACGCTCGGTCTGCCGTTCCCTTGCCGCCACCACCCTTTTTCTTATCTCGGCAGAGCTCTCGGAGGGACGTATGTTTCCCAGCTCCTTTACCGGCACAGGGACCACCTCGATATGCAGGTCGATACGGTCCATGAGAGGTCCGCTGACCTTGTTGAGATAGCGGCTGACGATGCCGGGATTGCAGGTGCATTCGTGGTAGGGGTCGTTGTAGTAGCCGCAAGGGCAGGGATTCATGGCTGCCACGAGCATGAACGAGGCGGGATAATCCATCGTCATCTTAGCGCGCGAGATAGTTACCTGGCGTTCCTCCATGGGCTGGCGCAGCACCTCGAGGACACTGCGTTTGAACTCCGGCAGCTCGTCGAGGAATAAAACACCGTTATGAGCCAGGGAAATCTCGCCCGGCTGGGGATTTGTGCCTCCGCCAACCAAGGCGACATCCGACACTGTATGATGGGGGGAACGGAATGGGCGTACCACAATCAGGGCATCCTCCTTGTGCATCTTGCCCGCCACGGAGTGGATCTGAGTGGTCTCGAGCGACTCGCCGAGAGTCAGCGGGGGAAGGATGGATGGGATACGCTTGGCGAGCATAGTTTTGCCGCTTCCAGGAGGGCCTATCATTATGACGTTGTGGCCGCCGGCTGCAGCCACTTCGAGGGCTCGCTTGACTGACTCCTGACCTTTGACGTCGGCGAAGTCGAACTCGTAGGAGTCGAGCCCCTTGGCGAACTCGGCACGGGTGTCGAAGACAGTCTGCTGGAGAGGTTGCTCGTCGTTGAGGAAGTCGATGACCTCTTTCAAATTGTTGGCGCCGTAGACCTCGAGATTATTGACAATGGCCGCCTCGCGAGCGTTGTCGGCTGGGACGATGAGACCTTTGACGTGGCGTTTGCGGGCCTCAATGGCGATGGGGAGGACTCCTTTGACCGAACGGAGGCTGCCGTCGAGGGAGAGTTCTCCCATGATGACATAGTCGGCAAGGTGGTCGGCTTTCATGTAACCGGCGGCACCGAGGAGCCCGATAGCGATGGTGAGATCGTAGGCGGAGCCTTCCTTTTTAAGGTCGGCCGGAGCCATGTTGATGGTGACTTGGCGACCGGGGATCTTGTAACCATACTGAGCGAGGGCGGTGGCTATACGCTGTTGGCTTTCCTTGACTGCATTGTCGGGCAGGCCGACGAGGGTAAAGCCGATGCCCGGCTCGACACTTACCTCCACCGTTACCGGCAGGGCGTTGATGCCTAAAATGGCGCTACCGTAGGTCTTGACTAACATCTCCGAGCTGTTTTATCTGGTCGTCGAGGTTGGCGACCACCTGTTTGTGTATGGCTTCGTATTTGTTGGCGTGGCGCATATAGTACTCTATGCTCTTGTCGAACTGTTCACGAGTGGTGTTGTGCTTGGCGAAGAGTTCGTCGTAGGTGGCGAGGACTGCGGGATTGCCAACGGTCATAATGCCGTGTTCGACGGCGTAGAAGCCTTCGAGCTGGTAGGCATCGGTGAGGAGGGCAACCATCTGTTTCTCGCCCAACACGTCATGGGGTCGGCGGTGGCAACCGGTAACGGTAAGGATTGCCAGCAGCGCCAGTGCTAATAGTATTTTTCCATTCTGTTTCACACTGCAAAGATACGAAGATTTTTTTTAATAGAGACATTTTGGATTCTTTTTTAGATTTTTTGTCGAAGCGGATTGTTATGGGCTGGTGGCAAAAGTTCGTCATGACTGGAGAAATATTCTTGTGAAAGGGGCCTTTGAGTATATAGTCGCAAAAAAGAGTGAACTCGACGGAATTTTGTAAAAAAAGTTTTGACTCGGAGGATCCTGACACTGGTTATTGACTAAGGTGACATTAAGATGAGGTCCAGGGTAAAGTAAGGTTAAAGTAAAGGCAAAGTAAAGATGGCTCACCCGCCCCCTCTCTTATTAAAGAGAGAGGGGGGCTGCGTGAGAGGGAGGAAATAAATAGTTAAAGAGTGTTAAAATTCCCCCGAATCGGGGTAATTTTGCGACTATATATATATATGGAGGCAGTTGATTCGGTTGGCTGAGCATGAAAGTCATTGGGAAGGGACAACGAAAAAAGGAAGACCTTGTGTGTCTTCCTTCTTGGGTGGTGGAAGTTACTGGATTCGAACCAGTGACCCCTTGCTTGTAAGGCAAGTGCTCTGAACCGGCTGAGCTAAACTTCCAGAGGATTCTGCTCTCAAAATCGGGTGCAAAAGTACGAAGATTTTTTTAATTGACAAACTTTTTTATCCGTAGAGCATAAACACAAAACACAAAAACACTATAACACAATGGTTTACGATATGATATTTTTTTTAGGCAAAGGTTTGGATGTCCACCATTTTGCGGTACTCGCCCCCCGCTTCCATCAATTGTTGGTGGGTTCCCTGTTCGATGATTTTGCCTTTGTGGAGGAGGCAGATAAGGTCAGCGTTGCGGATGGTGGAGAGGCGGTGAGCGATGACGATGGTGGTGCGGCCCTTCATCAGTGCGTCGAGAGCCTGCTGGACGTGGTATTCCGACTCGTTGTCGAGAGCCGACGTAGCCTCGTCGAGTATGAGGATGGGAGGATTCTTGAGTACGGCGCGTGCGATGCTGAGACGCTGGCGCTGGCCTCCCGAGAGGAGCATGCCGCGGTCGCCGACGATGGTGTCATAGCCCTGAGGGAGAGCGGAGATGAAGTCGTCGGCGAAAGCCACACGTGCAGCCTGGCGGACATCGTCGAGGCTGTAGTGGTCGTGGCCGAAAGCTATGTTGGCAGCCACGGAGTCGTTGAAGAGGATGCAGTTTTGGGAGACTATGGCGAAGAGGCTGCGGAGGCTTGCAATGTCGCAGTCGCGGAGGTCGAGGCCGTCGATGGTGATATGGCCGTCGGAGACGTCGAAGAAGCGAGGCAGGAGGTCCACAAGAGTGGATTTGCCCGAGCCCGAGGGGCCTACGATGGCGATGGTCTTGCCTTTGGGGATGCGGAGGTCAATGTGGTCGAGCACAGTGGGGTTGGAGGTGGAGTCGCGGTCGTCGTAGCGGAAGGAGACGTCGTGGTATTCGATAGCGTCGTCGAAGGAGGAGAGCACATGGGCGTCAGGCTTTTGGGTGATGACCTCGTCGGCGTCGATGACCTCGAACATACGGGATGCCGAGGCGTTGCCTTTGAGGAGGCTGTTGTAGGCCTTGACCAGATCCTGCACCGGAGGGATGAGACGGGCGAAGACGATGACGAAGAGGATGAACACCGAGGGGAGGAGCTCGCCGTGGAGGACGGCAGTGCCGCCGAGGACGAGAACCGCCATGAGACCTATGGTGCCGAGCACTTCGGAGAGAGGGCTGCTCAGTTCACGCCGAACCACCACCTTCTCCATAGATCGGCAGTAGTCACGGTTGACCTCGTCGAGACGTTGCTCGCGGAGCCGTTCGCGACGAAAAGCTTTCACAACACTGATGTTGGAGATGCTTTCCTCGATGACGGCGAAGAGGCCGCCAAGAGTGGTCTGGCTGCGGGTGGCGTTGCGTTTGAGGCTACGGCCGATAAGGTTGATGAGAAATACGGCCACCGGCATTATCAGAAGGAAGTAGAGGAAGAGGCGGGGGCTTATATAAATCAGTGCGGCAGAAAACACCAGCACATTGATGGGGTCCTTGATGATAGACTGCATGGAGCATACGACGCTCCACTCGATGTCGACAAGGTCGTTGGACATGCGGCTGAGGATGTCGCCACTGCGTTGACGTTTGAAGAAAGCGATGGGGAGAATGGTGGCGCGGTGGTAGAAGTCGTTGCGGAGCCGCTCGATGACGCCGTTGCGTACCGGGCTGAGAAAATAGAGTGCGAGGTAGCGGAAGAGGTTGGAGAGGAGAGAACTGGAGAGGTAAGCCGCCGCCACCATAGCCAGGCACCGCCAGAGGCCGTAGTGGAGCTTGTCATTGGCGAGCTGCCATTCCATCCATGCCGAGAGAGCCTTCTGGCTGAAAGCGAGAGGAGGTTGCTCGGCCGGAACTTCGCCGATGCCGAACAACAACTCGATGAACGGGACGATGAAGACAAACGACGAGAGATTGAAGAGGACAGCAAGAAGGTTGAAAACCACGTTCAAGGAGATCTCACGAGGGAAGAAACGGAGATATGCGAAGACCCGCCAAATCATCTTGAGACCGTTGTCCTTGGGTTGAGAGAGAGAAGCCACGGCGTACTATTTCTGAGTCACAACAAAAGTGAGTTCCATCGTGTCGCCCACCTTGAAAGCGAGGCGTTCCTTGCGCATCTTCTGGGCCAGCATGTAGTCGTACACCGCCTTCACGGTGCGTTCGGTGAGGCCTTCGATGCGGACATGCACCATAGGATGTTCGCGGAGGAAGGCAATATAGGCGTCAATCATCATTCGCGACTCGCGATTGAGGCCCTCCGAGGTTACCTGGATGCCCGGCACGGTGTACTTGCCACCCTTCTTGAGAGGCCGCAAAGTGACCGTTCCGACCGATTCTTCGCGGCTGCGTTTCACGGTGGAAGCCTTTATGACTTTCACTCCCGGCATAAAGCCTTCAGCCTGAGCCACCAGGAGGTTGTCCTCCTTCATGGACAGCATAAGATGGACATTGCCGCTGAGGCTGTCGGCCTCGTAGTCGGAACGGTTGGCGCCAGCCCGGTAGAGCTGGACCTTGGCGCCGACAGGCTTGCCCGAGTCGGAGGACACCTGCCCTTTGGAGAGCACCATGGGTTCGGGGCGAGCGGCCGGGTAGAGGTCGAAGAAGAAGATGTCGCTGCCGCCTATGCCGTCGACGCCCTCGGAAGGCTTGCCGGCATAGTAGCCTTTGGAGCCGTCGGAGGTGACACCGAAACAAATCTCGTCATTTTCCGAATTGATGGGAAGCCCCATATTGGTAGGCCGCTGGAGGTAGGTGTCGTTGATGTTGATGAAATACATATCGTAGCCGCCGAAGCCCTGCCAGCCGTCGGAAGCAAAATAGAGAGTCTTGCCGTCGGCGTGGATGAAAGGACATTTCTCGTTGCCGGCAGTGTTGACCGAAGGTCCCAGGTTCTCGGCACGGCTCCAGTCGCCGTTAGGCAGCCGGTGGCAACGCCAGATGTCGGTGCCGCCCATGCCCCCTTGACGGTTGGAGGCGAAATAGAGATATTGGCCGTCGGCTGTCACCGAGGGTTGGGACTCCCAGGACTTCTCGCCGTTCACATTGGTTCCCGCATTGGTCAGCGGAGACCAACGGCCGTTCTTCTTCGTGGTGGTGAATATGTCGCAGTTGGCGTAGCCGTTTTTCAGCTTCATCATGGCGTAGTACATAGTGCAACCGTCGGCAGTAAGGGTGACATTGCCCTCGTTGGAGGTGGTGTTGAACGGCATAGGCATCTCAGCGCCTTCGGTGAAGGTGCTGTCGCGGAGAGTCGAGGAGTAGAGCCTCAGGAATTTCTCCACCATCTCCTTCTTGTAGAATCCCGCCGAACGGTCCTCGGCGACCTCGCGGAGGTAATACATAGTCTTGCCGTCGGGGGAAAGGTAGGGAAGCCACTCGTTCTCCTTGGAAGAGACGCCCAACATGGGCTTGGGGTCGAACGGAGCCTTGTTCTGATATGCCTCGGCGAGGAAAGTGGACCAATAGAGGTAGTTCGAAGCCTCTTCATAGACCGCCTCGTATTCGGTGGTACGGTTGGCGTCGTATATCTCGAAATAGCGTTTCAGCTCGGCCACTGCTTCGTCAAATTTCTCGTCGGTATAATAGACGATGGCGAGGTAGTAGTGAGCCAGTGCGTTGGGATAGTCGGGGCAAAGAGAGGCCACCTTGGTGAAGTATTTTCTGATGCCCGCAGCATTATAGTCCTTGCCCACCGAAGCCAGACCGAGGTAGAAATAGGGGTCGGGGGCGGAAGGGTACTTGGCGCTGAGCTTGTGGAGCATCTCGCGGCACTCCTTGTAGCGGTGGTTCTTCAGCTGGGAGACAGCCTTGTCGAGCATCTGCTGGTCGGCAGGTTTGAAGCGAGGGCCACAGGTAACCCCTTCACTTTGAGCAAACACACCTGCCACACAAATCATCGCTACTATTATGGTCGCCAGCTTTTTCATAGGTTCTTACAATTTAGAAGGATCAATGGCAAAATGGACTTCGGAGCCGTTGCAAGGAGTGCTGCACTGGAGGGCACAACCGTCGCAAGGACGCAGTTCGCCGTGGAGGCGTTTCTTGACCATATCGCTTATGGCACGGCGCAGAGGCTCGATGCCGATGTTGCGAATCACCTCGTCGCAGAAGGCGTAGGCCAGCATGGTGCGGGCGGTGCGTTCGGTGATGCCGCGGGTGCGCATATAGAACATGGCCTTGTCGTCGAGTTGTCCTACTGCCGAGCCGTGGGCACACTTCACGTCGTCGTTGTAAATTTCCAGGAACGGCTTGGTCTCCACATGAGCCTTGTCGGTCAGGAGGATGTTGCGGTTGTTCTGTACCGCCTCGGTCTTGTAGGCGCCGTCCTGTACGAGCACATGCCCGTTGAACGAAGCCCGAGCCCTGTCGTCTAGGATGCCCTTGTAGAGTTCGTTGCTGGTGCAGTTGGGAAAGGCGTGTTCCACAAAGATATAGTTGTCGCATTTCTGGTCGCCGTCGATGAGGTAGAGTCCGTCGGCGTTGAGGTTGCAGCCTTCGCCGGTCATACGCACCTCGTAATGGTTGCAGATGTGGCCTCCGTTGAGGGTAATGCAGGCAGTCTTGAGCTGGGCACCCGCCGCCATCGTTATGGTGGTGGAGTTTATCAGCCCCGACTGGTTGTTGATGTTCTGCAACTTGTAGTATTCCACCACAGCCCCTTCGCCGATAGAGATCTCGGTGGTGTTGCGGCTAAGGGATGCGGTATCGCCCACGGTGTCGTCACAGTGGATGATCTTCACTTGGGCGTTCTTGCCTATCTCAATCCTGTTGTGAAGCTCGATGAGGGTGCGACGGTCCATAGCTACCACCGACTGAATCTGCAGAGGTTTCTCTACAATTTCTCCGTCGTTCACCTTTACCGACAAGCCATTGCCGTAGCCGTTGACGATGGTGCGGCGTTGGGTGTCGAGGTCGGGGATGTTACAGCTGCAGACTACCTCGCGCACACTGTCGCCTTCCGAAGGACGGTACATCTCGTCTTCTTTGAACTGCGTGAAGTCAATGCCTTTCCACGCGTCGGGCAACACATCTTTCCTTATCATTGTTCCAACTCCTTCTTTATCCACTCATACCCTTTTTCTTCGAGCTCCAGAGCCAGCTCTTTCGGACCGGTCTTCACTATCTTGCCCTCGTAGAGGATATGGACGAAGTCGGGCACGATATAGTCGAGGAGGCGTTGGTAGTGGGTTATCACTATGGTTGCGTTGTCGGGTCTCCTCAATTTGTTGACGCCGCTAGCCACGACCCTCAGAGCGTCGATGTCAAGGCCCGAGTCGGTCTCGTCGAGTATCGACAGGGTGGGGTTGAGCATAGCCATCTGGAATATCTCGTTCTTCTTCTTCTCGCCACCCGAGAAGCCTTCGTTGACAGAGCGGTTGGCCAACTCCTTGGTCATCTCCACCACCTGCTTCTTCTCCTCCATGAGGCGCATAAACTCGCTACCGCTCAGAGGGTCGAGGCCTCGGTATTTGCGTTGCTCGTTGACTGCCGTGCGCATAAAGTTGGCGATGCTCACGCCCGCAATCTCAACTGGGTATTGGAAACCGAGGAAGAGTCCTTCGGCGGCTCTCACCTCCACCGGCCAGTCCAAGATGTTGCGGCCCTTGTATAGGACTTCGCCTTGGGTGACATTGTATTTGGGATTGCCGGCGATGATACCAGCCAGAGTGCTTTTGCCGTTGCCGTTAGGTCCCATAATGGAATGGACTTCACCCTCGTTTACCGTAAGGTTCACCCCTTTCAGGATCTCCATTCCCTCGATACTTGCGTGCAAGTCTTTTATTTCAAGTAGTGACATTATTTGTGCTTTGTGATTCGTAAAATTCAATAAAAAACTGGTCGTTAAGGCTTATGCCCAACAAATCGTAGAGCGACCTGCCATTCATCGCCAGCTGCATATACCCGGTAGAGGATGGCACTACAGCCACCCCCGAACCCTGATGCTCGGCGATGTCGTTGTAAGACGTTTTCACGGAGCAGTCCTCAAATACCACCGAGCTGTTCCAGATGTTAAACTTACGGCCGCGACGCCTGGCTTCGAATTCGGCAAAACTCATGTTGAGATAAGCATTGCCATAGCTGTCTATATATACCACCGTCAACGTTGTTTCCGTAGAACTTTCCCTGTTAGGCATCAGCATCTTGTTGATCAGAGCCACCTCCGGTCCGAGGGACTCCAGCGAACCGCCGTTAGCCAAGTGAGCGGCTACGGGGACAAAAATGTCCCGCGCTGCAAACATCAGCGAATCCGAAAAACTTTGAGAACCTATTGCCACCACCCGTCCGTGATCCTCGCCAAAGGCAAGGCTCAGCAATCCGTTGTTGGCAGCAATAAAGTATTGTCCCTTCGCCTCCATCGCCACAAAACCCGTGTTCTTGGTCCGTTCGCTGCATACATCTACAATGTGCACAGTGCCGGAGGGGAAGCCGTCGCAGCCATGTTTTACCACGAACGAGGCCTCGATTATGTTGAATCGCTCTATGCTATGGGTGATATCCACCACCCTTACTTCGGGAATCATCGAGAACAAGCGTCCCTTCAGCATTCCTCCATAGTAGCCTTCCTTTCCCCAGTCGGACGTAAGTGTTACGATCGGCGACATCTCAGCTAACCTCCTGTTTGAGCATCAACCTTCTTTGGGGGTCTTCCAGTTGAAATAGACCTGCAGACCGGCAGTCTGGTAGAACTGGATGGCACCCATGGCACCCTTACACATCTCGCTGTTGCCGGCATCGTTCAGCGAGCGGAAGTCGCTGTCATACCTAACCTGGAAACTTGCATAAGCCGCCAGCCATGAACTGAACCTATATTCCAACCTCATCTCCACGTCGATATCCATTTCGTGCCAGAGGCAGAAACCCAACTGTTTGCCATAGTTCCAGTCTCCGTAGAACTCGTTGGACTTGTTGTAGAGTTCCACGCGGGTCGTCTCGTCTTTCAGGTTGCTGCGTTTCATATAGTCGTAGAAGAGCTCTACCCTTGCATAGAGGTTCAAGTTTTTCGCGATGTCTTTCTTCATATAGAACTTGACGTATGAACCGAGTCCGAAGTAGGCGTGGGTGTGACGGGGATTCACCGGGTCGTTGAGGTGTTTCTGAGGTACACCATAGTTGTAACCGGCATCGATCAGGTTGTCGTCGCACACAAACGTCGTCTTACCTGTCAGGAACGACAGCGACACGTTCCACCATTCTTTCTTGTACTCGAAACCGATGGCGGTGGTCAAATAGGCCGGCGCCATAAAACGGGAAATCAGCACGGTGTCTTCTCCATATTGGAAACCTTTGTAGAACTGGGTCTTGAAGTTGGCCATGGCGTTAACGTTCCACGCCTTCTTTAATTGGCGCGAGTAGGTACTCGTCAGGTCAATCTTGTCTTCGCTCTTGCGCAAGCTCTCCATCAGAGGAGTGTTCTTGCCGTCGAGGTCCTGCCAGTTCATACCCAATGCCAGATCCACCACGTTGTCCCAAATGTCCTTGGTGTTGGTGTATTTGTAGTTGCCGTTGAACGAGGCGGTCAGTGCCAATTGGGCGTTGCCCGATGCCGACCAGTTGTTGTAGTAGGCTTGGTCGATCTTCAGTGCCGGAGTGCTGCTCGTGGTCCACACGCCTTTCTTGGCCGGCTCTTCGGACACAGCCTCAGCCGCTTCTGCAGCCTGCTCGGCTCCCTCTTCCACAGTGGCTTCTACAGCCGTACCTTCGCTAGCTTCAGTTTCTTCCTGTTGGGCGTTCATCGCCAACGGCAAAACCATCAGCAACGACATCGCCATCATCATATAAAACTTTTTCATGGTCTTTAGTCTTTTAGAAATATATTAAACTTCCATTTGTCATTTCTTGTTGATAATATCCTGCACCACTTCCTGCACCACCTCGCTCTCGTAGCCACGGCTTGCGAGGAATGCCATGAGTTTTCCGCGGCTCCTCATAGGGTCAGCCACTTGGCAGGTCTTCCATTTCTCCTCGGCCACTTCGCGGAGCACCGCTCTGTAGCGTTCGTCGTCGATTTCCTTCACAGCCTTTGCTATCAGCTCGCCGCCTATGTGCTTCTGCCTCAGCATCGACTGGATCTTTATCCTGCCCCATTTCTGCGAGAATGCCTTGCTCTCGCAGTAGGCCTTCACATAGCGGATCTCGTCCACAAAACCGGTAGCCACCAGCTTGTCCACTATCTTAGGCATCATCTCTATGGGGCAGCCCCAGTCGGCCAGCTTCCTTCTTACCGACGAGGTGCATTGTTCTGCCGACGCACACAACTGCTCGGCTTTTTCCAAATAACTTTGTTCTACAGCGTTCATCTTCATCTTTTTCTTCCTATTTTGAATTTGCAAAGATACGAACTTTTTTTTACACCACCAAAAAATATTTCAAACACCTTATTATTAATGTATTACAATAATATATTTATAAGAAGAGCCCCAATTGCAGTGGGTTCAACTTGTGATTTTCAATGAAAATCGAGTGTAGGATTAACATTCCATTTTCTGCCGGAATTAGCTATTTTTTGCATAGAACAAAAAGGTCGCACGCTTTACCATGCGACCTTTTTATTGTGTGACCTCTATAAGGTTATCGCAATATCACCACCTTGCGGGCTTTGGCGTTGCCTATCTTCACCATATATACCCCTGCGGCGGGTGCCGTGATGGGGGCACGGACCACGTCGTGGTAGATGATGCGGCCCATAACGTCGTAAACCATCACACTCTCGTCGAGGGGACCTTCGATGACAATATTCCTGCCGTTGACGTAAACTTTTATGTCATCGGCAGCGATGTCGTCTATACCATTGTTAGCACGGAAGTAGGCGGTAATATCAGTATCATCAACTATTGCTATTGTCAATGGATTGTATGTACTGCCATTACTCCAATGGTCAAACTGATAACCACTGTTGGGATAAGCCGTTAGCACGGCTACTGGGTTAGTACATGACGGATGAGCCGTAACCATAGCAACACCCATCTGAACATCTATCGATGAAACATTAAGATTATACCCTGGATCCTCTATAAAATTTGAGAAATACGACCAATTGTAAGAATACAATGGAATCCGTTCACAAGGTACATAGATAGGAATGCCTGGTGCAACGTTTTTAAAGGCATTATTTCCTAAACTGGGGGGGATGGTAGCATTACTCCTAATCTCAAGAAGCCCCACACATCCTTCAAAAGCCTCGTAGCCTATTGTTGTTACATTTCTCCCTAAAACCAATTTCGTTGCAGAATAACAGTTAGTAAAAGCTTCTGAATAAATTTCTGTAACCGAATTAGGAATATTTATTGACTCAAGGTTACGGCACGATAAGAAAGCCGCTGTTTTTATAGTCGTAACCGAATTCGGAATGACCAATGAACAGAATCCACACCCGGCAAAAGCATCTCTCCCTATTGTCTCTACCGAGTTCCCTATTGTCACATTTGACAAATTCCTACAGTCCCTAAATGCATAATCCGGAATCATTCTTACACTATTGCCAATAACTACGGATGTAAGAGAATCACATCCTTTAAATGCAGAATAGAAATCTCCATCTTGCCGCATCGTACAGCTAATTGCATCAAAATTCACTGTTCTCAAACCGATACACTTAAAAAAAGCCAACGTATCAATTAACGTGACCGAATCTGGAATAGTTACTACAGTTAAACCATTACAATAAGAGAAAGAGCCTTTCCCAATCCTTCTTACTGAAGATGGGATAATGATTGATCCTTCAACGGATGTACAGCACCCTGTAATGTATTCCTTAGATGCATCATAGAACACAAGGCTTTCCTCTACATAACCATTAACCGTGTGTGCTCCCCATGGGGAGCCCACGGCTTCACCATTATATATCACATTTTTAATCTCAGTGAAGGCTGCTTCCCCAATAGAAGTCACCGAAGGAGGAATATTAAGGTAGCACAAACCATAACAATTTTCGAAAGCACTTGCACCTATCGAAACAACTGAGCCTGGTATGTTAATATCTGTTAGGGCAGTACATCCATAGAAGGCGCTTGCACCGATATCCGTGACGGAATTGGATATAGAGACGGAATGAAGGCTTTTACATCCAGCAAAAGTTCTATATGCTATGGATCTAACCGTATTTGGTATAATCACCGAGAGAAGATCGTTACAACCGGAGAACGTACTAAAATTTATACTATCTACTATATAAGTGTTACCATTGTATTCAACCGAATTGGGAATAACCAAATCCCCTGTAATGGCTTCGCTATAATAAGGGTTAGTGCTATTTTCTGGGACAACTGTCACATTACTTCCTCTAATTGTATAATATAAAGTTTGCCCACTCGAAGCCATGGCTGAGAAATCGTAGGCGAACACATTTGTATATAAAGAGACAAATCCCACGAAGATGATAATGCAAAATAAAGCTTTTCTCATATTATTATTTTTTTAGTTTTCCATTTCAACATTTAATATATCCACTGAAATACTATATTTCTTATGCAACATAGATGCCATCATTGGGGCCGCTCCTTTGTCTATAAACGGAGATAGAATTACCTTATGGATCATTCTTTCAGGGTAAACTGGCAAATATACACCGTTGCTATTCATTTTCCCAATTTCTATTATTTCCAGAGATTTTGAGAAAATAAATCTTACTTCACGTTCATCAGAGAAATGGCATTGCTTTTCCCATATTTTGTATATCGGAGAATCCATCTGTTGCGGGCTCTCATACTGAACCTTACCGCACCAGATATAATAATCTTCATTTATAAAAGAACCTGCGAAGTCTCCAATCGTGGAACATATTTGCACTCCCAGCCTACTTGTAAATGACTGCCACATCAAGATATTACTGTTTTCGCCCATTGTCCAACAAGATGTCAGGAGATTACTTAATCTTTTGTGCGTGTTTATATTTTCTGTCAATATTGCCTGTATATTCGGCTGTTCTGGCAATGGTAAATCACCGCCAACTGGGTGAAGACAGAATTTTAGATTATTGGGGTAATCTTTTTCTAATTTATCTTTAAACATCTTCTTTTTCTTGACGTAATATCTACCAGCCTCCATCATTTTTATAAAATAATCTAAATCCATATATTGGGATATCGGAGTCTCATTCGTTAAACCAACATCTTGCATCAACCGAATTATACGTTCCTTTTTCTTAAATTCTTTTGGTTGCATCTATCTATTATTTCCAATTCCCCAAGCCTCTAACAGGAATATAAAATACAAAAAAGAAAGGCATGAGACTTATGTACTCATGTCGTTTACTTGAAGGTATCGCCAAACACCTTTGCTGGAACGATTTTTTCTGGGAACACATCTCACGCCTGACGATATGCTAATGAAATAGCATACAATCCCAAGCGAAAGCATAAATGCTCATCCTCCAGCTTGAACTTTGGCGATTTTACAAGTAAGGACAATCTGTAATGCTTTTCTTGCATGCTTACTCTCTCTCGTAAGCGGCTGCAAAGATACGAAGATTTTTCTATTCCACAACAATCCCACCCTATTTTAACATTATCGTAGAGCGAGAGCATTGAAAGCTTGCTTACATTGCCGGCCCCATTCAAAAACGAGTACAGAAGAATTTATTCTTATGTCGAGTCAAGAATGGGTCTTGCGAAGCGAAGCCGAGATAATGTCTTGCCGAAAGGCAAAACATTATCGTAGAGCGAGAGCATTGGAAGTAAACTTCCACTGCCGAACTCCTTCAAAAGCAAATACAGAAGAGTTTACTCTTATGTTGCGCCCAGAAGGAGTCTTGCGAAGCAAAGCCAAGATAATGTCTTGCCGAAAGGCAAAACATTTCCCTCTTCATAAATCTATAGTTTCTATGATTTCTATAAATTCTATAACAGACCCATAAGTCTTATTAGCCCTATTAGTCCTATAAAAAACATCATCCATCATAACCCCTAGTTCTACTAGAAAATCCAGTTCTGCTAGTTCAAAATTTTCAATTAAATCCACCTTAGACTTCACATAGAGTTGATACCCATTTGTGTCCTATGTATCAGCCATTTAACTTTGTTCAAAAATTGCCCTTCACCCAACTTTTTATCAAAAAAATCACACCAACCATAAACGTCATATTATCAATCTCTTGCCATCGATTTCCACGTTTCCGAAAAACGAGAGCAGATAAACTTGTTTGTATGCCGAGTCAAGGAAACGTCTTGCCGAAGCGCAAAACATCTTACACGCAAGTGTAAAAACATAAATGAAACATAAATGGACCATATATAGACCATATATATGATATGGCTTTGATATGGACCAACGTGCTACCATAGAAATACCATATTCAAGGCAAAAAGGCATTTCAAACGGAGCCTTTGTCTATAATATAGGGAAGGCTCTTGAGCTGTGGGTTAGAGGGTGGTGAGGTGCCAGAGGTGCCAGGAGAGGTGGGCTTGGTTGCGGAGCATCTGCATGCCGTCTATGGTTTTGGCACCGTAGTGGGCGACGGATTGGAGGAACGAAGTCTGTGCGGGAGAGTAGTTGAGGTCGTAGAAGATTATAGACTGTCTATTGGGAATCGAGAACGGGAGGGTGCAACCCGAAGGAGTGGCATTTACTATGAGAGAGGCCTTGGGTGCGAGGGTTGCCGCTTGGGGGTAGCTGAGCTGCCCTTCTTGAGGGTTACGGCTTACGAGGAGCGGCTGGAGTCCTTGCTGCCGTAGGGCGTAGGCCACTGCCCGTGCGGCTCCGCCGGTGCCTAAGATTAGGGCTTGTCTGCCACTGAGATGGAAGGACTCTATGGTCAGACGGAAAGATTCGGCATCGGTGTTGAACCCCGAGAGGGTGCCGTCGGACTCCACACGCACGCAGTTCACAGCACCTATCTCCTTCGCTGTGTCGTCAAGGAAGTCCAGCTGGGAGATGACGGCGGTCTTGAAAGGAGATGTCACGTTGAATCCCGCAAGGTTATTGTCCGCCACAAGTTGCCGCAGGTCACACAACTCCGCCATGTCAAAGAGCCGATAGCTATGGCCAGCTGCGCCGAAGCGTTCGAGGAACAGCTGCGGCGAGAGCGAATGGGATATGTTATGACCTATGAGCGCGTAGTGGGACATACAAATGATTCTGAGTGTCTTATATAAATAAAGGGCTCCTGTGTGATGGAACCCTTTTGTGGAGGTCGCTTCCGGATTTGAACCGGAGTAGCAGGTTTTGCAGACCTGTGCCTAGCCCCTCGGCCAAACGACCTTTTATCTCGTAAAAGATTTTGCAAAGATACACACTTTTTTTATTCTGACAAAATATTTTTTTGTCTTAACCGTAAACTTTTACTTCAATTCCCTCATTTCTAATACGTTCCGCATAAACATTCAATTCCTCGACAGAGAGTTTTCGGAGATTTTTTTCGGGTGTTGCACGGTCTAACGCATACAACATTACGTATTTTGGAGTTATTTTTTTGAGGTGTTGGAGGTAGGGAATGAATTCCTCGTCGATGATGTTGGAGACGGGGATGCCGTCGGAGGTGCCGTCGAAGAGGAGAGTCTGTATGATGGCTTTGTTGCCGAAGGCTATGAGGTTGCTGAGGAGCTCATCCCAAGAGCAGCCCATGTCGTTGTTGCGGTTGATAAGCTGGCGCATACGCTCGGTGCCTGCGTCGAGTTTTAGGACAGGGTTGTCGAGTTTGAGGACTGCGTCGAAAATGGCCTTGTGCTTGAGCTGTGTGGCATTGGTTAGGAGGGTGGTAACCGCCTGAGGATAGTAGCGGTCACGCATCTCAGACACCAGGTCCACCATCTCGGGGAAATGGGGATAGAGGGTCGGCTCGCCATTGCCGGCAAAGGTAAAGGAATCGACGGAGGCCCCTTCGGCAGTCAGCTGACGGAGACGCTGGTCGAGGAGCGTACGAATCTCGTCAGGAGTGGCATAGACCATCTCCTGCTGCTCGGACTCGCGGTTCCAGCCACATTCGCAATAGATGCAGTCGTAAGAGCAATATTTGTGTTTGAGCGGCAGGAGGTTGACTCCGAGGGAGGAACCCAGCCGGCGGCTATGTATAGGTCCTACTATGGTGTTCTCGAAAAGCATTATATGAGTTTTGGGTTATGTGTTCTATGTCTTGAGTTTTTTGTTTTGCAAAAGACGTCTATGCCATTAGCTTTCGGCGAGGGCTGCCTCGATGGCCATATCGTAGAGTTCGGCAGTGGAGATGCCCATGGCACGAGCCTGTTTGGGAACAATGCTCTCGGCACTCTGTCCGGGTATGGTGTTGACCTCGAGGAAGTAGAGCTCCTGACGGTCGGTGTCGTAGATGTAGTCGAAACGGACTATGCCCTTGCAGTTGAGGAGGTCGTAGAGTTTCGCCGAGGTCTGCTGGATGAGCTTGCTGACCGCCTCCTCGACTTCGGCAGGAGTTATCTCGTTGCTGAAGCCGTTGTATTTGGCCTCGTAGTCGAAGAACTCGTGCTCGCCGATGGGGACAATCTCAGTGATGGGGAACACCAAGAGGTCCGACTTGGTGCGGAAGACGCCACAGTCGAACTCACGACCCACGATGCACTCCTCCACCATCACCTCTTCGGCCTCGGAGAAAGCCTCCTCGATGGCATCGCGTATGTCTTCCCAGCGTTTCACCTTGGTGGTAGCCACGCTGCTGCCGCCCGACGCAGGTTTAACAAATACCGGCAGACGCAAATTCTCCTGCAAGAGTTCGACGTCATAGCCCTGCGACTTGTAGAGCAGCTGAGACTTGGCCACCTTAACGATGCCGAAATCGCGCACCACAGGATTGCAGTAGCCTTTGTTAAAGGTAAGCGACGAAGTGTAGAATCCCGATGTGGTGTACTTCACGCCCAGCATATCGAAATAGCCTTGCAAGACCCCGTTCTCGCCCGGGTTGCCGTGGATGAGGATGAATGCCAGGTCAAAACGGACCTTGCCTTGAGACGTGGTCACCGAGAAGTCGTTGAGGTCCACCGGCAACACACTGTCGTCGTCCAGGAGACATTTCCAGCCCTGACGGTCCACGACGATACGGAAGAGGTTGTATTTAGAGTGGTCGAGAGTGTTATAGACCTGGGTGCCACTATTGATAGAGATGTCGTGTTCGCCCGAGTAACCACCCATCACAATTGCTATGTTTTTCATCTTTATATTCGTTTTATCTAATAACGTTAATGTTGCTATAATATTATATCGTGCGGCCAATTTCTTTGGAGAGTTGAGATTCCAGCTCCCTCATTTTCGCGAGATAGTCGTCATAGGCCTTACTTTCGGTGTTCAGCGGACGGTGGCTGCGCATCTTTGACAACTGACAGAAGCGCAGGCAAAGCTCGACGGTCCTGTCGTCCATATAGCGTTCCTGGAAACGCTGCCATATTATCGTCTGAGCCAAGGGAGAAGGATGCAGCATGTCGTCGGCATAAAAGCGGTAGTCACGGAGCTCGTCGAGCATAATCTCGTAGGCGGGAAAGTAATCGACACCGGAGAGCCTGTCAATTGCCAGCAAGAGGGTAGCCTTGCTCAGCTGGTTGCCGTGAGCAGAGTCGGCAAGGTGCCTTATAGGGCTCACGGTCATTATCACCTTATGACCCATCGCCACCAGCCGTTCCACGAGAGGTTGCCAACGGTTCCCTATCTCACCGTCGTCCAGCATCCTGCGAGAGAAGAGCGAAGAGGGGAGTTTGTGGCAGTTGGCTACTACCCTACCCTCGCGCTCAAACACCCAGGAAGTGCCGAACGTCACGATGACCGTAGCCGGCTGACGAAGGAAGTCCCGAGTTTGAGCAAATGCCTCGTTGCAGGCGTTCACGCATTCCTCTTTAGAGGCAGAAGAGAACTTCCCGTGATGGGCGAAAGAATGCCAGAGTCCGTCGTGCTGCACCAGGTCCTCCTCCCCTACCCCGCCGCCGGCGAGGCTTCGTTCCATGTCTGTTGCAATAGAGAGAGGATTGTAGAGAGTGCCGAACGGATTGGCGAGGACTTCCAGTCCCGCCTGCCGCATGAAATCCGCCATAGAGTCGCTGAAGCAACTGCCCATGAGCAGAATCCTGCTGCTGTGGTCCAACCGCAGCGGGCTCTTGCCAACATCTACCGTAGTCTGTAGTTTTAGTGCCATAGTCCCTCCACTCTAATATCGGCTATGCCCGGCAGCTGTTCCAGCCGCTTGAGAAACTCCTTGGGATTCACCTTGTGATCATCTGCGACCATAGACATAGAGAGGTCGCCGTGGACTATGGTAGCCCTGACCGGCACCGTGCCCTGGCACTCCTCCATCATCTTGCTCAGAGTCTCGCAGAGGTTTTGGTCCACCGAACTCAAGTCCACCGAGAACCTCACAGCCGAGGCATATTTTGTCATCGTCTCGCTCAAGAGAGATATGCTGTTGATAGCCAGCCGCGGGTCCGAGCGAGTTACCTTGCGAGTCTTGGGATCGGTCTTGGTCCACACCTTCAGCACGGCAGTACAATAGATGATCAGCCCCTCTTTGAAATAAGAGGCAAATTGCTGGAACTGGTCACGGTACATCTTAACCTCGTAGGAGCCCGAATAGTCCTCGAGAGTCATGATGCCATAGGGGTCGCCGTTGGAGGCAAAAGTGCCCGTTTTAACCTTAGACACCATACCGGCGAAACGCAGAGTCGGCCTGGTAAGTTGCTTGAGGTTGGCGAGTTCGGGGAGTTGTGTGTTGACGAAGGTGCGCATCTCGTATTTGAACTCGTCGAGCGGGTGAGCCGAGATGTAGAAGCCGATGACCTCTTTCTCCTTGCGGCACTGTTCCAGAGTGCTCCAAGGCTCGCACTTAGGCGGTTCCGGATGTGCTTCCTCCTTGGCCTCCTCAGACATGGTGTCGAAAATACTCATCTGCATAGAGTTGGCATTGTCCTGCTGGCGGGTGGACCATCTGACCAACTTCTCGAGGAAAGTGGGAGTGCTGTCGTTGTCAAAATCTTTCGCAAAATACTGAGCACGGTGCATAGAACCGATGCCGTCGAAAGCGCCGGCCATCACGAGTACCTCAACATTTTTGCGGTTGACCGTGTGGAGGTCCACACGACTGAGGAAGTCAAATATATCCTTGTAGGGACCGTTGGCCTCGCGCTCGGCGATAATAGCCTCGGAGGCTGCTTCTCCCATACCCGAGATAGCCTGAAGACCGAAACGTATCTGACCCTTGTCGTTGACCGAGAAGTTTTTCTCCGACTCATTCACCGACGGCAGCAGCACGTCGAGACCGTGCTTGCGGCAGTCCTCGATAATCTGAGTGGTGCGGGTAATGTCGTCCTGGCCACTGGTGAGCACCGCAGCCATATATTCAGCCGGGTAGTTGGCTTTCAGGTAAGCCGTCTGGTAGGCCACCCACGAGTAGCATGTGGCGTGCGACTTGTTGAAAGCGTAGGCGGCGAATTTCTTCCAGTCCTCCCATATCTTGTGCAGCACATCGTGGGGATGTCCATTCCTCTCGCCCCCTTCGTAGAAGAGCTGCTCCAGCTCGTTCATCTTGTCAATCTGCTTCTTACCCATAGCCTTGCGGAGCGTGTCAGACTGGCCACGGGTAAAGCCGGCCAGCTGGCGACTCAGTAACATGACCTGCTCCTGATAGACCGTGATTCCATAGGTGTCCTTCAGATACTGCTCCATGCAGGGTATGTCGTAGGTTATGGGCTTGCGTCCCTGCTTACGGTCGATGAAGTCAGGAATATAGTCCATCGGGCCCGGACGGTAGAGGGCGTTCATAGCGATGAGGTCCTCGAAGACGTGAGGTTCCAGCTCGCGCAGATATTTCTGCATTCCCGGCGACTCAAACTGGAACGTGCCGACCGTGTTGCCCTCGCTGAAGAGCTTGTAGGTCTTCTCGTCGTCGATAGGAATGTGGTCGATGTCGATATCTATGCCATGACGCCGCTTGATGTTGACGAGGGCGTCCTTGATGATGGTGAGGTTCTTTAGCCCGAGGAAGTCCATCTTGATAAGACCCACGTTCTCCACCACATGTCCGTCGTATTGCGTCACCACCACATCCTGGCCGGTGTCCTTGTCCTTGATGGTGCAAATAGGAGCAAACTTTGTGAGGTCGTCGGCACCGATGATGACACCGCAGGCGTGAATGCCAATCTGGCGGTTGGTGTCCTCCAGCTCTTCGGCATACTCCAGCATCGGCTTCAGTTTCTCGGCCTCAGGATCGTGGCTTTCCAATATAGCCTTCAGTTCCGGCACATACTTGTAGCAGTTCTCCAGGTTCACCTTAGGAGCCTTCTCCAGCACCTTGCCGTTTGCGTCCTTCAGGCCGTCGGGGAATTTGTCGGGGATATAGCTTTTGATGCGATTCACCGTGTCCAACGGCACCCCCTCCACACGACCCACGTCGGCTATCACCGACTTGGTAGCCATCTTGCCGTAGGTGATGATGTGCGCAACCTTCTCCTTGCCGTATTTCTCTGTGATCCAGTCGAGGACCTTTCCACGGCCCGCATCGTCGAAGTCCACGTCGATATCAGGCAGCGAGATACGGTCGGGGTTGAGGAAACGCTCAAACAGAAGGTCATATTTGAGAGGATCCACGTCGGTGATCTTCAAACAGTAGGCCACCACGCTGCCAGCTGCGCTTCCACGTCCGGGACCCACGCTCACGCCCAACTCTTCGCGGGCAGCACGAATGTAGTCGCTCACGATGAGGAAGTAGCCCGGGAATCCCATCGTCTTGATGGTGTGGAGTTCGAAGACGATGCGCTCCTTTTGCTCGTCCGTCAGGTTCTCGCCATAGCGCATGTGGGCGCCGTCCCATACCAACTTCTCCAGGTAGTCGGCCTCGAACTTGATGCGGTAGAGTTTTTCGTAGCCGCCCAGCTTCTTTATCTTCTTCTCCGCCGCCTCTTGGGACATCACCACCTCGTGGTTCTGGTCCTGAGTGAACTCGTTGAAGAGATCCTCCTCCGTGAAGCGTTCACGCCACTGCAGCTCCGTGCCGAAGCTCTCGGGGATGTCGAACATAGGCATCAGCGGGTCCGAGTCGATGGAGTAAACCTCCACCTTGTCCGCCACCTCGCGTGTGTTTTCCAGAGCCTCCGGCAGGTCGTCGAAGATGGCGGCCATCTCGTCGGGGCTCTTCAACCACTCCTGCTTGGTGTAGCGCATGCGGTTGGGGTCGTTGTAGTCCGACTGGGTGCTGATACAAATCAGGTGGTCGTGCGCGTCGCCATGAGACTCTTCCACGAAGTGCACGTCGTTAGTGGCCACCATCTTGATATTGTGTTTTCTTGCCAGCTCAACCAGGACCGCGTTCACCTTCACCTGCTTAGCGTAAGTGTCGGTGGCAGCACCTTTCTTGTCGGTCTTGTGGCGTTGCAGCTCGATATAGTAGTCGTCGCCATAGAGGTTCTTGAACCACAGCACGCTCTGCTCCGCCCCTTCCAGGTCGCCTGCCAGAATCTTCTGCGGGACTTCGCCGCCCAGACAGGCCGAGCAGCAGATGATGCCCTCGTGGTATTGCTCCAGCACGTTGTGGTCAACCCTCGGGGTGCCGTAGAAACCGTCCATATAGGCTATAGAGCTCAGCTTGCAGAGGTTCTTGTAGCCCTGCTTGTTCTTAGCCAACAGGATGAGGTGCCAACCGCTACGGTCCACGATGCGGACCTTGCCGTTTTCGGCGTTTACCTCCGTCACGTTCTTGTCGTGGTCGTAGAGAGTGCGGCGGGCGCAGTAGGTCTCGATACCCAGTATCGGTTTGAACAGCTGCTCTTTCAGCTGTTCAATCTTTGCATCAGCCTCCTGCTTCTCTTCGGGACTTGCCCCGTCGTTCTGCAAGATGGCCTCCTGTTCCTTGATTTTGTCTTTTACCTTGCCGTTTTCCTTGTTTACAGTATCCACCAGGTCTTTGATACCGAACATGTTTCCATGGTCGGTGAGAGCCATGGCGTACATACCGTTGGCCTTACATTTTTTGATAAGGTCGGGGATTTTGGACATCCCGTCGAGAATTGAATAGTGCGAGTGAACGTGTAAATGTGTGAAATACGGCATAATAAACTATTTTAACTCAAAATTTTCAGGGTGTAAAATTACATCATTTTTTTTTCTCACCGAAATAAAGTTTTCACCAGTTATTCACAAGGTTGTTATTTAACTGACAAACAACATTTTCGGTTTTAGAGGGGAAGAGATTCGGATTGCTTCAATGACATAGTCGCAAAAAAGAGTGAACTCAGCGGAATTTTGTAAAAAAAAGTTTTGATTCGGAGGTAACGGACACCGGTTATTGATTAAGGTAACCTTAAGGTGAGGTCCAGGATAAAGTAAGGATAAAGCAAAGGCAAAGTAAAGATGGCTCACCCGCCCCCTCTCTTATTAAAGAGAGAGGGGGGCTGCGTGAGAGGGAGGAAATGAATAGTTAAAGAGTGTTAAAATTCCCCCGAATCGGGGTATTTTTGCGACTATGTATATGGAGGGGTGAGATACTGACCTGTGGAGGACTACAAGAAAAGGGAGAGCCTTGCGGCCCTCCCTTGGTTTCAGTCAGAATTGGTATGACTGCCGGTGAGAGACTGCAGGTCTCCTACCTGAGCAGGAGTACCATACCGACCTTGGTCTTGAGTTCTTCGGGTTTGGTGACGAAGCGGTAGTCGATACGATAGGCGTAGGATTCCTGCTTGCAGGGAGTTCCTGTGGCCTCATGCAGACCATCCCAGCGCTCGTCGAGCGATTCGCCGTGGAATACCAGCAGACCCTCGCGAGTGTAGATCCATATCTCATATTCGATTATGCCAATGCCGTCGGCACCGAAGAGGTTGTTGTTGTCGAGACTCGGGGTGAAGACGTTGGGCACCCAGATTTCAGCCTTGAGGTAAGGTATGCTGGCGAAAGCGGTGTCAGCACACTGTGCGCTCTTGGCGATGAGCATCAGCGATACCGAGTCGTAGAAGGAGTGGACGTCGTAGATGCCCTGGATGTGGGCCGACTGCTGGTCGTAGTACATACCGTCCACGTACCACTCGCGTCCGCTGGTCTCGCCAGTCGAAGCGTCGTCGGCATACCAGTCGAGCATGTCGATGGTGACATAAGGCGGACGTACCTTGATCTCGGCTTCAGGCAGCACCAGCTCGTCGACAGCGAGGCTTGCGCTTGCCGGGCACATCAGGCCCTCGCCGTAGCCCACGACAACGGTGTAGGTGGTAGCCTCAGGCGGAGCCACGTAAATGGTGGATTCGTGGCTCTGCGATGCCAGCTGGCCGTGGTCGGGTTTAGCGCTCCACTGGTAGCAGCCGGCATCAGACTGGGCGTGGATCTCGTACTGACCCGTCTGGCAGTTGGCCTCGGCACTGACCTCCACCGTCAGGGTGGGCAGCAAGGTGAGGTCGAGGTTATAGACGCTGTCGCAGCCATAGACGCTCTGGTAGGTGTGCGTATAAGTGCCACCCACGGTGTAGTTGCCGCCGTGGAAGTGGTAGGTGTCGCCATCGCAGAGCGAGTCGGTCAGGCTGAAGCTGTAGGACGGTTTCACCGTGAGATGGAGTGTTGCGGTGCTGTCGCAGCCCCACATATTGGAGAGTTGCTGCTGAACCACGGCGTCGGTGGTGTAGGTGGTGCCGTACCAGGTGTAGGTGTCGCACGCCAGAACCGAGGTGTCGCCGCTGTTGGAGTAGTGGATGGTGAGGTGGAGCGTAACCGTAGAGTCGCAGCCCTGAGCGTTGCCGTTGCGGAAGACATAGGTGGGAGCGTTGGTAGAAGAGGTGTATGTCTGGCCGTTGCCGCGATCCCAGGTGTAGGAGTCGCACTCGGTGACGTTGTCGATGCCGTAGGTCTGGTGGTTGACAGTGAGGTTGAGGTAGTCGATCTTCTCGCAGCCCTGAGCCGTGGTGGAGCCGTAGGTGTAGGTGCCGGTAGTGGAGTAGGTGCCGCCGTTGAGAGTCCAGGTGTAGGTGTCGCACGCCACGTCGGAATGGTAATCCCTGATGGTGTCAGTAACCACTATGCCACCGTCCAGCGACACCGGGTCACATCCGTAGAGCGAAGTGGCCGTGATGGTGAACGGAGCCGAGCCGCGCGGCAAGCCGCTTATGATGCCCGTGGTGCTGTTGTAAAAGACGCCGGTCGGGAGTCCGACTACCGAAACCGAAGCGTTGGCAGCCACCACCGTTATGGGAGTTATCTGGCCACCGGCGCAGACCTCCTGTTGCAGTGGGCTTGCGCCGAGCGTCACCAACGGATGGACAGTTACCACCACAGTGTCGGTGGACTCACATCCGTTGCCGTCGATGGCAGTAACCACGTAGCTGGTAGTCGCGGCAGGCGAGGCGGTCACCGGGCTGCCGGAGGTGGAGCTCAAGCCGTTGGCCGGACTCCAGGTCATCTGAGTCGCGCCACTGTTGGAACTTATCACCGTAGCCGACAGGCTGGTGGCATCGCCGAAGCAGATAGCCACGTCGCGCGAAGCGTTGACAGAGACGTCGGACGCCGGCACACGTACCGCCACCGTCGTGACTGAATTATTATTACAAGGATCGGTGACCGTAACCTCGACGTTCACAATCTGCTCGGTTGCCAGCTGGTTAACCGGATAGCCGGCGACCGGCGACTGAGAGACGAAGGTTACCTCGCCGCAGTTGTCAGAGAAATAGGGCGGCACGATGGTGCTCAGGTCAGGTATCGCATATTGGCAGTTGCCAGCCGGAACAGCCTCCTGCTGAGCCACCGGTGCAGTCAATGTGGGAGTCACGGTGTCGCGGACTATGTAGGTATAGGTCCAGCTGTGTTCGTGGCCGGCGCAGTCGCGGTAGAGGTAGGTGTAGGTCATATTGCCCGAGCAGGTCGGCATGGTGCCGAGGATGGTGTCGATTGGGGTTAGCACGTCAAGGCAAGCCGAGGTGACGGTCGGCAGTGTGAACGGGCATCCCGTCTCGCCGGCACCGATGGCCTCGGCGGCACAAGCCACTATCGAAGAGCCGTCGGCCTGAGCGATGGTGAAGTCAGGCGTCTCTACGATGTAGGTGAAGTGCCACTCGTGGCTGTGGCCAGCGCAGTCGTTATAATTATAGGTGTAAACCACCGTGCCGTCGCAGGCGGGAGTCGGGTCGGCCGAGACAGCCACCGCTGTCAGCACGTTGCCGCAGGCGTCGGTGACCGTAGGCATGAGACCAGCAGCCACCGGATCGGCTATAGCCGAGGGGCAGTTGACGTGGCGCACGCTGTCGGCCGGCATCGAGAACTCGCTCGGCTCGAAGGTGACGATGTACTG
Source organism: Bacteroidales bacterium (assembly GCA_017439185.1). Classification (GTDB taxonomy): domain Bacteria; phylum Bacteroidota; class Bacteroidia; order Bacteroidales; family P3; genus Colimorpha. The sequence goes on along the minus strand of JAFRTM010000012.1, from coordinate 206,935 downwards.
CCAGGTGTAGGACTCGCCGTTGACTTCGTAGGAGTAGTTGAAGATGCTGTCGCCGCACGCTGCATCGCTATGGGTCACGCTTATCGAGTCGAACGCTATCGGGGTGCCGCAGACCGACAGAGTGGGTACCGGTATCGGACGCACAATGTCGGAGGGGCAAGCCACAGTGTCGAGCACATTGTCGAGAGGAGTGAACCCTTCGGGAGTGATATGATAGGTGCGGTGCCAGAGGTGGTCGCCCTTGCAATCTGTGTAGGTGTATGTGTAGGTGATATAGGTAGATCCTGCAGCGCCAGCCTCGACGGTGCGGTAAGTGGCCGCATCGGGATAAGGCACACGGCTTACCAAAGTGCCACAGATAGTGATGGCATCGTCAGGCGGCACTACAGCGTCGCTCTCGCAGACACCCGGCAGAGTGTCGCTGACCGGCACCACCATGGTAGGATAGGTGATGGTGATGGTCTGGTCGATGCTGGTACTGTTGCCGCAGTCGTCGGTGACGGTGTAGGTGCGTATGACTGTCTTGTCGCAAGAGCCAGTCGGAGCCGCAGTGGACACGCTGAGTGTGAGATGAGCATCGTCGGAGCAGTTGTCGCTGACGCCAGCGGTGTGAGACCTCAGTTCCTCGATGCTGGAGTAAGCCTCCGGCACAGCCGTAGCGTCACATCCCTCGACCTCGATATCGTCGATCGGTCCGACAATTACCGGAGAGGTGGTGTCGCGTACCACGATGGTCTGGATCGAGTCGGCAGCGTCGGAGACATTGCCGCAGAGGTCGGTGACACGCCAAGCACGGCGGATTATCGTCTCGCCATAGCAGGAGCCATCCTCGATATTGTCGGTGTGGGATACTACCAGGTCGGCGATTGCGGTGCAGTTGTCGTTGAGGTTGGAGGCATCGCCCGTCACAGATACCGAAGCGTCGTACTCGCAGATGTCGTTCTTGTAGATGGTGTCGTTAGCCGGACGGGTGAACGTCGGAGGTTCAACGTCGCGGACCACTATGGTGACGCTGTCGGCCACTGCCGCACATCCGTAGTTGTCGCTCACGCCGACACCTACCTTGTAGGTAGTGTCGCATGAGGTGGTAGGAATCACTGCCGTGGCAGTGTTGGTGTCGTAAGAGGAGACCGGTTCAGCCGTGGTCACAGTGACTTCGCCACCCCATGTGTAGGTGTAGTCAGCCGTCGTGGCCGGGTCGAGCCTTGCCTCCAGCGTGAGGTTGCCGCTTTGCGGGCAGATGTCGCCAGCCACAGCATCGATAGCGATGCCCGGTACAGGATGTACATGTATGGTCTTCGACGCGCTACCCTCGCAGGTGTTGGCGATGTTGGTGAGAGTCACGCTCACGGATTTGTCGCCGTCGGTAGCCCAACGGACCACGATGCGGTTGGTGTCGCTCACGCCGTCTGCGCCATGCGGGCTACTGGCAGCGTAGGTGCCGCCGTCGATGGTCCATGTATAGGTGTAGCCCGTGAGAGCCTGTACGCTTATCTCAATGCTGTCGTTGGCAAGCGAGGAGGAGACGCAGACTTCGTCAGGAACGCTGAATACCGGTGTCGTGCCGCCGTTCACATCGACATGCAACCTGAGCGTGCTGTCGCAACCGTTGACCGCGGTGTAGGGGCCGTAGTCGATGACGGTCGAGACTGTGAAGGTGCTGTCCTCGGCAGGATGTGCCGCAGAAGCCCACGCCACGCTGCCGCAGCCGGTGATGGTGCTGTCCACTATGGTCTGGGCACCGAGCTTGATGGTGCAGGTCACGGTCTTGTCGCCGCAGTTGGTGTTGGTGTCGATGATGGTGAAGGTGAACTCATCGCCGGCAACACCGGTGGGCGAGCCCGTGATGGTAGAGTCGCTGGCGTTGTAGGTCAGGCCTGCAGGCAGACCGGCGGCACTGTTGTACTCGAAGCCTATGGTACCGTTAGCGTAGGTAATCTTTATAGGTGTGATGTTGCCGCCCTGGCATACCGAGAGTTGACTGGTGTTTGTAGCCGAGAGTATGGCGGTGTCATTGACTGCCAGAGCGAAGGCTGCCGAAGTGCCGGAGCATCCGTTGCCGTCGGTGACGGTCACCGTGTAGTTGGTAGTGCCGGAAGTGGTCGGTACTATCGTGTTGTTGGCGGTGCTTACGCCGTTGTCCCAGCTGTACGAAGCATAAGCCTCGGTGGTGGTCAGCACGGCGGTGTCACCAAGACATACAGGTGTCGTGCCGGTGATCACAGGCACCGGATTGGGATTGATCACCACCTGCACGCGGGTCGTGCTGTCGCATCCGTTGACTGCGGTATAGGGACCGTAGTTGACGGTGGTTGAGACGGTGAAGGTGCTATCTTCGGCAGGATGTGCCGCCGAAGCCCATGCCACGCTGCCGCAACCGGTGATGGTGCTGTCCACTATGGTCTGAGCACCGAGCTTGATGGTGCAGGTCACGGTCTTGTTGCCGCAGTTGGTGTTGGTGTCGATGATGGTGAAGGTAAACTCGTCGCCGGCAACACCAGTGGGCGAGCCCGTGATGGTAGAGTCGCTGGCGTTGTAGGTCAATCCTGCAGGCAGACCGGCAGCGCTGTTGTACTCAAAGCCTATGGTGCCGTTAGCGTAGGTGATCTTTATCGGTGTGATGTTGCCGCCCTGGCATACCGAGAGCTGACTGGTGTTGGTAGCCGAGAGTATGGCAGTGTCGTTGACAGTCAGAGTGAACACACCCGAAGTGCCGGAGCATCCGTTGCCGTCGGTAACAGTCACCGTATAGTTATAGGTATTGGCTACCGTCGGTACTATAGTGTCGTTGGCAGTGCTAACACCGTTGTCCCAGTCGTACGCATCGTAAGCCACGGTGGTGGTCAGTACGGCGGTGTCACCCAGACATACAGGTGTCGTGCCTGTGATCACTGGTACCGGATTGGCGTTGATCACCACATGCAGGTTGACTGTGCTGTCGCACCCATTGACTGCAGTGTAAGGACCAAATGTCATGTCGTAGGTACCCGGAGTGTCGAAAGTTGTGTTCTCCGTCGGATGAGCAGTCGATGTCCAGCTGTAGCTACCGCACTCGGAGATATTCACGTTCACAGCAGTTACTGCAGAGATCTTAATGGTGCAGGTCTCGGTCTTGTTGCCGCAGTTGGCGTTAGTGTTGATGATGGAGAATGTGAACTCGTCGCCGGCGACACCTGTGGGAGTACCAGTGATGGTAGAGTCGCTGGCGTTGTATGTCAGGCCTGCAGGCAGACCGGCAGCGCTGTTGTACTCAAATCCTATGGTGCCGTGGCCGTAGGTAATCTTTATCGGTGTGATGTTGCCACCCTGACATACCGACAGCTGACTGGTGTTGGTAGCCGAGAGTATGGCAGTGTCATTGACAGTCAGAGTGAACGCTGCCGAAGTGCCGGAGCATCCTTCGGCGTTGGTAACGGTCACAGTGTAGTTGTAGGTATTGGCCACCGTCGGTACTATAGTGTCGTTGGCAGTGCTGACGCCGTTGTCCCAGTCGTATGAAGCATAAGCCTCGGTGGTGGTCAGTACGGCGGTGTCGCCAAGACATACGGGCGTCGTGCCGGTTATTACAGGTACCGGGTTGGGGTTGATCACCACATGCAGGGTGGTGGTGCTGTCGCAACCATTGACTGCAGCGTAGGGACCGAACGACCTGTCGTAGGTGCCCGGGGTGGAGAAGATCTCGTCCTCGGACGGGTGTGCAGCCGATGTCCAGGTGTAGCTGCCACACTCGGTGACATTCCTATTGACAACCGTCAGGGCCGACAGAGTCACCTTGAAGGTCAATGTCGAGTCGCCGCAGCCATGCTCGCCGTGGGCTACCACGGTCACGGTTATGACATCGTTCTCATTGCCGGCAGTGGTAAATCCGATGTTGCCGGTGGTTTCGTTGTATGTGAACGGTATTGTACTCGGGTTGATAGTTACATCCACTGATGCGGCGCTGGTCGCCACAACGTGAACCGAGTCAATATCGCTGCCGATACACTTGGCCTGGTTGAGGTCGCCCACCAGGTCAAGTCCTACATGCTGCCATACGTTCACCGTCTGCACATGCAACGTGGTGTCGCCACACTCGCTGTCGGTTACCGTTATCCTATAATAATAGGTGCCGGCCGTGGTGGTGTTCGGAGTGTAAGCGCTGTCGGTAGAGACGTTGATGTAGTTGGAACTGTCGGTGGACACTGCCCACTGGTAGGTGTATCCGCCAGCTCCGCCAGTCGGCGTAACGCCTATGGCAGTTGCAGTAGCACCTTCGCAATATCCGGTAGCACTATTGCTGTTGGAGACCACGAAGGCAGGACGTATGGTGATAATCGCTATTACCTGCTGTACCGGGCCGCAGTTCAGTCCGTCGTCCACGGTCACGCGGTAGGTGTAGGTTCCTTCCGCAAGGTTGGTGGCAGGAGTGTAAGCTGTGTCGTTGGCACCGGAGATGGGGTTGAAGTCAACACCGTTGGTTGACATCTCCCACTGGTAGGTGTAGGTGCCGTTGCCGCCGTGGGCGGTGAAGCTCAGAGAGTCGGCCGCCTCGTTGCGGCAGTATGTGGCATCTGCTGAGTTCTCGGTAATGGTAAGTTCGTCGAGGACTTCCACATGGAACACTGCCGAGGTGTCTTTACAGCCATGGCTGTCGGTGGCAATCACCGTGTAGTCACCGGTGGCGTTCACGTCAGGTGCTCCGCTGCTCCACACGTAGTTGTCGTAAGACACCGTGGTGGTCAGCGTGGTGCTGCCTCCGTAGCAGAGGATGTGGTCGCCGTTTATCACAGGCACCGGCAGTGTATATACCGTCACGCTGTGAACTGCCGAAGTGCCGGAGCATCCGTCTTTGGTCACCGTCACCGTGTAGTCGTAAGTGTTGGCCACCGTCGGCACTATCGTGTCGTTACGGGTGGTGGCACCGTTGCTCCATGAGTAGGAGTCATACTCCTCGGTAGCGGTGAGGAAGATGGTATCTTCGAGACAGATATGGTCGGTACCCGTTATCACCGGAGTCGGCACGGGGTTGATAACGACATGCAGATTCGTCACGCTGTCGCATCCGCTGGCGCTGGTGTACGGTCCTATAAGTGTATCTATCGAAGCGGTAAAGGTCCTATCCTCGTTAGCAGTGGTCCAGTGCAGGCTGCCGCAGGCGGTCACCGACGAATCCTTCTCGGTCCTTGCCGAGATGGTTATCTTGCCGTATAGTGTCGAGTCGCCGCAGCCGTGCAGACCAGTTGCACTGACGGTGAAGTTTATCTCGTCGCCGGCGTTGCCGCTCACCGTACCGGTGATCGTACCGGCTACCGGATCGTAGTTCAGCGTACCGGGCAGACCTGTCACCGTCGGGGTGTTGGCATTGGTGGCGGTGATCACTATCGGGGTGATGGTACCGCCGGCACAAACCACCTGAGTGGCATTGGTCATATCCAGGCCCACGTTGTCGTATATGGTGATGGTGGCAATCGTGCGGGTGCTGTCGCCGCATCCTTTCTTGTCGCTCACGGTTACCTGATATACATGTTCACCCACTGTGGTCGTGGTCGGTGTGTAGTTTGCGTTGGTAGCGCCAGCGATATTGGTGAAGGCTCCGCCGTCGGTCGACACTACCCACTGGTATTCATACTCGCCGCTGCCGCCGTGGGCTACTACGCCGATGGTGGCAGATGCCGAGTCTTTACAGTATCCAGCGTCGGGACTGGTCTCGGTCAGCGTCAGAGGTTCCCTCACCGTGATTACAGCGATAATCTGCTGCACCGGTCCGCATCCCATTCCGTCATCCACAGTCACGCGGTAGGTGTAGCTACCTGCCGCCACGTTGGTGGCTGGGGTGTAGGCGGTGTCCTGGGCTCCGGTTATGGGGGTAAAGTCAACTCCATTGGTTGACATCTCCCACTGGTAGGTGTAGCTGCCGTTGCCGCCGTGAGCGGTGAAGCTCAGCGAGTCGGCTGCCTCGTTATAGCAGTATGTCGAGTCTTTTGAGTTCTCGGTTATGGTTATCGGGTCGAGCACCTCGACGTGGAACGGGTCGGAGGTGGCTGTACATCCATTGGCATCCATCGTGGTCACCGTGTAGTCGCCTGTGGCGGTTACGAACAGCGAGTCGTTGTGGTCGCCACCAGTCCAGGTGTACGAGGAGTAGTCGGTAGTGGTTGTCAGTGTGTCGGTGTCACCGTTGCATATAGTGGAGCGTCCCGTTATCACCGGCTTCGTCGCTTCGTTAACGATGATCTTGGCTGAGACGTCTGCTTCACATCCGTTGGCGTCGGTCACATGCACCGTGTAGGTCGTCTCGCCTACAGCGCTGGTGACTACCGTCGAGTCGCGGCGATCGACACCGTTGCTCCACACATAGTGTGCGTATGTCTCGTTGACGGTGAGCGTAGCACTACCTCCAAGACATACGGTAACGTCGTTCATCGTGGGGTTAGGAAGCGGGTTCACCACTACGTGCAGGTTCGTGATACTGTCACATCCGCGGCTGTCGGTGTATGGTCCGATTACCGTATCTATCGAAGCGGTGAATATCCTGTCTTCGTTGGCTGACGTCCAGTGGTAGCTGCCGCATCCGCTGACAGTCGGGTTCACCTCCGTTCTTGCCGAGATGGTGATGGTGCACACCTGCTGTTTGTCGCCACAGTCATTGGCGTTGTCGGCGTTTACAGTGAAAGTGTATATCTGGCCGCTTGTAGCACCCGTTATTTCACCGTAGATAGAGTCTTTCGTGGCGTTCACGTGTGTGACGGTCAGACCATCCGGCAGCGAAGGCGTAATATTTACGGTTGCGTTTTCGTAGGTGATGACGATGGGAGTGATACTACCACCCTGGCATACCGTCTGTGTGGCGTTGGTGACATTTAGTTCTGCAGAGTCTCTAACCACTATGGTGTGAGTAGTGGTATTGATACAGCCATTGGCATCAGTACCGGTGATGGTGTAAGTCGCTCCGTTGACGGCATTGTCTATCGTGGCGATGTTGTTGCCCGTTCCGCTGAGCGTCACGTCGGTCATCGGGCTCCACGTGTAGGTTGCTGCTCCGCTGGCTGTAATCTCCACATCTTCGCCTTCGCATACAGGGTCAGATGTAGCTGTGATGGTAGGCAGTGTGTTCAACGTTACCGTAGCGGTGGCCGTGTTGGAGCAACCGTTGGCGTCGGTACCGGTTACGGTCCAGGTGCCTGCCGTTGTCGTAGTTGCTGTGCTGCTGTGCGCGGCATCGGTTATCGTCAAGCCGGTGCTCGGCGACCAGGTATAATCCACAGCTCCGCTGGCTGTGAGCGTAGCGGTCTGCCCTTGGCAGATGGCCGGACTGTTCACAGTCACTGTGGGCATTGCATTCACAGTCACTGTGGCTGTGGCAGTATTGGAGCAGCCGTTGGCGTCGGTACCGGTTACAGTGTAAGTTCCGGCCACCGTTGTCGTAGCAGTATTACCTGATATGGTGAGGTCATCGGCGGGTGTCCATGTGTAGCTCGCAGCTCCGCTGGCTGTGAGCGTAGCGGTCTCTCCTTGACAGATGGCCGGGCTGTTCACCGTAACCGTAGGCAGCGTGTTCACAGTTACCGTGGCAGTGGCAGTGTTGGAGCAGCCGTTGGCATCGGTGCCGGTTACGGTCCAGGTGCCTGCCGTTGTCGTGGTTGCTGTGCTGCCGTGTGTGGCATCGGTTATCGTCAAGCCGGTATTTGGCGACCAGGTATAGTCTACAGCGCCGCTGGCTGTGAGCGTAGCGGTCTGCCCTTGGCAGATGGCCGGACTGTTAACCGTCACTGTGGGCAGTGCGTTAACTGTCACCGTGGCTGTGGCAGTGTTGGAGCAGCCGTTGGCATCGGTACCGGTTACAGTGTAAGTTCCGGCCACCGTTGTCGTAGCAGTATTACCTGATATGGTGAGGTCATCGGCGGGTGTCCATGTGTAGCTCGCAGCTCCGCTGGCTGTGAGCGTAGCGGTCTGCCCTTGGCAGATGGCCGGACTGTTCACCGTAACGGTGGGCAGTGCATTCACTGTAACCGTGGCTGTGGCAGTATTGGAGCAACCATTAGCATCGGTACCAGTCACCGTGTAGGTTCCGGCTACCGTTGTCGTGGCAGTATTGCCTGATATGGTGAGGTCATCGGCGGGTATCCATGTGTAGCTTGCAGCTCCACCGGCTGTGAGTGTGGCGGTCTGCCCTTGGCAGATGGCCGGACTGTTTACCGTCACCGTGGGCAGTGTGTTCACAGTTACCGTGGCTGTGGCAGTATTGGAGCAACCATTAGCATCGGTACCAGTCACCGTGTAGGTTCCGGCTACCGTTGTCGTGGCGGTATTACCTGATATGGTGAGGTCATCGGCGGGTGTCCATGTGTAGCTTGCAGCTCCACCGGCTGTGAGTGTGGCGGTCTCACCTTGGCAGACGGCTGGACTGTTCACCGTAACTGTGGGCAGTGTGTTCACAGTCACTGTGGCCGTAGCGGTATTGGTACAGCCGTTGGCGTCGGTACCAGTCACCGTGTAGGTTCCGGCTACCGTTGTCGTGGCAGTATTGCCTGATATGGTGAGGTCATCGTCGGGTGTCCACGTGTAACTTGCAGCTCCACCGGCTGTGAGCGTGGCGGTCTCACCTTGGCAGATGGCCGGACTATTCACTGTAACGGTAGGCAGCGTGTTCACAGTTACCGTAGCGGTGGCAGTATTGGAGCAGCCGTTGGCATCAGTTCCTGTCACCGTGTAGGTTCCGGCTACCGTTGTCGCGGCGGTATTGCCTGATATGGTGAGGTCATCGGCGGGTGTCCACGTGTAGCTTGCAGCTCCACCGGCTGTGAGCGTGGCGGTCTCGCCTTGGCAGACGGCCGGGCTGTTCACCGTCACGGTGGGCAGTGCGTTCACCGTAACCGTGGCCGTGGCAGTATTCTTACATCCGTTGGCGTCGGTGCCTTCCACCGTGTAGGTTCCGGCTACCGTTGTCGTGGCAGTATTGCCCGATATGGTAAGGTCATCGGCGGGTGTCCACGTGTAGCTTGCAGCTCCACCGGCTGTGAGCGTAGCGGATTCTCCACTACATACCGTCGGACTATTTACCGTAATAGTGGGCAGTGTGTTCACAGTCACTGTGGCCGTAGCGGTATTGGTGCAGCCGTTGGCGTCGGTACCGGTTACGGTCCAGGTGCCTGCCGTTGTCGTGGTTGCCGTGCTGCCGTGTGTGGCATCGGTTATCGTCAAGCCGGTGCTCGGCGACCAGGTATAATCCACTGCTCCGCCGGCTGTGAGCTCGGCGGTCTCACCTTGGCAGATGGCCGGGCTGTTCACCGTCACGGTGGGCAGTGCGTTAACAGTCACGGTGGCTGTGGCGGTGTTCTTACATCCGTTAGCGTCGGTGCCTTCCACGGTGTATGTTCCGACTACCGTTGTCGTGGCGGTATTGCCTGATATGGTGAGGTCATCGGCGGGTGTCCATGTGTAGCTTGCAGCTCCACCGGCTGTGAGCGTAGCGGTCTGTCCTTGGCAGACGGCCGGGCTGTTAACCGTAACCGTAGGCAGTGCGTTAACCGTTACCGTTGCAGTCGCGGTGTTGGAGCAGCCGTTGGCGTCGGTACCAGTTACGGTCCAGGTGCCTGCGGTGGTCGTGGTTGCCGTACTGCCGTGCGTTGCATCGGTTATCGTCAAGCCGATATTCGGTGACCAGGTATAATCCTCAGCTCCGCCAGCTGTAAGCGTAGCGGTCTGCCCTTGGCAGATGGCCGGGCTGTTTACCGTTACCGTAGGCAGTGCGTTCACAGTCACTGTTGCTGTGGCAGTATTGGAGCATCCATTAGCATCGGTACCAGTCACGGTGTAAGTTCCGGCTACCGTTGTCGTGGCGGTATTGCCTGATATGGTGAGGTCATCGGTGGGTGTCCACGTGTAACTTGCAGCTCCGCCGGCTGTGAGAGTGGCGGTCTGCCCTTGGCAGATGGCCGGACTGTTCACCGTCACTGTGGGCAGTGTGTTCACCGTTGCCGTGACGTCGGTGTAGCCTGTGCAGGTGTTGTTGTCGGTAACGGTTATGCGGTAGGTGACACTTCCGGTGGTGGAAGGAGTGGCCGTGGCTGTGTAGCCAGTGGGCGTGCCTCCCGGTGTCGGGTTGTCGTTGCCTGCTGTCACAGCCGTCCAAGTGTAGGAAGTGTAGTCGCCGCTGCCGCCAGTGACCCCAGTGACCTCCATATCCACCTCACCTCCTTGACATATCGGGGAAGAGATACTGGCTTCAACAACTATGGGATTAGGCTCGGTGAGTATAAGTATAGCGTCTTTTTCGCAATTGTTGGCATCCACAATATGTACCGAGTGGTTGCCGACACCGAGGCCTGTGGCGTCGTAGGTGCTGCCCGAAGTAGGAGCAACTGCATGTCCGTCAACTGTGACGGTGTATGGATTGGTGCCGCCTTGGACAGTGAATTCTATGCTTCCGTCGTTAAAGCCATTACAGGTAGGCTGATTATATGTGGCGGTGAGAGAAATCGGGTTGGCTGGCTGGTCCACATATATGGATAACGAGCCTATACATCCGTTGCCGTCTTTCACATATATAGTATGAGTGCCGGCAGAGACTCCGTCGGGCCAGGTGTAAGTACCAGAACCGTTGGGCGTCAGCGACTGCCATGGACCACTTTCTGAAGTAGCGAACACAAAGTCTGGCGTGCCTGCAACGCTGTTGATATAGATATGTCCGTTGCTGCCGCCATAGCAAGTAACTGCCGACATGGAGAGGTTAAACGTAGGCTTCGGGTTGACCACGATGTCCACGGTGTCCCTGCCCGGGCAACCACTGGCATCTCGGGCGGTCACCACATACGACACCGTGCCGGTGGTTGACGGAGTGGCCGTAGCGCTCTGCTCGTTCGGCGTCGGGTCATCGTTGCCAGCAGTCAGGGCAGTCCAAGTGTAAGTATAAGGGCCGCCAGCACCGCCGGTGGCATCACCTGCGGTGAGGGTCACGTTGTCGCCTTCGCAAATAGGTGTGTCGCCGGTGGCGGATACAACAACCGGTGTGGGCTGGTCAATATTGATTATCTTAACGGAATCGCAACCATCAGCAGTACGGCTGTCGCGTATGCGCAAGGTGTGTTCGCCAGCTGCCACACCTGTCCATGTGTAAACCCCACCGACTGGCGTTGTAGAAGTGCCATCGAGTGTTACTATTGTATAGACGCCAGTTCCGCCAGACGGAGTAAATGAGACGCTGGCGTCACTTTCGCCATAGCAAGAGGGGGCATTGATTGTTACGGGACCAAATTGAGGCAACGGGTAAACGAATGCCGTTGCTGTATTACTACCAATACATCCGTTCGCGTCTATTACGGATACCTGATAGGTATGGTTATCCGTTGACGTTGGTGTTACCAACGCATTGCCCGAAGGTTGCAACTCTTGCACCGTGCCTGCGTTCGGATCGAACCAGCTTGCAGTCCAGAGTGTATCTCCATACGGCAGAGTTCCACCTGTAACCCTGATCAAGCTCAGCTCTATTGGGTTATGAAGACATCCACTAGCCCCACGTGTTGACACTTGCGGTACAGGATTGACAGTAACTACTGTTGTTTGAGTATCTTTACATCCATTGGCATCCGTTACTATAAGACTATATGTGATATCATATTGAACATAACTTGGCATTCCTCCATAAGGAGATGCTTGGGCTGTTGCCGCATAGGAACCCGATGCTCCCAAATTATTGATATTTCCATGCGTAGCTTCCCATGTATAGGTGTAACCTGGTGTTCCACCTATGGCAGTCGTTGTACTTGCGTTGATTATTAACGCCTCGTTCTCACATACAATAGGAGGAGCAACATCCAATGTAATTCCCGATGCAGATACTGCCGTTGCGGGTTCTCCGATGATTACTGTTACCGGGGTGGCAGAGCAGGTCGGGTCGGAAGTGCTGCGGACAGAGACCGTGTGGTCGCCAGCATCCAGTCCACTGAGTGTGAACGGCAAGGAACCGGCGACCCAAGCGCCGCCGTCAACTTGGAACTCGAAACCGCTGCCGGAGGTGTATTCGGTACTCCCTACGGTTACTGTGCTTATCGTTATTGTGCCGTCGTCTGCACCACCTTTACATTTTTTGTTGGTTGAGGTATAGGTGAATGTTGGGGCTCCGATATTATCGACTGTTACTTCCTCGTCCACGTAGCAGCCGTTGGCGTCACGGACACGGACAGTGTAGGTACCGCCGGCAAGACCTGTGAAGGTGTTGCTGGATTGGTAATGTGCGCCAGCATCGATGCTATATTCAAAGGGAGCCGTGCCAGTGGGAGAGGTAATGGTTATTGTACCGTCAGAGCTGCCGCAGTGTGCCGCAGTCGAGGATTTTGATGCTCCAATGCTGCCCACTTCGAAGACGATGTCGATATCCTTGTTAGTCTGACAGCCGTATTCATCGACAAATGTGAGGTTACAGCTGGCGTTGTAGTCGTGACCGGGTTCGAGGTTATCGGGAGCGGTAATAGTGATGCCGCTGAACTTAGAGCCGACGCGAGACCATGTACAGTTAGACCAAGCTGTGTCGAGAGCAACAGAGTATGACCAAGATTCACCAAGGAGGTCTTCGCTGAGGGCGAGATCCCACTCGAAGAGGTATCCGTTATGCTTGCTCCAGCCGTCCATAACAGTTATTGTCCAGTCTCCGTTGAGCGGGCATCCGACAAGGTTTGCAAACGACTCTTCGGGGTGATACACCTGGGTCATCTCCGCCATATTGGTCGAGTCTATTGGATACCGGTTTCCTGATGTGTTGTGGTAGTTGCCAGTATTGTAAACAAAGCCCTGCATACCGCCAGCATAGGTGTACCCATGATTGTCGTTGTTTGACCAAGCATAGTTCCAACCTGTTCCTGGTGGGTTGTCAGATGGATTACAGTTTGCTGCAGAATTGTCGGTTGACATGTCCGGAACGCCAAACTGGATCTCTATGCCGCCGCCGCCAAATCCCGTTTCGCCTGTCCAGTACTGGTTTTCTGTCGGTATGGAGCTGACGCATCCAGATGCACCACCTACTGTAGGATTATAGAGATTAAGTATGGCTGCTCTATTGTGATTTGGACATTCTATCGATATATACAGGTCGGGGAGCCATGCGTGCTCCAGATTCATGTGGAGGTAGAGTATGTCGTTGTAGTCGCGGATAACAGCATCGTCTGAGAACTGCGTAAATGTGACCGTAGAGACATATGCACATGAAGCCGGTGTTGATGGGTCGCCGTCAGCATCGCATGCAATGCCGTCGGGGAGGAATATGGTGTTGGAGTGTCCAAGTGACGTTTCGAGCTGCACACCGGGATGGTTGACTTCGACGTAAGAGTCGGAACCTTCGTAGCCTATTGTTACAGACTGCTCGTTGCCAGGGCATGTATATATATGGTCGGGCTTATTGCTGAGCCAACCAATACCGCCAGAGACGCGGACACGTCCTTTTGTTCTGAGGTCACAGCCGGCAGTGCTATGGGCTGTGAGATTGAGTTTGTAGCCCCACTCGTAGTTGAAGGTGTGGGAGAAGTTAGCAGCGTTACCAGTCTGCAGGTGTGTTGCGAGGCTGTCGAGAGTCCAGTGGAAGTCGCTGTAGCCACATCCTCTCTCATCGTTTAGCGTTGCGATCATCGTCTCGCCACGGCAGATGTTGTAGTAGAAATAGTTGTCGTCGGCCATCCGTGCGGTGTCTGTCTTGCCTCCGTGTGTATAGGTGATGAAGGCGTTGTCTGGCACACAGCAATCGGGCAGGAACATGGCGTAGAGTGTTGCATCACCCGAGAGGTAGTAAGTGCCACCAGGCTGGTAGTATTGACCAGAACCGTCGGCCATAGTGTTCCAACCAGCGAAAGTGCCGCCGCCAGAGCAGGAAGGCTCCTGGGAATTGAGAGTGATATAGTCGTAGCCCTGCTGCGTGGAGGGTGAGACATTGGTGAATGTGCCTGCGCAGTTGCCGTTAGCATAAGTAAGAGTCGGCACCGTGACTACAATCTTGTAGTCTTCATATTCGCCATAAACAAGGTCTGCATCGCCACACGGATAGCTAGCGTAAGTTAAATATCGATTACCGAGGATACGCATACGGTATGAACCGGGCTGCACCCAGCTTGGTATGGTGAATGTAGCGTGTTGGGTTGCAGCGATGGTTCCAGAGACATACACACGCTCATCGTCGTTATTAAATGTGCCATCGTTGTTCCAGTCAACCCACACCACTACATAACCACGGTCATCATCGCCAAGTTCGAGAGTCACGTTCACCACAAGTTGCGAACCAACACTCACCTGCACATACTGCGAGTTGTAGAAATTGGAATAACTTTGGCCAGGATATTCAAAGGTTTGCGGGTTGTTGATGTCGTGGGCATGCCCCGTGGTGTTCACGTTGTCGATATGCTGGCTTGAGTAGAATCGTGAGCCAGGGTTGTTACAGTCATATTTAGGTGTTATGATTTTGTAGTCCTCGACTTCGCCTTGACCAATGTGGCAGGGGTCGGAGGGGTTGGGGTCGTTTCCGTCGATGACTACGCGCATGCGGTACGTTTTGCGAGTGGCGGAAGCTGGCACCGTGAAGTTGCCGGTTATTGGCGAAGCTTGAGCCGAAGTGGTGTTCCAGACACGCTCACCGGCGGCGAAGATGCCGTCGTTGTTGTAGTCCACCCAGATGGCTGCGCCGTATGTGGCGCCGCCAGCGGCAGTGATGGAGAAGTTCATTGTAGTGGCTACATTCTCTAGGGTGGTGAAGCTACGTGAGTCGTAGTAGTCGCTATAGGTGTTGGCAGTGCCGAGAGAAGTGTTGTCGATGCCGACGGTGCCGCCAGTGGCGGTGAAATTGCGGATGTAGTAGTTCTCATGTACGTCTTCGAAGGTTGGAGGGCACGTGCCGTCGATGGTCAAGGTGTAGGAAGCCGTAGTTGCGCAATAGTCGCCGTTGGCTGGTGCGCTAGCGGATATTGTAGTTGTGCCAGACCCCACGATAGTTATCACGCCGGATGAGTTGATGGTGGCTACTGACGGAGAGGATGAGGAGTATGTTATAGGACTGCCCGCATTCCCGGTATAAAGTGTGGGGAAAGATGTCGTGGTCTGGTTGGCAGTGAATGAGGATCTCGACCATTCCATAGATGGATCAAGGCAGGAGACGTGGACTGTGTAAGTATTAACGTATTCACAGTTGGTGCCGTCATCTTCGATAGTTGCCGTGATAGTTGCATCACCGTCTGCAACGGCTGTGACTATACCGGTGTTTTCATCTACGGAGGCAATTAGTGGATTTGATGATGTAAAACTCACAGTACCTGTAGGCGATACGGTATTCGAGGAAATGTTGTCGTTGGCGGAGGTGTAGCCAGGAGCAAGATTGACAGTGGTGTTTGTAAAAGTGATTTCACCTGTGCGATCTGTACAGTTTCCTCTGCATTTTATGCAAAATGCTGTATTGGGACGACTTGTGTAACGGTCTGATGCCATTCCAGGCGAAGTGGGACTGATGTTAGATGAATTTCTTTTCCCTTGGTTAACGTACCCTAGTCCGGGAGAGTTATAATAAAATCGAACGGCGGATAGAAGAGATGTGTTGTTGTCAATAGCCACAAGCAGGTTTTTTCCCGCCTCGTATTCAAAAGGCGTGGTCAAAGTTATGACATTCCAACCACTCACGAAGCTGTAAGTCCCGTTATATACGGGTGTTAGGTCTGTTGCCGTTACCCAGTCGGTATATGTTCCGTCAAAGGATGATTTTGTGACGTTTTTCATATAAATTGCCACATTCAGGGAATAAGAGCCTGCTGCCTGAAAAGCTATGGCTTTAATGGTTCCTCCATATTGGCATAGTTCCGAACTTAAGTATAGGATCTCGTGGTAACTGTATTTTGTACTGCCACTCTGGGAAACTGGGCCGTAAGTGTTTGAATTCGAAGCCCCGTCTCCTAGTTGCAAACAATTATAGCCTGCACCAGAACATGTAATAACCTGTGCATTCCCGACAGCTGGCAGGAGTGCGGCCAGGAGTAGTGGCAGTAACAGGGTTAGGGCGGTTAGCCTTTTTCTTTGGCGTCGGTTGGACGCGCTGGATTTTTGATTACTAAATCCCCCCTTGAATTTGTAATTGTGTATCATAATCGTTTCCTTTTTTCGAGTTATGGCTGTTGCCGTTCTTTGTGTGGTTTCGCCGTCCCGCTGGCAACGGACGGGGCTGACGGTCGGAGTGCGACTGGCTGTGGGGCTCGCGGCCTCACAGCCGGGGAAGGCCCAAGACGGGTGCGTCGCTGTGTGGTTTTGGCACGAGGGAGAAGCGACGGTGGGTGCGGCGGAGCTTCCCGAGGAGTGCCGCTCTGATGCCGTGTATGTTCCCTGTGTTTGTCATTTGTGAGAGTATTTATATATATGTACGTGTGTGCGCGAGAGCATCAAGTGTTTTGAGTACAAGAGGTTAGGCGCTTTTTGTTGTATTATATCTCACCGGCAAAGATACGAAAGTTTTTTTAATGGTGCAAGAAAAAAAGTGTTAAATTTGTTGAATTTGTTGCAGTAGCTTGATTTTCAGCGTTTCCGAGATGTGGATTTTTGAAGTACGGAGAGTGGTGTTCCGAAGGGGGAAAATGGAGGTGTTTTGGGGTCGGGGAAACTGGTTTGGAGGCGGAAAGTTTTCAACAGGTCGGAGGGGTAATCGAGGGTCGCCGAAGGGGGTAACGGGAGAGGGAAAAATGGGAAACGGGCAAGAAATGTTAATTTGTGTTAAATTATAATATAATGTACTGATTTACATCGGTGTTACGAAAAGTGAACATTTTTTTAGGAGGGGATAATTTTCGGCAAAGTGTAAGTTACTGATACATAGGAGACAAATAGGTATCAACTCTATGGTAAGACTATGGTTGGATCAGTGGTCGGTGGTCAGTGGTCAGTGGCCGGTTTTTTTGTTGGTTTTTGGTAAGGGTTGCCGGGGGGCGGAGATGGAGGGGAGGGTGGGGTGTTGATAAAAAGTGGCGGCGGTTTGCGGTTGTTTGTTTTTTTTTATGTATCTTTGCATTTTTATTTGTAATAAGTAAGACGCACTATACTATGAACGATAATTTAGATGCTACGGGGAGCAGCCAGAGTGTGCAGGAGCGAGAGGTGGAGAGGGCTCTGAGGCCGACGGCGTTCAAGAGTTTCGCCGGGCAGCAGCAGGTGCTGGACAACCTGAAGGTGTTTGTGCATGCTGCGAAGGTGAGGCATGAGCCGCTGGACCATGTGCTGCTGTACGGCCCTCCGGGACTGGGAAAGACTACGCTGGCGCATATCATCGCCAACGAGCTGGACGTGAACCTGCGGATGACGTCGGGGCCGGTGCTGGACAAGCCTGGGGACCTGGCGGGACTGCTGACTAGCCTGGAGGAGCACGATGTGCTGTTTATCGACGAGATTCACCGTCTGTCGTCGGTGGTGGAGGAGTATCTCTACTCGGCGATGGAGGACTACAAGATAGACATCATGGTGGAGTCGGGGCCTGCGGCGAGGAGTGTGCAGCTGACGCTGAAGCCGTTCACGCTGATAGGAGCGACGACGAGGAGCGGAATGCTGACGGCGCCGCTGAGGGCGAGGTTCGGCATCAACTGCCGATTGCACTACTACGACTCGGAGACGCTGGCGCAGATAGTAAACCGGAGCGCCGGGCTGCTGGACGTGAAGATCACGAGCGAGTCGGCGCTGGAGATAGCGCGCAGGAGCCGCGGAACTCCGAGGATAGCGAACCTGCTGCTGAGGCGGGTGAGGGATTTCGCGCAGGTGAAGGGCGACGGGACCATCACGCTGGACATTGCCCGCTATGCGCTGAAGGCGCTGAACGTGGACAGCCACGGACTGGACGAGATGGACCTGAGGATACTGAACACGATAATCGACAAGTTCAAGGGCGGCCCGGTGGGCCTGAAGACGATAGCGACCGCTGTGGGCGAGGACGAGGGGACGATAGAGGAGGTGTACGAGCCGTTCCTGATACAGGAAGGTTTCCTGATGAGGACACCGCGAGGAAGGGAAGCCACGGTGATGGCCTACCAGCACCTGGGACGGGTGAAGACCCGCGGGGACCAGCAGGAACTGTTTTGAGAACTAATTAAACACGACAAATCATGAAGACAACACTGATCAAAAACATAAAGCAGATAGTCGGCATCGAGCGCGAGGGCAAGCTGCGCAAGTGCGGCAAAGAGATGACCGAGACAGAGACGCTGAACGACGCCTACCTCGTCATAGAAGAGGGCAAGATAAAGGCTTTCGGCCTGATGGAGGAATTGCCAGAACAGACTTTCGACGAGGAATACGACGCTAAGGGAGGCCAGGTTTTTCCGGCCTTCTGCGACTCGCACACACACCTGGTGTATGCCAACTCGCGCGAGCACGAGTTCGTGGACAAGATACGCGGTCTCAGCTACGAGGAGATAGCCAAACGCGGCGGCGGTATTCTCAACTCGGCCAAAGCCACGGCGGCGGCTTCGGAGGACGAGCTCTACGACTTGGCACAGCAACGTCTCGACGGTGTGAAGAGCCTGGGTACCGGTGCCATCGAAATCAAGAGCGGCTATGGCCTGACCACCGAGAGCGAGCTGAAACTGCTACGCGTCATACGCCGTCTCAAGGAAAACTCGCCACTGACCATCAAGTCGAACTTCCTCGGAGCCCACGGCATCCCGATGGAGTATCGCGGACACCAGGAAGACTATGTCGATCTGGTCATCAACGAGATGATACCGAAGGTGGCGGCCGAGGGGCTTGCCGACTACATCGACGTGTTCTGCGACCAGGGGTTCTTCACGGTCGAGGATACCGAGCGAATACTGGAGGCCGGCATAAAATATGGCATGAGACCGAAAATACATGCCAACGAGATGGCAGTGTCGGGGGGCGTGCAGGTGGGTGTGAAATACGGAGCCATCTCCGTTGACCACCTCGAGCAGATGGGCGATGCCGAAATCGAAAGCCTGAAATGTTCCGAGACAATGCCCACCATTCTTCCCGGATGCGCATTCTTCCTCAATCTGCCGCTCTCGCCGGCCCGCAAGATGATCGACGCAGGATTGTCTGTGGCCATGGCTTCAGACTACAACCCCGGCACAGCCCCCTCCTTCAACATGCAGCTCGTCCTCTCGATGGCCTGCATCCGTTACCGACTCACCCCCGAGGAGGCCTTGAATGCCACAACCATCAATACAGCCTACGCCATGGGAGTGAGCGACCAGCTAGGCAGCATCACCGTGGGCAAACGAGCCAACTTCTACATCACCAAGCCTATACCATCCTACGAATATATGCCCTACAGCTTCGGCGAGAACAAGGTGGAGACGGTATTCCTCAACGGCAACAGACTATAAGACGACAATAAATGAGACTAATTATGATTAAACGAACACGACGCATAGCGGCATTAGCGCTGCTGCTGGCAGTGACGCACCTTGCGATGGCTGGCGACTATGTGGTCACCACCACCGCCGACAGTGGCGAGGGATCGCTGCGGGCGGCCCTGAACGGAGTTTCGATGTCATACATGGGCACTTCCACCATCAGTTTCAATATCCCCACCAGTGACGCAGGCTACAACGCCACCACCGGGACCTGGACCATCACGCTGCAGTCCAACCTGCCATACATACTGGGTAACAACATCACCATCGACGGCACCACACAGACCGCCAACCAAGGCGACCTCAACCCCAACGGACCGGAAGTGGTCATCAAGTCCACCACCGGTCTCACCTTCGCCTTCGGAGTGGTAGGCCCCAACACAATGATTGGCCGTAACAACACCATCAAAGGCTTTGCCCTAGGAGGATTCGAGTATTCGATAATGCTGTTCGGAGCTGTGGACTGCACGGTGAGCGACTGCTACATAGGAATCCAGGCCGACGGGCAGAATGCCTTTGAGCCGTCGAACACCTACGGCATCGGAATCACCGGCGGCACCTATATGGGTTATACCACCGAATATTCGCACAACATAACCATTTCCAATAATATTATAAGCGGCAACTCCATAGCCGGCGTTGCCCTTGTGGGAGCCTACGGAGTGACGGTGAAGTCCAACCGCATAGGCTGCGACCGCACGGGAACCCTGTCGGTGCCTAACTCCCAAGGAATATATATCACCTCGGCAGCCCACGACAACGTGATAGGAGGCGAGACAGAGGCGACACGCAACATATTGTCCGGCAACACCAATGCCGCCGTGGTGATGGACGGCATGAACGTGCGCAACAACGTGGTGAAAGGCAACTATATCGGACTCGACATCACCGGAGCGGCACCGCTTTCGAACCACTACGGAGTGATCATACAGCAAAGAGCCAACGACAACCTTGTGGGCGGCACGACGGCTGGCTCGCGCAACATCATCTCCTGCAACTCCGAGATTGGTGTCTATATCCAGGCAGCCGACAGCAATAGAGTAAGCGCCAACTACATAGGACTTGACAAGACCGGCACCTTCTCGTTCAACGACGCCCAGGGAGTTCCGCTGCAGGCCAACGGAGTGGAGATCAACTCCGCCGGACGGCACAACATCATAGGCGGAGCCACCGTAGGCGAGCGCAACATCATATCCGGCAACAAGATTTACGGCTGCATCTACTACGGCCACTGCTCGTACAACAATATCGCCGGCAACTATATCGGCTCCGACGTTACCGGCACGGTCTCCATACCCAACGCCACGGGCATCTGCGTGGACGGCTCGTCGAACCATAACATAATGGAGAACAACCTCCTCTCGGGCAACCGCAGCTACGGATTGTTCATCGTCACCCGTGCCACAGACACCAACATCTTCAGAGGCAACTACGTGGGTTGCGACGCTTCCGGACTCAACCCGCTGCCCAACGACGTGGGGCTGATGCTTGCCGCCTTCGCCAAAGGCAACATCATAGGAGGCGACAGTCCGGCAGACCGCAACATTTTCTCGGGTAACCGCTACGCAGGCATCGAGGTGACCGACTACGGCTGCGACGGCAACCGCATTAAGGGCAACTACATAGGAGTCGATGCCACCGGCAACGGCCCGCTACCCAATGAGAACGGCATCATCGTGAGCGCGCTGGTCCACAACCTCGAAGTGTCACACAACGTGGTGTCCGCCAACCGCCAGTTTGGAATGCTTATCACCGATAGGGCCGACAGTGTGATGGTGTATAACAACATCATCGGTTCCTCGGCCGACACCCTGCTGCCGCTCGGCAACAAATCGGCTGGAATCATGCTCAGCACGGGAGCCCACGACAACTTCATAGGAGGCGAGAACCGGGGCAATGTCATAGCCCACAACGACACCGCCGGCATTATGCTCACCGACAACACCACCATACGCAACCGCATATCGCAGAACGCCATCTACGACAACGGCTGGGCAGGTATAGACATCAACCCTTGGGGTATCAACACCAACGACTCCGCCGACCTCGACGACGGTTGCAACCGATTGATGAATACCCCTGTGGTCACCTCTGCTGTATATGACGCGGTGCTCGGCAAGACCATCATCCGCGGGCAACTTGATTCCCGCAACATTCAACGTGCGGTAGTGGAACTGTTCTATGTCCACGACCCTGCGGCCTCATTCCCCGAAGGGCGCAAATATATAGCCACGGCCACCCCCTCGCCGCACGGGACGTGGAAAGCAGTCTTCGACGACGACCTCACGGGCCAGACAGTCACAACCACCGCCACAGACTCACACGGCAACACCTCAGAATTCTCACAGCAGGCCACCGTGGAGGCAGGGACCGACCCGGGCGACGAGGATCTCTCCATCAGAGATGCCTCACAAGGCAACATTGCCGTATTCCCCAACCCTACCACCGGGGCTGTAACAATATCCAACATCGCAGATTGCGCCACGATACGTTTATACAATATACAGGGGTTTGACGTTACTCCATCTAAAGCCGCAGCACGAGTACAAAATCAATCGATAGAGATCGACCTCGAGCCATTGCCGGCAGGAGCGTATTTCCTGGTTGTCACCACTCCCGACGGCAAGTCGTTTACCAATAAGATTGAGAAACAATAACCCCCATTAGACTATGAAACATATTCTCACCATAATAATTAGTTTGATGATTTTGCTTAACGCCAATGCCGCAGTATATATTGTCACCAACACCAACGACAGCGGCACAGGCTCGTTGCGCAACGCCCTGACCCAATGTTCCAACTCCGCCGGTCCCCATACAATCAACTTCAACATTCCCGCCACCGATGCCGGCTACAACGCACAGACAGGAGTGTGGGTCATCGCCCCTTCGTCCACTTACCCTTATATCCAGACCTCCAACGTGACCATCGACGGCACGTCGCAGACCACTTTCGGAGGGGACAGAAACCCACTCGGCCCTGAGATCGTCATCGACGGGAGCGATATAGTGGATTACGGCTTCCGCTTCATGAATGCCTCCCACACCACGGTCAAGGGATTGTGCATCTGCCGCTTCACCGAAGCCGCACAGTTCTACAACTCGCCCTACAGCACAGTGACCAGCTGCTATGTGGGCACCGACGCCACGGGTTCCTCCGCCATGGGCAACTACATCGGGCTGGAATTCATCTCCGGCTCCGACTACTGCACCATTGGTGGCAACACAGCGGCCGACCGCAACGTCATCTCCGGCAACGAGCATATAGGCATACGCCTGCTCGACGTGCGCTACTGCACCGTGTCGGCCAACCTTATCGGCACCGACCGCACAGGCACCTACGCTATACCCAATGCCGACGGCATGTCGATGGAAGGGGCTGTGCAATACTGCACCATCGGCGGCACAACCGAAACCGAACGCAACATTATCTCCGGCAACCTCGACTACGGCCTGCCTCTCTTCGGAGTAGGAGCCACCGAGAACATCATCATTGGCAACTATATCGGCACCGACATAACAGGCTCTTACGCCATAGGCAACACCTACGGAGTGCTGTGTGACGACGGCTCTTTCTCCAACCGTGTAGGCGGCCCCTCTGACGCCGAGCGCAACATCATCTCGGGCAATGTGGGCTACGGAGTGTTCCTCTACAACAACGGCACGAGCCGCAACCTTATCCAGAACAACTACATCGGAACCGACCGCACAGGGATGCTGGCCGTGGCCAACACCGCCGGCATCATCATCGACGGCATATCCTACAGCAACATCATTGACGACAACATCATCTCAGGCAACCTGCAGTCGGGCATAGGAATCAATATCACCGGCAGCGACAGCAACCGGATAGTAAGAAACAAGATAGGTGTGAATGCAGCCAACCAGCCCTTGCCCAACGGCATGGACGGCATCCGCATCTCGCAGGGGCCTGTCGGCACACAAATCGGTGGCACCCCTGCCGAGTCTAACATCATAGCCCACAACGGAGCCTGTGGAGTGTATATCACCAACCCCTCATGCGTCAGCAACCGTATCAGCTGCAACTCTTTTCACGACAACGGATTTCTCGCCATCGACCTCTACCAGCCAGGAGTCTCCGCCAACGACAACGGCGACAGTGACGCCGGTGCCAACAACCTGCTCAACTTCCCCGTCATACAGTCAGTGACATTCAACCAGTCGTCACACACCCTAAGCGGCACTCTCGACACCCCCAACCCGTCGGCAGTAGAGGTGCAGCTCTATGTCGCCGCTGTTGACCATTCGGCTCACGGTGAGGGGATGACCTACCTGAAATCCGTCACACCGACAGCGTCTGGTGCCTGGACAGCCACAGTCGAAGGCTATCCCTCAGACACTTATTTCACGGCACTCTCCATCGACGCACAGGGCAACACCTCGGAGTTCTCCCTGGCGGTCAACACTTCCGGTCCTGCCGAACCCACCGACCTTCCTTCGTCAGACCCCGACGACGACCCCGAAGGCATTTATTCAGTATCCGACAGAATGGCCCCGGTTGCCGTTTACCCGAACCCTACAACGGGCAGGATTTTCATAAAGGGCAATGCGGCCACACCGATGGAGCTTTATTCCACAAATGGCCGTTGGCTGCAACACATAGACGCGCGTGACGGCTCATTTGATATTTCGCCATATCCCAACGGAATATATATACTCCGATCTGCCGGACAATCAATAAAGATAGTCAAACATTAACAGTCCATTAACTACTGACAACTGATTACCATGATAGAGATACAGCATATCAACAAGAGCTACGGCAGCCTGCAGGTTCTGCGCGACATCAACCTCACCATCGAACAAGGCGAGGTGGTGTCCATCGTCGGAGCCTCGGGAGCCGGAAAGACCACGCTACTGCAGATTATCGGCACCCTCGACAGTCCCGACAGCGGCAGCATCATCTACGACGGCACCGACGTCACCAAGATGGGCGAGCGCAAGCTCGCCGCCTTCCGCAACGAGCACATTGGCTTCGTGTTCCAGTTCCACAACCTGTTGCCCGAGTTCACGGCGGAGGAGAACATCTGCATGCCGGCACTGATAAAGGGCAAGTCGATGAAAGAGGCACGCAAGGATGCCGAGGAACTGATGGAATTCCTGAACATCACGTCACGCGCCGACCACAAGCCCGCCGAACTCTCGGGCGGCGAACAGCAACGGGTGGCAGTGGCACGCGCATTGATAAACAAACCCACCGTGGTGCTCGCCGACGAGCCCAGCGGCAACCTCGACTCGGTGCACGCCAAAGAGCTTCACCGGCTCTTCTTCGAGCTACGCGACCGTTACCGTCAGACCTTTATGATAGTGACCCACAACGAAGAGCTGGCCAAGACCGCCGACCGCGAAATCACCGTCAAAGACGGCCAGATATTGTTATGAAAACCTTGTAATACCGTCCCCATGATAGTAAAAGGCAATCCCATCGTCAAAGAGAGCAAAGCCGAGCGCGAAGGGCTGACCATCTACGGCATACATCCCGTGATGGAAGCCATAGTCGCCGGACGCCAGATAGAGAAAGTGATGATACAGAACGGCCTCGCCTCGCCCCTCCTCAGCGAGCTGAAAGGCAAGCTCAAAGAGGCCGGCATCGCGGTACAGTATGTGCCGGTCGAGAAACTCAACCGCCTGACGCGCGGCAACCATCAGGGCGTGGTGGCCACCGTCTCCGCCATCGAATACCGCAGCTTCGCCGCGATGGTGGAAGAGGGCACGTGGCACAGCGACTGCCCCATGGTGGTGCTCCTTGACCACGTCACCGACGTGCGCAACGTGGGAGCCATAGCCCGCAGCGCCGAGTGTGCCGGAGTGGAAGGCATCATAGTGCCCCAGCACGGCAGCGCCGCACTCAACGACGAGGCGGTGAAAAGCTCGTCGGGAGCGCTGATGCGGGTGCCCGTATGCCGCGAGGACAACCTCAAGACAGTCATCCACCTGGCACGCCAGAGCGGATGGCAGATATGCGCCGCCACCGAGAAAGGGGCCACTCCCTATACCGAGGTGGACTTCCGCCGCCCCACCATCCTCGTGATGGGTTCCGAAGACAAAGGAATCTCCAACGAGGTGCTGAAACTCTGCGACCAGCGCGCCAAGCTGCCCATGTGCGGCGAGGTGCAGTCGCTCAACGTGAGCGTCGCCGCCGGCATCTTCTTCTACGAAGCCCTGCGGCAGAAAAACAACCGTTGAACCGTGAAACTCGGAAACCTCAATATCCAAGACACGTTACTCGCAGCCGTCAGCGGCGGCCGCGACTCGGTGGTGCTTGCCGAACTCCTCCACCGCCAAGGGTTCCGCTTCGAGATAGCCCACTGCAACTTCCACCTCCGCGGCGACGAGAGCGACCGCGACGAAGCCTTCGTGCACTCTCTGGCCGAGCGGCTGGGAGTCCCCTGCCACGTGGCACAGTTCGACACCGAGCGATATGCCCGTGAGCACGGCCTCTCCGTCGAGATGGCGGCACGCGAGCTGCGCTACTCCTTCTTCGAGCAGACCCGCCGGGAACGGGGACTCGACCTCATCGCCGTGGCCCATCACCGCGACGACTCCGTCGAGACCTTCTTTCTCAACCTCCTGCGCGGCACCGGAGTGGCAGGACTGGGAGGCATCAAACCCCTCAACGGCCACATCGTGAGGCCCCTGCTCCCCTTCAGCCGCGAGGAAATCGACCGTTTCGTCGAAGAGGAGAAGCTGCAATATGTCGAGGACCACACCAACGCCACGCTCCTCTTCCAGCGCAACCGCATCCGCCACCAGCTCCTGCCGCTCCTGCGCGAGCTCTCGCCCTCGTTCGACCACACCATGGAGCTCAACATGAGCCACCTCGCCGACGCCGCAGCCATAGTGGACCTCTACGTGTACTCCCTGCGCCAACGCGCCGTGACCCAGCGTCCCGACGGCATCATCGCCATAGCCCTCGCCGAGGTGGGCGAGCCCCGCGAGACACTCCTCTTCGAGCTCCTGCGGCCCTACAACTTTGCACCCTCCACAGTCCACGACCTCGCCGACGGCCTCGGCGGCGAGAGCGGCCGCCTCTTCCTCTCCCCTACCCACAAGATGGTGCGCGACCGCGAGACACTGCAGATAGTCCCTCTCGACGCACCCGACACACCACCCTCCTACACGACCACCCTCCTTCCACGCCATGAGCTGCAATCCCTGCGCTGCGACTCCTCCTCGATACTCTGCGACCCCGCCAAGCTGCGCCAGCCCCTCACCCTGCGCCACTGGCGCGAGGGCGACCGCTTCCAGCCCTTCGGCATGCGCGGCAGCCGCCTCCTCAGCGACTACTGGAACGACCTCAAGCTCTCGCTCCTCGAGAAAGATAGGGCCTGGCTCCTCTGTGACCGCGACGGCTCCATAGTGTGGGTCATAGGCATGCGCGCCGACGGACGCTGGGCGGTGGACGACACCACCACCGAAGTCCTCCGCATAGAGATTTCCCGATGACGGTTCAGTCGGTGTTGTATTGGTGTTGATACGGTGTTGATATGGAGGGGCCACCTGCCGGAGAGCCAGCCCCCTCCTCACAATAAAAATCCAAATGCTGCGTTATTATAAGAGCCTATGAGACAATCCTTCGCCATATTCGCCCTGCTCCTCAGCCTGCCCCTGCTGGCCCTCTGCCAGGTGCAGAAAGACTCGGTACGCACCGAGTTCATACGCACCGTCATACTCTCCAAAGGCGACTCCGAACTCCAGCCACCCGTCCTCGCCCTCGGCAGCCGCGAACGCCTCCAACTCTCCTTCGACGAGCTCAGCGACGAGAGCCACAGCTTCCGCTACCGCATCACCCACTGCGACGCCCAGTGGGAGCCCGACGGCCTCGAACCCTTCCAGTATATCGACGGCTTCGAGGAAGGCACCATCTACGACTTCGAGTCCTCCTTCACCACCCTGATGCCCTACATGCACTACAGCCAGCGCCTTCCCGCCGAATACACCACCTTCCTCATCTCCGGCAACTACCTCCTCACCGTCACCCCCGACGACAACCCCGACAGCGTCGTCTTCACCAAGCGCTTCTGGGTCACCGAGCAGGCCATCGACGCCACCGTCGAGGTAGGCCGCGCCTCCGAAGGACTCATGCAGAACCAGGAAGTCAAGGTCACCCTCGAGTGGAACAAAGACCGCAGCCCCCGCAGCGGCGTCGTCCTCCAGCCACAGTACATAAAAGTCTTCCTACAGCAGAACGGACGCCTCGACAACCTGCGCCTCCTCCCCTTCGCCTCCTACTCCGGCGGTTCCGCCCTCTGCTACCAGTGGAAACCCGAGAACATATTCCCCGGCGGCAACACCTTCCGCTATTTCGACATCAGCAACCTCCGCGCCACCATGTACAACATCCAGCGCGTCGAGACCTTCGGAGGCGAGATCTTCGCCATCCTGCGACCCGAGGAAGACCGTTCCCACCGCAACTACAGCCCCACCGAATCCCTCAACGGAGGCATGAAAGTCAACGCACGCGACCGCAACAACCCCACCCTCGAATCGGAGTACGTATGGGTCAATTTCAGACTCCCCCGCGAGACCCCCTTCCTCGACGGCAACGTCTATATCGTAGGACAACTCACCGACTGGCTCCTCAACGACGACAGCCGCATGGAGTGGAACGCCGAATACAAAGCCTACACCAAACGTCTCGAACTCAAACAGGGCTACTACGCCTACCAGCTACTCTTCCTCCCCCACGGCGAAAAAGAAGCCACCACCGCCACCATCGAAGGCGACCACTACGGCACTCCCAACACCTATACCGCCTACATCTACTACCGCGCACCAAACGACATCTACGACCGCCTGATCATGATCCGCAAAGCAACCAACTGATCTTTACAGCACGTTTTATAAACATTACCTCAAAGAGCATGGGTCTTTGAGTATATAGTCGCATAAAATCGGGAACTCGGCGGAATTTTGTAAAAAAAGTTTGAATTTGGAGGATCCTGACACTGGTTATTGATTAAGGTGACATTAAGGTGGGGTCCAGGATAAAGCAAGGTTAAAGTAAAGGCAAAGTAAGGATGGCTCACCCGCCCCCTCTCTTATTAAAGAGAGAGGGGGGCTGCGTGAGAGGAAGATAATAAATAGTTAAAGAGTGTTAAAATTCCCCCGAATCGGGGTATTTTTGCGACTATAAATATGGAGGCAGTTGCTTTGACTATCACACAAGAAAATATTTCCAGCGAAAAAAAAATTTGTCAGCCACACAATAAATGAAACAAAATGACGTTTCTTAACGTATAATGTATAAAAATGTAAAAAAAGGATGAGTGCAATCATTGTAGGAACTGACTTCTCTAACGGGTCGTACATGGCCCTGGAACTGGCCATCGACATCGCCAACAAGCTGAACACCGATATCAAGCTGATATGGGTGAAACGCGAGAAGAAACTATTCACCGACGAGCAGCTCGACTCGGCCTACCACCTGGCGAAAGACAAGCTGGACGAACTACAGGAGAAATACAGCAAGGCCCTCACCGGCGGCAAGCTCACTGTGGAGATACGCAGCGGCAAGGTGGCCCCCGTGCTGGGCGACGCGGCAAGGGAATGCAAGTCGCCAATGATTGTGTGCGGTACCAACGGAGCCTCGGGATTCGAGAAATACTTCATGGGCAGCACGGCGGTGCGCATAGTGCAGGAGTCGCCCTGCCCGACACTCACCGTGAGGGAAGGTTTCGACTTCCGCAAAGACCTCGAACGCATAGTGATGCCCATCCGCGTCAACGAGACGTCGCGCCAGAAGGTGCCCTTCACCACCGAGATGGCCAAGATATTCGGCTCCACCATTCACATCGTGGGACTCCTCGACAACCAAATATACGCCTCCGACCTCAGGACCTACCTGTACCAGACCGAGGAATTCCTCAAGAAAGAAGGGGTAAAATATGTCAGCGAGGTGCGCAAATACAGCAACTACTGCGACACGGTGATGGAATATGCCGAAGAGATCGACGCCGACCTCGTGGTGATCAACACGGAGCAGAACGTGCCCATGTCGTTATCGCGCCTGTTCCTCGGCACCAACGCACAGCAGATTGTGCACCACTCACAGATCCCCGTACTCTGCATACACCCCCACGACATTGGATGGTTCGAGAGATAACGACGTCATCGTCGTAGGCGGCGGCGCGGCAGGCCTGATGGCAGCCGTGACGGCAGCCGAGCGCGGCAAGCAGGTCCTACTGCTGGAAAAGATGGACCAGGCGGGCCGCAAACTCCGCATCACCGGCAAAGGACGCTGCAACCTCACCAACACAGCACCTCTCAAAGATTTCCTCACTCACATAGGTTCCGACTCGCGGTTCCTGCGCAACTGTTTCGCCCAGTTCTACAACGAAGAGCTTATGCGATTCTTCGAAGAGCGAGGGGTGAGACTCACCGTGGAACGGGGCAACCGCGTGTATCCCGCCAGCGGCAAGGCGCTGGACATCTTCCTCGCCCTCGTCAACGAGCTGGAGCATAACGAAAACGTGAGCATCAGAAAGAACTGTGCAGTGAAAAGCCTCGTCATAGTGGACGGCGACGAAGGGCGGCGGATAGCCGGCGTAAGGCTCCAGGACGGCCAGACCCTTATGGCCCGCAAGGTGGTGCTTGCCACCGGCGGACTCTCCTACCCCACCACCGGCTCCACCGGTGCCGGATACCGTATGGCACAAGAGGCAGGACACACCGTGGTGGACCAGGTGCCGGTGCTGGTACCTCTCGTGGCGGAAGAGGCCATAGACCCCGACCTCGACGGCTTCACCCTCAAGAACGTGGCGCTGCGCCTCACCCTCGCCAACGGGAAGAAACTGTGGGAAGGATTCGGCGAGATGACGTTCACCGACGACGGCATCGGCGGCCCCATAGTGATGACCGCCAGCCGCGAATGCAGCCGACTTCTGCACTCGGGGGAACGGCTCACCGCACATATAGACCTGAAGCCCGCCCTCGACGAGGAGAAGCTGGACAAACGCCTCATCGCCGACCTCGACGCCAGTGGCACACGCGTGTTCAACGACGCGCTGAGGATGTGGCTGCCGGCAGAGCTGGTGAACACGGCTCTCAAAACGCTGCACATAGAATACTACAAACGCCTGAACCAGATAAACGGAGCCGAGCGGAAACGGCTGCTGCGATTCCTCAAAGACATGACCCTCACCATCGTCGGCACACGCGACTACGACGAGGCCATAGTGACCCAGGGAGGGGTAAGCCTCAAAGAGGTAAACCCCAAGACCATGGAGTCGAGACTGGTGGACGGGCTGTACCTCGCCGGCGAGGTGCTGGACCTCGACGGAGACACTGGCGGCTACAACCTGCAGATAGCCTTCTCCACCGGCAGGGCCGCCGGCATGGCGATATGACACTTAGGAGCCGAACTGCTCGACCGTGATAACCGCGTCCTCCCACTCAGCCATCTTCTGTTCCAACGAAGTCTTCAACGACTGGTATTCCGAGTAGAACTCGGGGGATTGGGGATTGCCCGAAGCGAGGATTTCGTCCTTTTCGGCGATGAGCGACTCAAGCGATTCTATCTCCTGCTCTATCTTGGAGACCGCCGAACGGAGCTTGCGGAGCTCGCGCTCGCGCTCCTTGGACTGCTGGTAGTTGATCTTGTTCTGCGAAGGCTGCTCGCTCTGGGAGGCGGAAGCCTTGGCGGAGGACTGGTTGAGCTGGTTGAGGTCCTGCAGTTTGCGCCATTCGAGGAACTCGAATATGTCGCCGTTGAACTCGCGCACCCTTCCGTCGCGGAACTCGTAGAGGCGGTCGGTGAGGCCCTGCAGGAAGTCGCGGTCGTGGGAGACCACGATGAGGGTGCCGGTATATTGCAGCAGCGCGTTCTTCAGCACATCCTTGGAGTCCATGTCGAGGTGGTTGGTGGGCTCGTCGAGGAGCAGCAGGTTGGAGGGAGAGAGGAGCAGCTTGGCGAGCGCCAGACGGGCCTTCTCGCCGCCCGAGAGGACCTTGACCTTCTTCTCTATGTCGTCGGAGTCGAAGAGGAACGAGCCGAGGATGTTGCGTATCTTGGGACGGATGTCGCCGGTGGCGATGTCGTCGATGGTCTGGAACACCGTCTTCTCGGGGTCGAGCATGGCGGCCTGGTTCTGGGCATAATAGCCGAGGAGCACCTGATGGCCGAGGCGGAAGATGCCGCTGTAGTCGGTGATGTCGCCCGCGATGATCTTGGCGAGAGTAGATTTGCCCTCGCCGTTCTTGCCCACGAAGGCGATCTTGGAGCCCGAGGTGACCAGGAGGTCGAGGTCGGAGAAGACGGTGTGGTCGCCATAGGACTTGCCCAGGTGCTGGGCCTCGAGGACTATCTTGCCGCTATGGGGCGCCGGCGGGAAGCGGAAATGGATGTTCTCCGACGAAACCTCGTCGATCTGTATGGCGTCCATACGCTCCAGCATCTTGATGCGCGACTGCACCTGCTTGGACTTGGTGGCCTTGTAACGGAAACGCTCGATGAACGCCTCGATCTGAGCGACATGGCGCTGCTGGTTGGTGAGCGAGGCCATCTGCGAAGCCCGCCGTTCCTGCATCAGGACGACATAGTCGGAATAGGAGGCCTTGTAGTCGTAGATACGCCCGGCGGTGATTTCTATGGTACGCGTGGTGATATGGTCGAGGAAAGTGCGGTCGTGGGAGACGAGGACCACGGTGCCGGAGTAGGAGTCGAGGAAGTTCTCGAGCCACTGGATGGAGACGATGTCTAGGTGGTTTGTAGGCTCGTCGAGGAGCAGGAAGTCGGGGTGCTGGAGGAGGAGCTTGGCGAGGAGCACACGCATCTGCCAGCCGCCGGAGAACTCGGCGATGGGACGCTGGAAGTCGGAGTGGCGGAAGCCCAGTCCCAAGAGGATCTTTTCGGTCTGCTCCTGACGGCTATTGCCGCCGAGGAGAGCGATTTGCTCGGCAATATCGTTATGGCGCTGGAGGAGCCGGGAGTAGTCGGCGGTGTCGTAGTCGTCACGCGAGGCTATCTGGTCTGTCAGGTCGGCATGTTGCCGTTCAAGGGAAGATATGTGTTCAAAGGCTTTCATGGCGCCGTCGAGGACAGTACCTTCGGAGTCGGGGACCATCTCCTGAGGCAGGTAGCCGACGGTCTGGCCCGAAGCGATGACGAGGGTGCCCGACTCGGGATCCTGAAGACCGGCGAGGATCTTGAGGAGCGTGGACTTGCCCGCCCCGTTTTTGCCCACGAGACCTATGCGGTCACGGTCGGCAATGTTGAAAGTGACATTGGAGAAGAGGTCCTGTCCGGTAAACTGTATGGAGAGGTTGTTGACGGAAATCATATAGTCTCAGAGAAGAAAACAGGGCTGCCAAGGATGAGGTGGCAGCCCTGTTAGATAATGTGTTGTAAATCCTTTACTGACGCTAACTTACCTGAGGTTGAAGTTGACCGGGAGGACGAACTGCGAACGTACAGTACGACCGCCCACCTTACCGGGTTTCCACTTGGGCATAGCCTTGACGACACGCTTAGCTTCGTCGCCGCAGCCACCGCCGATGTCACGCTTGACCTGCACGTTGGTGATAGAACCGTCTTTCTCGACCACGAACTGGACATACACCTTACCGGTGATGCCACCGTCGCGAGCCAACTGCGGATACTGGATATTCTCCTGCAGGTACTCGTAAAGCTTGGCTTCGCCACCGCCGAACTCGGGGTTGACGTCGGGGATGATAACAACTTCCTCCACAACCTCTTCCTCTTTCTCTTCAACGATAGGAGCTGACACATCGACATTAAGGACCTCCTCGGTGAAGGCGCTCATATCGACTTCATTCTCAATAGTAGCATCGTTGTCTACGACTTCGATATCGGTGAGGACCTGTTCTTGAACAGGTTCTGGCTCAGGTGGTTTCTCCTGTTCCTCGGTGTTGAGGACAGTCTCCTCCACCTCATCGACAACGGTACGGGAGATGGCCTCAACCTGCTCGCGCTCGTACTTCTTGATATTGAAGGCGAGGAAAGCGAGAGCCAGGATGACTATCAAACCAATCTCCAAAAAGAGACCTTTGCGATTTTCAAGGTCGGCCTTGGGTGATTTCTTTGCTTCCATATTCTTGTATTTTAATTATTTACAACGATAAAAAGCGTTTTTCGACACTTTCTTTCACGGTGCTAAGGTACGAACATTTTTTTAATTATCAACAAAAAGTTGTAAAAAAATTTTTACGTCGCACACTAAAATACTGATTTACACCTATATCGTTTTTTAATTATACGCGTGGACGCCTCCCAACACCAGATTCACGCCGAAATAGGTTACGAGAACGCTCAAAAAGGCAAGAAGAGAATAGATATGGAATGCCAAAGAATGTTGCCGCTTGCCGAACTGTACGAGCGGGAAGATATATACGATGAGAGTGATCAATGCCCAGACCTCCTTCGGGTCCCACGACCAGTAGTTGCCCCACGAGATATTGGCCCAGACAGCGCCAATGGCGATACCGACAGCGAGGAGGAACACCGCAGGATAAAGCAGCAGCTCGCCGGTACGGTGCAACTCGTCGCGAAGACTGGGAGAGGCGAGTGCCGCCAGGCTGTTAAGCGAGACGATGAAAAAGAGGGCATAACTGACCATTATAACCGTCACGTGCATAGCAAGCAGCGGAGAGTTTAGGACTGGCATCAGATGGGTCATCGGGGGATTGGAGCCGCTGAGCATGGCCACAAGCTGACAGAAGCCGAGAACCATCAAGACAGAAGCGCACAATACCGCTCCCTTTCTGCCCTGCAGGTCGAAACGCTTGATAGCGGACCACACAAAGAGCGACAATCCGGCGGCGATACACATAAGATTCATGCTGTCGAAACTGCCGGCCATAGGCAGGTGGCCTCCTGCGACCCACCGCAACGAGAATATAAGAGCCACAAACAACGTAGCCGCCATAGAGATTCCATATCCCAGCCATGCCACAGCGGTACTGTGACGCGCCATACGCCGGTTGCCCGCGACGGACAGCAAGGCGCAACAGAACAGCAGAATCCCTAACGTGATAAGCACCATAGGAAGCCAACGACCGGTGGTGAGCCTGTTATAGAGCCTTTCGGCGTTATACTGAGCCTGAGACTGCAGGATGTCGCCCGCCGTCCGCTCCTGGTATTTGGAGATTTTTCCGAACACCTCGTCGAGACGGGCATAGTCGCCGTTGACGGCAAGCTCCTGGCAATAGCTGTGCTGCTTGCGAATAAAGATATATTCGTCGTCGGGCAGATGGAGAGGAATATCGTCGTTCTGGGCGTACCACGCGACAGAGCCCGTGCTGTCCGCCACGGGAAATATCCTCAACAAACTGCCGCCCACAAGCTGCTGTATTAGGCTGCACTTTTCGGTGACGTCTCTCAGTTTTTTATTGGCCGGGTTGGCCATACTCTCCATGGGAGACTGATCATAGCCGTTATCCAGGATACAGAGATCATAAAACGAGACATAACGGTCTTTCGTGTCCAGCAAGCGTTTCACCTCGGAACCCTTAATCTTAACCATAGGTTCCATAGCCCATTCCTCGGGAAAGAATAGCCACCCGCTGAGGATCTGCTCCGGCGATAATCCGTGATAAGAAGGCTTGCCGTAGAGCTTGGTGGAGAAATCCTTGGCCAAAGTCTGAAGCGGGCATACCCTGCCTTTATAAAGCACGTTTATCCTGCCCAGCTTGTCGGCAGTCTTGTCGGGGAGAGTGTGAGGCGCGGCAAAGACGGAGGCCGAGAACGCCGACACCATAACAAGTATCGGGACGGAGTGGCGCAACAGACTGCGGAAACGCGATGAGGGAGAGAAAAACAGCAACACAAAACCGAGAAACATCATGCCGTAGCCGCAATAGGTCATGGCGATGCCCCACGGGTCGTGAGCCACGCTAAGAGTGGAGCCTCCTTCGCCGTCGAAATCCTCTTGATAGAGCCTGTAACCCTTATGGCGACAGATATTGTTCATCGAAACCACAGCAGGTTCTCCGTCGATGGTGATATGGCTTACGAAGTCCATAGGGGTGCGGGTGCCGGGATATTGTACGACCTCGAAATTCTCGAGGCAGACGGTAAAAGGCAGAGAGAGTGTGTCGCCCTCGGCGGTTGAGAACGAGGAGGCCGGCGCACCGGGCTGGAGAGCCACACTGCCGTGGGTGCCGGTGACGGAAGTAAGCAAACCGCCCAGCAGCACAAAGACTACAGAGCAATTGAGCAACAACAGCGAGAGCGAGTGCCAGAGACGGTCTTTTACTATATTATAGATACAAAAAAGACCCACCAAACCCAAGAGGAGGCAGAACCACCAAGAGCCATAGATGTGTAAGCAAGCATAAGCATTGTCGTGGAATTTCTCGACAACGGTTCCGGTAATCAACACAGCAACCAAGACAGAAAACAGAATTATACGGAAGTGTTTCATTGTTCAGTGGGTCTTCTTTATTTGAATTATATTGCGTTGATGAATTTTACCACGGCGTCGCGGTCGGCTTTGCTGAGACGGCGGAAGTTCTCAACACTGCGACGGGCGTCGCTCTGGCTTGAGCCGTGCCACATGATGGCCTCGATGACATTGCGGGCGCGACAGTCGTGCATGCGGTCGGAGGCGCCGGTACAGAGCGCACTGAGTCCACGTCCCCAGAGAGGAGTGGTGCGGCACCAACCAGTGCGGATGTCGTTCTTCATGTAGAGCTTATGCTGGATGAAGTCAGAGTAAGGCCAAATCTTCTGATAGGGGTAACGCGGCAGGCGAGAGTCAGCCACAGAGAAGAAGCCCGAAGGGTCGGTGAAGTTGTCAGGTCCAGTGGTCCAGGAAGGACGGTGGCAATAGGCACAACCCATATCGCGGAAAAGCTTGCGGCCACGCTGGACGGTGGAGTCCTTGAGGTTGCGTGCCGCCGGGACAGCCAGTCCGCGATGCCAGACCATAAAGTTGACATAATCCTGGTTGCTCATCTCGGCAGGGAGCTCGGTGCTCATAAGATAATTGTAGATATCCTGCTCGACATTGCCCGTCTTGTTCCACTCGGGGAAATATTCATAGAAACGAGCCTGAACATCTGGGTCTTGAGAAGAGACCTGAGCATACTTGGCAGTAATATAATGCGAGCGCTTGTTGGAACGAGTCACGTTGGTGATATTCCAGATGGCGTTGGAGCCCGGAGCGTCCTGGAGAGGGCCACGGGTGAGAGCATAGGTGTAGCGTTTAGGATGGTTGGTATTGCCATAGAAGGCAGATGGAGCCCAGTCGGAGCCTGCCCACATGGCCGGATTGAGCTGAACTCCCGCGTCAGACTCCCGTTGATACTGAGCCTTGAGAGAATCGTCGGGGATAGCGTCGATAAGGCCGACACCATAGACGCCGATGGTGGATTCCAGACGCACGATTTCGGAGCCGTAGGGGACGGGAGAGCCGGCCGCCTCGAGAGGGACATAATAGGCCGAGGCAGGGATGGAGACTTCGGGATAGATAAGCTCGTAGCGTTCGCCGTCGGGGAACTGGTTGCCCCACTCGTCGGTATAGGGGAGCCAAGAGATCTGAATCTGGTCCTCGTCGATAGGAGGCTTGAAGGGAGCCACCGCCTTGGTTTGAGGCATGCCGGTAAGAGTGGAGACATAGTTATCGTTCTGGTCGGTAACCACGAGGAGGTAACCGTTGCCCCAGTCGTCGGCACGGTAACGGTCCATACGGCGGCCGTGACCATAACCCGGATGGCAAGCGATACAGCTGCTACGGATATAGACCGGACCAAGTCCGTTGAAAGGAGAGGTGTTCTGAGTCACGGTGCGTTCAAAGAAGTACTCGCCATACTTGAACTGAGACACAAGGCCGGCATTTTGGACAGCGGGAGTCGGGTCTTCGTAGGCGGAAGCCGAGCTGTTGAACGTGGTGCCCAAAAGTCCACCGGCGTAAGTCTCTTCGTCGGCGACATCGATATTATGCTCCTCTTCATGCTCGCGGCAAGCCGAGAAAGAGGCCAGAGCAGAGATGAGGAGGATAGCTGTTAGAAATTTAGTTGTCCTATTCATAATTTATGGTATTAAAATTAAACAACAGAGTTCAGAGTTCGGCGATTTTGGCCTTAGCTTCGCTGAGGACCTCGTCGAGAGCCTGGCAGGCTCTGACAGCCTGGCCGTTGGCGGCGGCAGTGCGGTTGTTCACGAACGGAGCCGGCATGGCATTGATTTTAGACAAGGCATTGTCGATGGCGACGGTGACCTTCTTGTCGAGGTCAGAGTCGAGGTCGGCGAGATATGCGTGGAGCGACTTGGAGTCGTCGCGCTGGCCCTCGATGCCGCCGAAATAGGCGTTCTGGATGCTAATGATGTTGTTATAGAAGTCGATGATAGATTTCTGGCTGTAGGGAGACTCGATGTAGTCGGGGTCGTCGCCCGAGTAAGGTTTGCCAATCTTAGAGGTTCCCACCTCGTCGGCGATGGCCGAGCAGCCGTCGAGAATCTCCATCATAGCGTTGGTGAGGCTGGAATAGAGGCTGCCCGCCTGACCCGCGTTGATCATATTCTCGCCGTAGCTTATGGCCGCCGAAGAGACGGTGTAGGGAAGTTCCACATCGTCGAGTTTCTGAACGTGAGCCGCCGGAGCTTTGCTGGCGCCGACCCAGCAGACCTCGAGCTGGTAGCAGCGGTTGCGGAGGTCGCCAGCCACAGCGATGGCGTAGATGAGCTGATTGTCGGTGATGGCGGAATAGGTTTTGGGAGCTCCGTTTTCAAAGAGGATGTACTCGATGCCGTGGAAGCCGAGGAGAGCGTTGCCGAGTACGTTGCCGGCATAGACGTCGCCCTCGTCGCCGTCCATAGCTGTGATCTGGTCGCTGTTAGACATCATGATGTTGAAAGCATCGACATCGAGAGGCCAGGAGTCGATGTGCGGGTCGATGCCGTAGTCGCCTGCAGCACCGAAGAGGAACGCCTCGCTTTTCTCCCACCAGGCACGGGCGTCGAGGAAGGTGTTGCAAGCCTTGTCGAGGTTGGCCTGAGAAGGATTGGCACGGAGAGCCTGGAGGTCGAGGACCAGCTGCTCGGTCTTGGAGGCGAGGTTGGTGTAGGTAGGAGCCACGGTGTGGTTGACGTACTGTTCGGCGATGGCCTTCATGGTGTCGTCGCTGGTGGTCTTGTCCTTCTTGCAGGAAGAGAGAGACGCTGCAACAAGGATGATGGCAGAGGCTGCCAAGAGAGTTTTTTTGATTGTAGTGTTCATTGTATTAAGATTTAATGTTTATTATTCATATATTATTTACGCGAGAAGAGAGCCGCCCAAGTCACGCCGAGAGCGAACCAGGGCTCGTTGTTGTACTGGTGGTGGAAGAGTCGGATGCCGCCTTCGGCCTTGATGACGATTTGAGGAATCGGGGCGTAATCGATACCCGCGGAGAAGCAGAGGCGCTCGGTCCAGAGGTAGTCGTTGTAGGTGGCCGGCGGGTTGTAGGTGTCGTAGTAGTCGGCGCGGGCGAAAGTGATGAACTTCATCTTAGAGAGGCGAGGCTTGGAGGAGTTGCCGAAGCAGTCGTAGCCCGCCTCGAAGCCTGCGGCGAGAGCCGACTGGCCCACTTCGGTGTGAGGATAGGGAGAGCCCGTGGAGTTGGAGAGGCGGCGGTTGAAGGAAGAGATGGTGCCGGCCTCGTTGAGGTAGCCGTAGTCGAAATTGCCGCGCATGAGGAAGGGGCCGTAGTCGCATTTGAAGTCGAATGCGCCGATGAGGACAGTGCCGTTGACGTCGGCGTAGGTTTCAGAGCGCGCCGACTCGATATTGTTGTTGAAAGTGTTGCCCGCGTAGGCGCTGAGGCTGAGGCGCCAGTGAGGGATGGAGTAGTCGAGACGAGTGGCGAGAGCCCAGCGATTGGCCGGCCGGAACTCGTAGGGAGAGGCCGAAGCGCCGTTGGCCCAGGCGTTGCGTGAGAAGAGAGCCGAGTTGAGGGCAGGGACGAGCTGGAGCTCGTAGCGGAAGTGGTCGGACTGGCCCCAGAAGCTGATGCCCGTCTCGTGCCAGGTGCAGGGGAAGATGGTGTTTTCGCCTTCGGGGCGGAAGACTCCGAAGTATTGAGTGGGGAGGTGAGCGTTGTTGGTGGCGCCGACAGGCACGACTATGTGGCCGGCGCGGATGTTGGCGTAGCGGTTGAACGATTTCTGAATCCAGAACTGCTCGAGAGCCACCTCGCCGCCGCGCTCGATTTCCTTCTCGTACTCGCCCGCCTCGTCGGCTTCGAGTTCGACGGCGGTTTCGGTTCCTCCATGTTCGAACTCAATCTCGGTACCGAAAGTCCACCCTTTGCCGAAGTCGTAGCCGAGCATGATGACGGCATGAGGGAGGTCGACCTGCCCGTGGCCCTTGTCGTCGCGGTGCTTCTCGGCGTTGGAGTAGCGGTAGATGTGGTCGGAGTAGAAATTGTAGCGGAAGGTAGCTTCGCCGTAGCCACCGATGGTGAGGCGGGGGATTTTTATGGGGATGGTGTCCTGGGCGGAGAGAACGGGAGCGAGGATGAGAGTCGCCAGGAGACAAATAACTGATTGCCAGTGTTTCATAATAATACAAGGTGTTAAATGTTCAATTTGCAAAAATAGTGGAGCTTTTTATACTAAGGAGTCACTATTTTTTGTTAAAATTGGATGGTCGGGTAACTATTTTTAGTGAGTCGAGGGGGCAAATGGCAGAAGTACTGACAGAAATGGCAGGAAATGTTAAAATATGGGATTAATTAAAGATAAACAACTGTTTATCAGTGGAGTTATGAACATTGAACAAAAAGTGATAAAAAATTGAGGAAGGGGAGAAAACCGGTAAATGCTAAATAGCTGATAACTAGGACTCAACTAGGTATCAACTCTATGATAAGTCTATGGTTAAATTGAGAATTGAGAATTGAAAGTTGAGAATTGAAAATTTTGTTGTGGTACTGACAGGGAATTTTGAAATTTGAAGTTGGGGTGGGGAGAAAAAAAATTATGGGTTGGGGCAATAAATTTTGAGGGGCTGCGTTATATACTATATATAAATTATACATATATAATATATGGCAGGAAAGTTCTATGTTTATAAGGCGAGTGCCGGGACGGGAAAGACGTTCAACCTGGCGAAGGAGTATCTGAGGCTGGCGATGGCCGATGACGACAGCAAGCAGTTTGCTCATATACTGGCGATTACGTTTACGAATGCGGCGGTGAACGAGATGAAAGAGAGGATATTGAATTACCTGAAAGGACTGGCAGAAGGGAATCCCGACGAGGCGATGCAGGCAGTGCTGAAAGAGGATTTGGGAATCAGCGACGGGGAGCTGAAGAGGAGAGCAGGAGACGTGAGAAAGGCTATATTGCACAATTACAGCGACTTTGCCGTTTGTACGATAGACAGTTTCATGAACCGGGTGGTGAAGACGTTTGCCTTTGACCTGGACTTGCCGTGCAACTTTATGGTGGAGGTGGATTCCGAGGCGCTTAAGGAGGATGTGACGGAGAAGCTGAAGAGCATGATAAACCAGGCGGGGGAAGAGGAGGCGACGAAGGTACTGGAGGATTACAGCCGGAGCAAGTTTGAGGAGGGGGAGATATATGACCTGGACGGGTTGGTTGGGCTGCTGGTGGAGGAGGTCCTCAGGGAAGAGGCGCCGGAGAAGATGGCGAAGCTGAGCTGGCTTGACGGGGAGAAATGCCTGGAGCTGGAGAAAGAATACAAGAGACGTATTAAAGAGATAGATACAGAATTTCAGAAGAAAGGGCAAGACGGAGTGGACGAGATAGAGAAGCATGAACTGAGCGGAATGCTTGCCGGAGGGCAGAACGGCATTGAGGGATATTTCAGGAAACTGAGAGAAGGTGCCCGAAAGGCCGACGGGGACATGCCAAATGTGTCGAAAACGATTCTGAAGTTTATAAACGGAGACGAGATAGGAAGCGGAAGTGCCAAGAGAAATAAGATAGTGATGGAAGAGATAGAGCATGACCTGCGGCCAAAACTGCTGACAATATTT
The DNA here is from genome assembly GCA_017439185.1 of Bacteroidales bacterium. GTDB lineage: Bacteria > Bacteroidota > Bacteroidia > Bacteroidales > P3 > Colimorpha. The sequence goes on along the minus strand of JAFRTM010000012.1, from coordinate 165,626 downwards.
AACGAAATAGAGGAGCTCAAGGCGGAATACAACAGCAGGAAGATGATGAGCGGAGAGCTGTACAAGCTAGGATTGATGAAGAGGGTTTATGAGCTGGTGGAGGCTTACTATGCGGAGAACGACCTGGTGCACAACTCGGAGATGACAAAGAGGATCGGGGAGGTGGTGAAAGAGGAGGGCGAGTCGCCGTATGTGTACGAGAGAATCGGGAGCTGGTACAACAACATACTGATAGACGAGTTTCAGGACACGAGCAAGATGCAGTGGCAGAACCTGGTGCCGCTGGTGATAGAGGGGGTGAGCCGCGGAGGAGACTCGCTGGTGGTGGGCGACGGGAAGCAGGCGATATACCGGTTCAGACAGGGCGACGTGCAGCAGTTCTGCGACTTGCCGAAAGTGGAGAGACATGAGGGAAGTATTTTGGAGAGTTGTGGCGAGCAGAGACCCTTGAGCACCAATTACAGGGCGAAGAAAGAGGTGGTGGAGTTCAACAACAGGCTGTTCCGGTTTGCCGTGGACGGGGATTACGCGGGAAATTCGCTTATACAACAATTGTACAAAGAACCGGAGGAAGAGGGGAGATATGCGCTGGACGAAGACTGGAAGAAAGAAGGCGGCTGGGTGAAAGTGGTGAGGATACAGAAAGAAGGAGGCGGTAGGACCCAGTGGGAGATGAAAGGAGAGATGTATGCCGCGCTGGCGAAAGAGGCGAAGAGGCAGCACGAAGAGAAAGGATACGAGTACGGCGACATACTGGTGCTGGCACGCGACAATAATGTCTTGAAAAAGATAGCCGGAGCGATGAAAGAGGAAGGGATCGCCACCGTGTCGGAATACTCGGAGCAGTTGAGCAACAGCCATGTGGCGCGAGTGGTGGCGGAGATGATGGCGCTGATGGAGAACAAGAACGACGGAGTGGCGCGAGTGGCGCTGCAAGTAGAACTGGCGCGGCTGGGGCGGCTGAGGATAGAAGAGGCAAGCGGAGAGAAAGTCGATATAGCCAACCTGCTGGACAAAGCCATGACGCTGGAGAAGCTGAAAGCGATGGACACCTACGACTGCTGCGAGAAGATAATCAACATGATATACAGCGGCGAAAAAAAGATAGAAAACGAGTGGGGATACGCCGAGACGCTGCTGAACGCGACGGCAGAATATGTGAAGAACCATAGGCAAAACAACCGAGACTTCACGAAATGGCTGAAAGAGAAGATAGCCCCCACCAACAAGAAAGCCCTGGCGCGCCCCTGGACAGAGGACAGCGAGGCGGTGAGGCTGATGACGATACACAAGTCCAAAGGGCTGGAGCGGAAAGTGGTGATGGTGGTGCCCGACTATGAGGAAAAGGCCAACTGGATATGGGTTGACCTCAACAAGGAGAAGCTGGGAGTGGAGGCATGTAAAGTGAAAATAAACAAAGAGATAGGAGACAAAGTAAAGACCCTTTTCGATGGCCAGATAGCCGAAGAGAGAAGAAAGCAAGAGACAGACAAGCTGAACCTGCTGTATGTGGCACTGACACGACCGAAAGAAAAACTTATAGTATATACTGCAGAAATCGGAAATGCCGGAAAAATGATAATGAGGTTTATAAACTCAGAGTTGCCAAAATGGACAACGAAAGAGCGAGACAAAAAAGTGATAGGAGAGGTTACCGTTACCGGCACAGAATATTGGATTGGAGACGACCAAGATTGCAAAAAGGAAGATGAACCGAGTATCCCCAAGAGAGAACTCAGCTGGACGGTGATGACCACTACGCAGAAAAAGATAGCCGGAGACAAGGAAAAGACGCTGACCGAAGAGCAGAAACGAGGAAACAAGATTCACGAGATACTGTCGATGATAGTAACCGCAGCCGACGTGGATACGGCCATAGAACGATATTGCAAGAGAAACAAGACAGCCGACGAGGAGAAGCAGCAGCTGAGAGACCAGATTGACAAGATAGTAAACGGCGAGGAAACAAAGAAATTCTTTGACCCGCAGTATGACGTGAAGAACGAGTGCCCCGTAAACATCAAAGACGGAGACAAGTGGGAAAACAAACGAATAGACCGGCTGGTGATTGGGAAAGGCGAGACCTGGGTGGTGGACTACAAGACCGGACACAGAGACGACAAATATATACTGCAGGTGCAAACCTACTGTGCAGCCGTGAGGGCGATGGGGTACGAAGGAGTGAAGGGAGTGCTGCTGTTCACCGACGAAGAAGGTTGCCGGGTAGAAAACGTCTGTTAGACAACGGCATAACGGAAGACGGCTGACAAGAAAAATAATAAAAAAGAGAAAAAAAATACGACAATTATAAAAAAAAGTAGTATATTTGCCGTCGCTAATGTAAAAAGAAAAAATACGCAACATAATGGAAGACAACAAATTGTTCAGCGAATTTCCACCCGTTTCGACAGAAAAATGGGAAGAAGTCATCAATAAAGACCTGAAAGGAGCCGACTACGAGAAGAAACTCGTATGGAAAACCATAGAAGGATTCAAAGTGAAGCCCTACTACAGAGCCGAAGACCTGGAACAGCTTGACTATCTGGAAAGCAATCCCGGCGCAAAGCCCTATACCCGAGGCCATCAGGCAAACGCCAACGTGTGGGACATCCGCCAAGACATCAACGAGAAAGACCCGGCGAAAGCCAACGCCATAGCCCTCGACGCACTCAAACGCGGAGCCACCTCGCTGTCGTTCTGCACCAAAGAGATAACGACCGAGGCTGACATGGAGACCCTGCTGAAAGGAATATACCCCGAAGCGATAAAGACAAACTTCAGATGCTCGCAAGACTATGTAGAGACCCTGAAGCTGTTCGTGGCAGTGGTGAAGAAAGCCGGCTTCGACCCCAAGAAGGTAGAAGGCAGCTGCAACTTCGACATGTACCGCTATGCGCTGACCCACGGAGATTTCCATAGAGGCGAAGAGGGCGACTATAAAGCCGCCGCCGCACTGCTGGACTACGCCAAAGAGAACTTGCCGCTGTTCAAAGTGTTCACCATCAACGGCAACATAATACACAACGCCGGAAGCAACACGGTGCAGGAGCTCGGATTCACGCTGGCAGCCGCCAACGACCTGCTCGCCCACCTGACCGATATGGGATACAAGGCAGAAGAAGTGGCCAGCAGGATGGTGTTTGCTTTCGCCACCGGCAGCACCTATTTCACCGAGATAGCGAAGATCAGAGCCGCCCGACTGCTTTGGAGCAAGATTGTGGAGCAGTACAAGCCCGGCTGCGAGTGCGCCTACAAGGTGCATATCCACGCCGAGCCGAGCGAGTGGAACAAGTCGATATTCGACCCCTACGTAAACATGCTGAGGACTACCACCGAGACGATGTCGGCAGCTATAGCCGGAGCCGATTCGATTGCCGTCAGCGCTTTCGACACAGCATACAAAGACACCGACGAGTTCGGAGCACGTATAGCCCGTAACCAGCAACTGCTGCTGAAAGAAGAGTCGTATCTGGACAAGATAGTAGACCCCGCAGCTGGAAGCTATTACATCGAGAACCTGACCAACTCGGTGGCACAATATGCATGGGAGCTGTTTGTGAAAGTGGAAGAGAAAGGTGGGTTTGCGGCAGCAATAAAAGAAGGATTTGTACAAAGCGAGGTGGAGCGCATAGCACAGCAGCGCGATATGGACATAGCCACCAGGAAGACCACCCTGCTGGGCACCAACCAATATCCCAACCTCACCGAGAAGATGAGCGAGAAGATAGAGAAGAGAGGCAAATGCTGCTGTGGATGCCGGAAGGCAGACGGTCCAGTAAAGATACTGCGCCAATACCGCGGAGCCGAGGCATTCGAACACCTGCGCCTTGCTACCGAACAATCTGGCAAACGTCCCAAAGTGTTCCTGCTGACCTACGGAAACCTGACGATGAGGAAGGCAAGAAGCGGATTTGCCACCAACTTCTTCGGAGTGGCCGGCTACGAGATACTGGACAATGCCGGGTTCAAGAGCGCCGAAGAAGGAGTGGAGGCCGCGCTGAAGTCGGGAGCCGAGGTGGTGGTCATGTGTTCGAGCGACGACGAATATGCCGAGATAGCCGAAGCGGTGTGCAAAGGACTGAAAGGAAAGGTGAAGAGCATAGTGCTCGCCGGATATCCCAAAGACATGGTGGAGACCTATAAAGGCTATGGGGTAGATGAATTCATCCACGTGAAGACCAATGTGCTGGAATCGCTGACAGCATTCCAGAAACTGTTGGGCATCATGTAGAACACTCGAAGAAACGATAAAGACAACACACGAGGGGGTTCTCAGAAGCAAGATGAGGACCCCCTCGGTTGGAGAAAGACAGGAGATAGATGGCACGATTAAAGCTGACTAAACGATACTGGGAGCGATACAAGCTGATCGACGGGTATATCCTGCAGAAATACCTGAAGACCTTCCTGCTTGCCATGGCACTCATCATCGTTATTGTGATCACTTTCGACGTGTCGGAGAAACTTGACGACTTCCTGCATAACCACGCCCCGCTGAGCAAGATTGTATTCCAATACTACCTGAACTTTATTCCCGGATTCATAAACCTCTACAGCCCGCTATTCATATTCATCTCGGTGATATTCTTCACCTCTAAAATGGCAGGGAACACAGAGATAATAGCCATATTGAGCAGTGGTCTGAGCTACAAACGGCTACTACGGCCATATCTTCACGGATCGATCATAGTGGCCATTATCGTAATAGTGCTGAGCAACTTTATCATACCGTGGAGCAACAGATACCTGATGGAGTTTGAAAACACCTATTTCAGGACTATCAAAAAAAACTATTTCAACAGCGTACACTTCCAAACCGACGAACGGACGCTGGTTTTTGCCGACTCATACAACACACCATCAAAGAGTGCATCGAGAGTATGTATTGACATGCTTGACAACAACAAGAAAATCGTACGACGAATCGAGGCAGACAAAATCACATACGACACGATTAAGCACAAATGGGAATGTACTGAATATTTCGTGAGGACATTCGACAAAAGCGGAGAGCACCTGCGATATAACCACAAAGTTTATGCCGCTTTGGGGATAGAGCCCGAAGATTTCCGTCTCTCGGCACAGCAGATAGAGACCATGAACTCGCTGAAACTCTACTCATATATACAGCATGAGCGGTTGAGAGGCTCGGCAGCGGTAAAGCCGTCGCTTATCGAGTTTTGGCAAAGGATACTCAATCCACTTGCCGTAATTGTCATGACATTTATAGGAGTGGCAGTGTCGTCGAGGAAGACCCGCGGAGGAATAGGAATGCATCTTGCGATAGGAATCACCATTGCGTTTGCATTCATCGTATTCATGAAGATCACCACCGTATTTGCCATCAACGGCAACCTTTCACCGTTTTGGGCTGTGATGATGCCACAGATAGTGTTCGGCATAGCCGCTGTTGTGCTGGTAAAGAAAGCACCTAAATAGAATAGAAATACTAAAACAATGACCATAGCAGAAATAAGCAATCAGATAATAGACGAATTTGCCTCCTATGAAGAATGGATAGACAAATACGCCTATCTTATAGAATTAGGGAAAGAATGCCCGGTGATAGACGAGAAAGAGAAAACCGAGTCGAACCTGATAAAAGGGTGCCAGTCGCGAGTGTGGCTCAGCTGCCAGTACCGTGACGGCAACCTCTACTTTTCCGCTGACAGCGATGCTGTGATCACCAAGGGAATCATCTCGCTCCTTATTCGTGCCTACAACGGACAGCGACCCGACGATATCATTGCCGCAGAGCCCACGTTTATAGACCAGATAGGGCTGAAGGAGCACCTCTCCCCTACCCGTTCCAACGGGCTCACCTCCATGATCAAGCAAATAAAGATGTACGCAATCGCTTTCAAAATGAAAGAACAATAACACACGCCTATGACACCGACCAAGGAAACACTGCACGGCGCCGTAGTCAACGCCCTGAAAAACATCTACGACCCCGAAATACCCGTAAACATATACGACCTCGGCCTTATCTACAAGATTGACATCGACGATGAATTCAACCTCAAGATACTTATGACAATGACAGCTCCCGACTGTCCCGAAGCCGAATACATGTTCTACGAAGTACGGCAGATGACCGAATGCATAGAGGGAATAAAGTCTGTTGACGTGGAGCTCACCTTCGATCCCCCTTGGGATTTCAACAACCTCTCCGACGAAGTGAAACTGGAACTTGGACTGATGTAGTATGCGACTGCACGACATATTCTCGAAAAGTTACAGGCAGTTTGTCCGCCAGAAAAGCAACGCCACCGCCTCGCTTGACCATCTGGCATGGAAGCGTTTCTGCCGAAACCGCCTTGCCGTGATCAGCCTGGTTGTGATAGGCTTATTTGTCATAGTGGCACTGCTCGGATACCTCATAACCCCCGACCACACCCCCTACTGCAATCAGCAATACCTCGAACTGGCCACAATGAAACCCCTTTCCAAGGCAGACTTTATCTATCTGAAAGACACAAACACCAACAACACGAAACACCACGGCTTTTTCCACCGCATGCTTTTCGGAGAGCAACTGCCCTATACCGCAGTTCCCATATATAGTTACACCAAAACGGGAGACAGCCTAAGAGTGGAGACCTACACTGGAGCCACGCCCAACGACGGAGACATCAGATACTACCACCAGTCTGAAGTGGTAAAAACAGACACACGCCACTTTCTGCTCGGCACAGACTCCTACGGTCGAGACCTCCTGAGCCAAATACTCATAGGAAGCAGGGTGAGCCTGTCTGTCGGGTTCATAGCCATAGCCATAGCCCTGATTATCGGCATAACCCTCGGAGCGATAGCCGCCTACTTCGGCGGATGGGTGGACAACCTTATCATGTGGTTCATCAACGTGGTGTGGTCGATTCCCACCGTGCTGCTTGTCATTGCCATCACCTTCGCCCTCGGCAAAGGATTCTGGCAGGTGTTTGTCGCCGTAGGACTAACCATGTGGGTAGATATAGCACGTGTAGTGCGCGGACAGGTGTTCTCCATAAAAGAAAAAGAATACGTAGAAGCCACGCGAGCACTCGGCTACAGACCCATACGAACCATCTTCCGACACATATTGCCCAACATTATGGGCAGCGTGATTGTTGTTGCCGCATCGAACTTCGCATCCGCCATACTGCTCGAGGCGGGACTCTCGTTTCTCGGCATAGGAGTGCAGCCCCCAACCCCGTCGTGGGGCACGATGGTGAAAGAGAATTACGGATACATCCTGCTCGACAACGCCTACCTCGCCTTGTTGCCCGGTCTTGCCATAATGCTCATAGTGCTCGCCTTTATGCTTCTCGGCAACGGCATACGCGACGCTCTAGACATCAAGAATTGACAAAACGAATGTTTTTTAACAATTCACGAATTCATATAATCCTAACTCCTAGACTTATATATAATTTGAACCAAATTTGCCATAATCACAAACACTTATATATCAGCACATTGATAAAATTTTAAGTATTTTTAATACAAAATTTATAACATATTCTTTACTATCTAAAAAAAAATCGTACCTTTGCAACTTGAAAAAAAGGAGAAATCCACACATTAAATACAGAAAATAAAGTTATTAACCTAAATTAAAAAACAAAATGAAAAAGATTTTCGCAATTCTGACCGTAGCTCTCGTTGCTACAATGTTTGTTTCCTGCAACAAGGAGAAAAACGCCACAACCGTTACCTTCAATGGTGAGAAGTGGACTGCTACCGATTTCTATGCAGACGTAACCGACGTTGAGTCTCTTGATGTTATTTACGTTTCTGGTAGCGAGAACTATGCTGATGCTAACGTTCCTTACATTGGCGGTATTCTTGGAGCTACTGTTGGCGGCACCAACTACAACCTCGCTCACGCTTACGTTATTGGATACTATGAGAACGAAGCTGACGTTGACGCACAAGGTTTTGGTCTCTGGCAGGCTACCGCTGCTGAGCAGTCAATCAATGCTCTCGACCTCAACGCTAAGACCGTTGACGCTCTTGCTACCCAGACCATGGCTAAGAACGGAACCTCCGTTGAGATGGAAGTTAAGATGGACAACGCCACTTGGGCAGACCGCGCTCTTGCTAAGGACGGCAAATTCGTGAAATAAGAATAATTATTAAACATTTTAATATTGAGTAACAATGAAGAAAGTTATCTTTAACATCGCTCTCGCAGTCGCCGTTATGGGTTTGACCGCTGCTTGCAACTGCTCTGGTAACAAAACCGAGGAGCCTATCGACACCGTAGCTGAGGAAGTTGTAGTCGAGGACACCACTCCCGCTGTTGAGGAAGTTGTGGCTGAGGAAGTTGCTCCTGAGACCAAAGTCGCTCCTAAAAAAGAAGAGCCCAAGGTAAAGGTGAAAGCCGATAAATCCGAAGGTCTGCAGGTTAAAACCGCTAACACCGAAACTGCTGTCAATTCTGATGGTACCGTGAAAGTGAAAGCCGGTAAGACTCAGGTTCAGATCAATGCTGATGGCAACACCACTGCTACAAGCGATGGCAAAGTAAAAGCTATCAAGAGATAAGTTTATATGCTTATTCGTAACACAAAAAGAGACTGCATAAGGCAGTCTCTTTTTGTTTCTATAACATTAACAGGAATGAAAAAAATCTTATTGCTAACTATCGTTGTGGGAGCTATCTCCCTCACTTCGTGTGCCCAAAAGACCAACGAAAAAAAGATAGTCAAAGCCGTTGCCTATGAGTACGAACAGGCCCTTGCCAACTATGACCTGGACCAAGCTGAAAAATTTGCATCATCCGAAACAAAAGCACGGTTTATACCCAAAGCCCGTGCCATGGTAAAGAAGGTCGGCCGTGAGGTTATTGAAGCCGATATGCCTGCCAAAGTCAAAATTTCAGACATAGAAATCTCTTCGGATACCACTGCAACTGTGAAATGGAAAAAGAAGACACCCCGCTCTCGCAGTAAGGGTACTCTCGAACTACGCAAACGCGACGGTGTATGGCAGGCCCTCGACCTTATACAACAAATGCCTCAACGCCAATAGATCTTACACGAACAAGACTCGGCTTTGGTACGGCTTTACCATTGCCATGACTTTACTATCCGAGCAATCGCGAGAATTCCTTGTCGGTTGCCTTTGGCAATACTTTTTTCATGAAAGCCTTAATCCGATTGTAGGATTCCTCGCCGCTACAGTCTTTCTGGCAGTCTTCGCCATATAAAGCCTCTGCTGTACTCAGCAACGCCCATCCCCATCCATATTCCTTGCCATGCTTGTCGCGAGGATAGACAAAGTCCTCCGTCACCACACGGCAACCCATTTGCAGTCGCGTAACATAACCATCGAACTTGCTTCGCATGCCACGCCCTCCAAAGCCACATTCCGCCCGCAACTCCTTCGTAATCATGCTTCCCTGCTCCCTCAGAACTGAGAGAATTGTACCCTCAATCGAATCGTTAGCGGGTGTGCCGTATTTCCGGCGCCTATAATTGCAGAAATCGGGCCACCACTCACGGCTCACGAAACCGGCCTTGCCACCGAAAAACTTGCCATAGACACAGCCTCCGTCGGCAACGGCCTGCCCTTTCCACTTCCACAGCGGCCAATCCCAGCCTCCATCGTCGAACACCACATACCTGCAATCCTCTGCCACCATCTCCTCGGCAGAATAGCCCGGAATGCCGCTGACCAGCAACGGCAGGAAGCCCACCTCTCGAACGCGCTCCACCAAACCGGCACAATCATAAATTTCTTCCTTACGTTTCATATACGGCTCATCGATTTTTTTTCATTCTTTTACAATTTTCAGGTATAACTCCCCTCCATATTTACTCCATGTTTGCTCCATGTCATATTCGTATCATATTCGTATCATATTTGACATTGGTTCGACTTGTCCCATAGCTTAAAAAAGAACAAAATCACGCCACAAAAGTACAAAAAAATAATATAATGGAGATTTTTTTACACCTTATATTTTATATGTTACATTTTTTTTGTAACTTTGCACCCAAAGAATTATCCATCAAAAACACATAACCCTATGAAAATACGCTCGTTCCTTATCGTTTGTCTGTTATCGGTGCTCGCGTTACACGCTTCCGCCAGCCCAATGTCACCATCTGCAACGCCAGCCGATGCAATCACCCTCCTGAGTCCCGACGGCCGTATGGAACTCAGTTTTTCAGTAGTTGATGGTGTTCCGCAATATGCGCTCACGCGCGACGGCAAGGCGGTTGTACTACCCTCGAAGATGGGATTCACCCTTGAATGGAGAGACGATTTGGCTCACGCCTTCGTGCTGAAAGACTCGAAACGTAGCACCTTCGACGAGACGTGGCAGCCCGTGTGGGGCGAAGAGGCCAATATCCGCAACCACTACAACGAACTGCTGGTGACGCTGGAGCAGCCCGTGAGCTCGATTCACAGTATGGACAGTTCAACATACAGGAGGCCAACGGTGATGCAGATTCGTTTCCGCCTCTACGACGACGGACTTGGTTTCCGCTACGAGTTCCCGATAGAGAATGCCTTGGTTTGTTTCTGGTTCAAGGAGGAGCTGACCGAATTCGTCATGGCCGGCGACCACACCGCTTGGTGGATTCCCGGCGACTACGACACGCAGGAATACAACTATACCGAGAGCCGACTGTCGCAGATCGACAGTCTTTACGAGAAAGGGCACGAGCATGGTGGCTGGCCGTGGACCGACTTTTCGCGCACCGGTGTACAGACCGCACTGCAGATGAAAACCGATGACGGCCTATATATCAACATCCACGAGGCTTCCACGCTGGATTATCCTACGATGCACCTGAACCTTGACCCCAAGACACTAACCTTCCGTGCATGGCTATGTCCCGACGCCGCAGGCTACAAGGGCCGCATGCAGGCACCATGTCACACCCCGTGGCGCACGGTGATGGTCTGCGACAAGGCCACCGATGTGCTACGGTCGAGACTGATACTGAATTTGAACGATCCCTGCGCCCTCGAAGACGTAAGTTGGATTCATCCCGTGAAGTACATGGGCGTGTGGTGGGAGATGATAAGCGGCAAGAGCACATGGGCTTACACCAACGACTTCCCGTCGGTACGACTCGGCGAGACAGACTTTGAACATGCCAAACCCAACGGCACCCACGGAGCCAATAACACCAACGTGCGCCGCTACATCGACTTCGCCGCCAAGCACGGTTTCGACGCCCTCCTCATCGAGGGATGGAACATCGGATGGGAGGACTGGTACGGCAAGCAGAAAGACTTCGTCTTCGACTTCCTCACCCCTTATCCCGACTTCGACTTGCCGGCATTGAACAAGTACGCCCACGAAAAGGGCATCCGCCTCATCATGCACCACGAAAGTTCGGCCTCGACGGTGAACTACGAGCGCTGGATGGAGAAGGCCTACACCCTTATGAATAAATATGGCTACGACGCCGTGAAGAGCGGCTACGTCGGCACCATTATACCTTTCGCCGAAGGGCACTACAGCCAGCCCATCAACAACCACTACCACTACGCCATAGTGGAGGCCGCCAAGCACCACATCATGGTCAACGCCCACGAGGCAGTACGTCCCACAGGACTCTGCCGTACATGGCCCAACATGATTGGCAATGAAAGCGCCATGGGTACCGAGTTCCGCGAACGCATACATCCAGGACACACCTCCATCCTGCCTTTCACACGGTTGCAAGGCGGGCCGATGGACTACACTCCCGGCATCTTCGAACCCGACATGGGCAAAATCGTCTCTTGGGGACAGAAGATGCACCATACCATCTGCAACCAGCTGGGACTCTATGTCACCTTCTACTCACCACTGCAGATGGCCGCCGACTTCCCCGAGCACTACGAGCCTTACATGGACGCCTTCCAATTTATCAAAGACGTGGCCGTAGATTGGGACACCTCAATATATATTGCAGCCGAGCCGGGAGCCTATATAGTCACCGCCCGCAAACCGAAACTCTTGTCAGCCAACAAAGCCGCACAGAGTACCTCAACACTGCCCGACGCCCCCAACAACATAGTCTCAAACACAGCCCGATTTATCTATGACCTGCCCGAAACAGCCGATGCTTCAGACCTCCAGAATGCAACGCCACACGACGTGTGGTACGTCGGCGGCATCACCGACGAGACCGCACGCGACTTCTCTATCGCACTCGATTTCCTGAAACCGGGAACAACCTACGAAGCCATCATATACACCGACGCACCCGACGCATCAGGTCTGCCTGACAATTCCAGCTTTAAAGGCAAAGACAGCCTCAAATACAATCCACAAGCCTATCGTATCACTCATAAAAAGGTAACATCACGCACAAAACTCAAACTCCACGCCGCACCCTGTGGAGGCTTCGCCATCTCAATACGATCGCTATAGTCCCTATACCGTTATTTTCCCCTTTTTCAAAAAAAGTCGCCCCAAATTACTTCCATTATAAATAATTTTCGTATCTTTGCATTGGGAAATAATAGCACAAAAAATATGGGAAAAGGGAAAATATTGTTTGTAAATCAGGAGATTATGCCATTTGCTGGCGAAGGTGCCAACGCACGATTTGGGCGTTACCTGCCCCAATATGTGCAGGAACAGGGGCGTGAAATACGAGTCTTTATGCCTCGCTTCAGCTCTATCAACGAGCGCCGGAACCAACTGCACGAGGTCATACGCCTGTGCGGTATGAACCTTATCGTAAATAACTGCGACCACCAGCTTATCATCAAAGTCGGCTCTATTCCGCAGGCTCGCATGCAAGTCTATTTCATAGACAACGAAGAGTACTTCACAAAAAAAGAAGGCCTCTTTGACGATAAAGGACATCTTGTGTCGGATGCCGACGAACGTCTGCTTTTCTTCTGCCGCGGTGCCCTCGAAGCCGTAAGGAAACTCGCATGGAAGCCGAACATCATCCACTTTACCGGCTGGTTCAGCTGTATGATCCCTTTCTATATGCGCCGTATCAACAAGGACAATGCGTTCTTCTCAGGTTCCAAATGCGTCATCACCCTTACTGGAGACTCTTTCCCCGACAAGTTCGATGTTGACATAGCCAAGAAAATGAAGAACGACGGAGCCACCGCCAAAGATCTGCGGCTATTTGAGAACCTTGACTACCTAAGGCTGATGAAAGGTGCCATCACCTACTCCCAGGGCGTTATCATCGGATCGCCCGACGTGAATCCCGAACTCATAAAACACGCCAAGGAATGCAAACGCAATATCTTGGAATATAACGAAAACGAGGAGCAATTCTACGCCCAGATCAACAGATTCTACGAACTTGTTGCCGGCAGCAGCATTAACAACTGAGCATTATAATCATGAAAACCATTAGACTGTTTGTTGTCTTATCCCTGATAGTGACTACACTGACTATATCATCCTGCAACGAAAAAGAGTCTGACGTAGGTCTCGGTCTCGAAGACCCATCCACCCTCTACGACGGCATATGCGACACCGTATATCTCACTCCCTACATATTCTTCGACGACTCCCTTGCAACCTCAGGCTACCGCATAGGCCTCCTCGGACGTACCGAAGACCCCTATTGCGGAACGACATGCGCCAAATTCTACACCCAGGTGGCTTTGCCCTCTGCTGGCGGCATCAACGTCAATAGTTCTGCCGAAGTGATATCGGCCTCCCTGTCTCTCAAACTCGACGATGTCTTCACCTATATCCGTCCACGGCCCAACGGCCGCCGGCCATACGCTTACAACCTGCACATCAAAGTTCATCAACTGGCAGAGGCCCTCAACGACTCCACCATCTACTACGCTTCCAACACAACGCCCATCAACACCTCCAACTGCTTCGTGGACACTACCATTATGTTCCCTGCCGACTCACGCTCGATGACCATTCCCCTCCGCAGCAACATATACGGATTCCTCCGCACAAGTGCCACAAACGAAGAGTTTGTCGCAAACATGAAAGGCATCTGCATTGAAATTAACGAGAGCGACTACGACCCGGTCATGCTGGCCGTAAACCTTGATGCGGTAGACACCAAGCTCACTGTCAAATGTGCCGACAGCACCGATACCGTGGCTTACGACTTCCTCATCGGTTACGGCACCACACACTACAGTTCTTTCTCCCACGACTATTCCACAAGCGCCATTCCTACTATACAGACCGCCGATTCCTTAGACTACAGCGACTACCTCTACCTTCAGCCGATGGGCGGCACACGCGTGAAATTCTACCTCGACACGGCCTGGTTCTCCAACTTCTGCTCAAAACATCCCACTGCTGTCATACACTATGCCGAGTTGAAACTCCCCGTCACCGACCCCGACACCTCCAAGATGGCTTCCCGTCTGCAGGCTTTCCACATCTCGTCCACTGGATTCCACAGTTTGGTACTTGACGCATCTGACCCCATCCGCTACTCTGGATTTGACGGATACTATGATGCCGGCCGCAAATTTTACAGGTTGCTCCTCACCCGCCATCTGCAAAACCTCCTCCGCGACAGGCACGATTATGGCACACTCCTTACCATCGAAAGCCGACGCTCATCGGCATACAGCTGCCGTATCAACGGCAACGCCCAAGCCGAACGTCCTCGCATTGAAATAGTTTACAGCGAATAACCAAAACAGAAATACATTACATATATGAAAAAATACATCTTCGCCTTTCTGCTGTGCTCGTTGGCCCTTACTGCCTCGGCTCAGACATTCCGCTATCAGAAATTCTACGACTCGGCACGCCAGCACGCCTCCGTCGAAGGACTTATGGACTCCGACAGCAACCGCGTGGGAGACTGGACTTGGTGGCACCCCAACGGAAAAGTTTATCAGAGAGGCACCTACAACGAAGACGGCGAAAAGACTGGCCTCTGGCGCATCTTCTATGACGACGGCAAAAAATGTGCCGAGGAATGCTATGACAACGGCACCACCCGCACCTGGTTCCGCAACGGAAAACTGAAAAGCGAAATCGCCATCGTGAAAGGACAAAAGCACGGCACCTACACCTCTTGGTATGAAAACGGCAAGAAACACGAAGTCATAACGTTTGTGAACGGTAGCCGTGAGGGCGAGACCAAAGAATGGCACGAGAACGGACAACTCAAGTTCCAAGGCACCTATCGCAACAACGAGCTCGACGGACCTGCCACCTGGTGGACCTCCCGTGGCAAGAAAGATATGGAAGGACCCCTCAAAGACGGTGAACAAAACGGTCACTGGCTCTTCTATTGGCGCACCAACGGCCGTCTCGGCATCGAAGGCGACTACGACAACGGCAAAGAGACCGGCACCTGGACCTACTACTACGAGACTGGCCAGAAATGGCGCAGCGGCGACTACTCCAACGGTATGCGCCGCGGAACTTGGACCACTTGGTACGAAAGCGGCAAGAAACTCCACGAGGGCAAATATTCCAACGACCTCGAAGAGGGTCAGTGGACCGCATGGTACGAGAGCGGCAAGGTTGACTACACCGGCACTTTCCGCCAAGGCAAAAAGAACGGCCAATGGGTTGGATACTACGAAGACGGCCAAAAACGTTACACTATCGACTATACCGACGACAAGAAGAACGGCACCGAGACTCGCTATTTCACCAACGGGAAACCCGAAAGTGTGGAGAGCTACCGCATGGATGTCCGCGAGGGAAAATATGAACGCTACAGCCAAGCCGGAGGACTGGAAGAGACCGGTTCCTTCTCCAACGGACAGAAAGTCGGCAAATGGCGTTGGTATGACCGCGGTGTCGAAGTCTATGTCGGCACTTTCGAAGACGGCAAGATGGTAAGCCGCGAAGACAAACTACCCACAAAACGTTCTTCCAACAAGTTCTAAAGCCATCTTGGCTTCACGCCTCTCCTGTCATGAACATACTGCTGGCAAGCAAATCGCCCCGTCGCCGCACTCTGATTAGTGCCTTGGGCTATGACGTACAAGCGGTCGATGTGGATGCCGAAGAGACAGTCCCTGACGGTCTTGCAGCCGTCGAGGTAGTTCAAAGCATAGCCCTCTCCAAATCCCTTGCCGCCGAACGATTTCTCACTCCCGACGCCGTACTGCTCACCGCCGACACCATCGTGGTCTATGACAACCGCATCATGGGCAAACCGGCCGACGCCGAAGAGGCCCGCATGATGTTGCATACCCTCTCCGGCCGCTGGCACGAGGTCTATACCGGCGTATGCCTGGCAAAGTGCCAGGGGGGCTCTGTCTTACGTACCGAATTTGCAGAACTCACAAGGGTCCATTTCCGCAGCCTTACTGCGAAAGAAATCGATTCCTATATCTCCACCGGAGCACCTATGGACAAAGCCGGCGGATATGGGATACAGGATCCTTTCGGAATCGTCTCCATCGACCGCATCGAGGGAGATTACTATAATGTTGTCGGGCTTCCCGTGGCCCGCATCGCTACCGAGCTCTCTCGCTTCGGCAGTTAAACAAACAGTCTTTTATGCGCTACAATGTTGATTTCTTAGTCATTGGTTCTGGCATAGCGGGTTTGAGCTATGCCTTGAAAGTCGCCGACCACGGCAAGGTGTGCATCCTCACCAAGACCAACGCCTCCGAAGGCTCCACCAAATATGCCCAAGGGGGAATTGCCGCCGTGATGTACGACGACGACAGTTTCGACAAACATATCCAGGACACCCTCATAGCCGGCGACGGCATCTGCAACCGCGAAGTGGTGGAGATGACCATCCGCGAAGCTCCCGAACGTATCAAGGAGCTCGTGCAATACGGCGTCAACTTCGACAAGGACCGTGGCGGACGCTTCGACCTCCACCGCGAAGGAGGGCACAGCGAATTCCGCATCCTCCACCACAAAGACAACACCGGTGCCGAAATCGAGCGCGGTCTCCTGCAGGCTGTCGCCGACCATCCCAATATCGAACTCAAGGAAAACCAGTTCGCCATCGACCTCATCACCCAGCACCACCTCGGACAACGGGTAACCAAGCACACTCCCGGCATCGAATGCTATGGTGCCTATGCCCTCAACGCCGACACCCATGAGATCGACACCTACCTCGCCAAGGTCACCCTCCTCGCCACCGGCGGCATGGGCAACGTCTATACCACCACCACCACTCCCATCATCTCCACCGGCGACGGCGTGGCCATGGTCCACCGTGCACGCGGTGTCCTGAAGGACATGGAGTTTGTGCAGTTCCACCCCACATCGCTCTACAACCCCTCCGAGAAGCCGGCATTCCTCATCACCGAAGCCCTCCGCGGAGCCGGCGCCATCCTCAAGGACTACAACGGCAACGAGTTTATGGGCAAATACGACCCTCGCCAGTCCCTCGCCCCACGCGACATAGTGGCTCGCGCCATCGACAACGAGATGAAGATAGCCGGCGTCGACCACCTCTACCTCGACGCTCGCCATATCGACAAACGCGAACTCATCAACGGATTCCCCACCATATATGCCAAATGCCTCGAATGCGGCATCAACATCACCAAAGACATGATACCCATACGTCCGGCGGCTCACTACCAGTGTGGCGGAATCGAGGTGAACATGGCTGGCGAGTCATCCATCAAGAACCTCTATGCCGCCGGCGAATGCTCGTGCACAGGCCTCCACGGCGGCAACCGCCTGGCCTCCAACTCGCTCCTCGAAGCTGTGGTCTATGCCCACAACGCAGCCATGGCTGCCATCGAAAAAGTCCCTTCTATCGGCTACTGCCAAGCGGTACCCGACTGGAACGCCGAAGGTATGGTACTCAACGAGGAGATGGTGCTTATAACCCAGACCAAGAAAGAGCTGCAAGAGATCATGTCCAACTACGTCGGCATCGTACGCAGCGACTTGCGCCTCCAGCGTGCCTTCGACCGTCTCAACCTCATCTTCCGCGAGACCGAAGACCTCTACAACCGCTCGGTCCTCACCGAGGAACTATCCGAACTCCGCAACCTCATAGCCTGCGCCTACCTCATCACCAAGATGGCCCGCGCAAGGCGCGAAAACCGCGGCCTACACTACTCGATCGACCTGATATAAATATGAAACCACTGGTTTCACAATTGGAAGACGGTGTAAATATATACAAAAAATTCCAATATATAAGAAATAATGTGTATTTTTGCAAAGTGAAAATTAATTAGACATGGAAATAATAATTCACGTAGACAACTCTGCCATAACGATTTAAGTTCAAATAATATAATAATGGAGAAGAAATCTGAAAATAAAACTGAACATAAAACTAAAGATGCCGCTAGCAAGCCTGCATGTGGTATTATTATGCCTATATCAGCGATAGATGGGTGTCCCAGTGAGCATTGAACTGAAGTTAAGAGCATTATTTCAGAAGCAATATGTACTGCGGGTTACGAATCTAATCTTGTTAGCGATGCTGATGATATCGGTATTATTCAAAATCGAATAATCCAAAATATTTACAGTAATGACATTGTCGTATGTGACGTTAGTGGAAAAAATCCCAATGTAATGTTTGAGTTAGGTATGCGTTTGGCATTTGACAAACCTGCAATTATAGTTATTGATGATAAAACGGACTACTCTTTTGATACTTCTCCAATTGAACATTTGTCTTATCCACGAGATTTGAGATACAATAAGATTCTTGATTTTAAAGACCAATTGGCAAAAAAGATAAAAGCCACTGATGAGAAAGCAAAGAAAGATCCCACATATACAACTTTTTTGAAGAACTTTGGATCTTTTGAAGTTGCTCATGTTGAAAAAAAAGAAGGGTCAATGAATGAGTTTTTACAGGAAAAACTTGAATACATTACTTACCGTTTAGATAGATTAGATAGGTTTGACAGGTTAGATAGATTAGCAATAACAGACCCGCATGATTTGAGTGTAATAGATTCCTTTATTTCTGAAAAAATACATCAATTCTGTGACAAAGAAGGAGTCATGCCCGAAATGATACGCGGAAACTCTGAAATGAAAGATAAATTGTTTAATTATTTGGAAAAAAGTGGTACAATACGGCGAATGTGTAGAGAGCCCAAGACATTATCGGAATGCATGGAGAGGTGTCTTTTAAGATTATAATTACAGCGTGAAAAATGAATGAATCATGACATAAAAACTGACATATAGAATAAAGAAATCATAGAGCTTGAAGTGCTTGTTCTCCTTAATCCGAACTCGGACAAGCCCTCCCAAGCAACCTCCGGTCCTCTCTCCCCTCCATCGAAGAAATCGAAGCCGAATTGGAATGATATTTTGCAATATAAATAATATTATGTATCTTTGCAGCGTGAAACAGAATAATGCCATTATGACATAAAACACAGAAAATAAATAATCTATAGAGCTTGAAGTGCTTGTTCTCCATAGTAAAGACTGGTAATCTTATGGACGGGAATAAGAAACTGAAAGTTCCACATTGGCGTGGAATTATTCGTTACCTTATTTGTCCAAGGCAATTACCAGTCGCCCACTATGAAGTAAGGATTCAAAACGAAAGTCTCACGCCTTTCTTTTTTTCTTATCTAACATAACACATCTTGCTCTCCAAGCAGCATCAAAAGTAAGAACAATAAAAACTGAAGAGCCGACAGGATAAAACTGGCAAAACAGATAATGAATAATTCCAACCATTTAAGAGAAAATGCGCCATTCTCCAGAGAAGATTTACTGCAAACAGTGAAACAGTTGAGAAAATATCGCTCATTAATGTGGGAGAAGGCGCAAAGTGATGGAAAAATTGACTATGCCATGCAATATTACGAAATAGTTAAAACCTTAATCCACGGTGTCTATTTCACATGGGAGAAATATGAATACGAGAGGGGATGGATTGATAGTATAGCAGAAGAAGGGGAGGATTTGCTGGAGTATAAAATGTTTCAGGTAGGGGTTGTATCGAGAGTGAATGGTTTGTTACAAGCGATGATACATGAGAATTTGTTTGATATGTTTCGCAATGGACACGAGACAAATGAAATGCTAATCCGAATTTATAGTGATTTACTTTCAAACATGAATAGTGGAGCCATTAAGTTAGATAAATACAATCTACAATCATTATAAAACTGACGAGCCAACAGGATAAAACTGGCAAAATGACAAATCTATGGCTGAAGGAATTAATATGGGGAGAAAATCTCCATGGACAAAAGAAGAGTACGTTTCACTTTACAGGGAAGTTGATACGTACGGAGTAAAACTTGCTGCCCAACTTATGCTTGAAGAAGGTGCAGACTCGGCAGCAGAAGCAAAAATGGCATATGGTCTCTATAAATGCCCCATTGCATATTTATTTATACACTATCACTATGGCAGACCGGAAGATATTATGAATAACTCGGATTTCTCTTTGTACTTGATGATGTTTTTGCCTCAAGTAAAATATTTTGCCAAAGAAATGAAGAATGCCTTTGCATCAGAACAAGTTTTCGTAAACGATACAAGTTCGATGGGTGCAACTTTGGCAAAGATGTGCGATGAAATACTTTATATTGAGGACAACTTTTAAAACTGAAGAGCCAACAGGATAAATCAGGCGGATATTATAATGAATAATCAACTTAATTTCAGTGCCGTTATGGCATGGACAGCATTTGGGACACAAGACTATACTAGTTTAGAACAGCACGGAGG
Source organism: Bacteroidales bacterium (assembly GCA_017439185.1). Taxonomy (GTDB): domain Bacteria; phylum Bacteroidota; class Bacteroidia; order Bacteroidales; family P3; genus Colimorpha. Next base: position 145,069 of record JAFRTM010000012.1, on the reverse strand, counting down.
CGACATTTACAATTACTTTGTTCACCATCCAGCTGAAATCTTAAATCTGGATAGTCCTCTTCTAATTGGCAAAATATTCCAAGTATGTCTCGGTTTTCAAGAGCCAGATGAAGATATACAAGAGGTTCGAGCAGAAAATGCTTTCATTTGTTTTTCGCAAGCTCTAAAAACTAACAAAACAAACATTCATGATGAAGCAGCAGCTCGACTGATGATACTTTTAATCCGAGACCAAAAACATCTGATTGGAAAAGTGGAGCAATCATGTCGAAACAAGAGCTCAAGTCCACTTAGTTTTATTGGTATACTTAATGATGGTCTGCCGATGGATATGCCGATGGCCACAAATACAAAGATGCTTTTCACTGCATATTATCTTTATGATAGTATTATAGACAAAGCTAATGTCAACAATGAATTCGTAAATGCAGTAGAAAGGAATGCTTACGAAAACGTAAAGAGGCATGTCATTGACAACTGCAATCAAATAAGCAAAACATCATCAGAAAGAAAGGCAGAACTTGGAAACATTGTTTATGAAAAGGTATGCGAAAGACTGAGGAAAGATGTAGAAATGTATTCACGTAGTATGTAAAGTGGAACTCAGAAGATACATGCAACACATCTATGACATCTTTCGAATAGAAAATAAGCAAGGAAAACGAAAATTGATTCCAGAGTAGGCGAAATTCAAAATTAAACAAAGGGGGTGCAACCATATGATTGCACCCCTTTGTTGTTATTGGCAGAGTTTTCCGCGGTGTTCGGATCCGCGGAGCGGCCTTTGGGCCGCATTGCCCGCGAGGGCAATTTCTCCGCTTCGCTATCGTAAAGAACCACCGGCTCTTTACTTCACCTCCTCTTATATAATCGGTACTGGCTTTCAATAACCACCACTCTTCGCCCCTTCTTCGTAGGTTCTTGTGCCTTCTTTGAAACGACTACAATGCATTGAAAACCAACAAAAAGCCAAGCAACCACCACAAAGGAACGCATGGCGCTCATTATAAATACTTAGTCCAATGATCCTTCGGCAATCTCTCGGTTGTCTCTTTGCGTCCAATTATCAATTTCAAAATATATTTTGCAGATAAAAAAAAAAGTTGTATTTTTGCAAATTGAAATTTATGGAGAATTTTAGTATGAAGAATCTTAGCATAAGCAATTTTGGCCCAATAGGTCATGTGTCTGTCAACTTTGGTGACATCACTCTTCTGGTTGGTCCTCAGGCCAGCGGAAAGAGCCTTTTCTTGGAACTGTTAAAATACATAGTTGACAAAGAATACATTTTGGCCAATCTTCGTAAGTATAATTACATTATTGACAAAAAAAATCCTAAAAAAGTTCTTGATGTTATTTTTGGTGATGGAATGAATAGTATATTTAAACCAGAAACGGAGATTTTGTTTAATGATAAGGTATTATCCATGGACACTCTTATCAAACGGAATGTCCCCAAAAAGGAGCTGATGTTTTACATTCCAGCACAACGAATTCTGAGCATTGCTGATGGACGCCCAAAGAATTTTATGGAATTTGATTTGTCAACCCCTTATGTTTTACGCGCCTTTAGTGAAACCTTGAGGACTTATATTCAAGGATCTATGGGAGATCCCAATACCATCTTCCCTGTCAGCAATAGACTAAAGAGTGTTTTGAAAAAAACGTTCGATGACAATATCTTTTATGGCGGTAAAATTGTGATGGAGGAATACTCTGGACAAAAGAAATTTAAAATGAAGGTGGATGATATGAGTATCCCATTCATGACATGGAGTGCAGGACAGAAAGAGTTCATGCCGTTACTGATTGCTTTTTATTGTTTGTCAGGACCGCCTTCTCCTGTGTTTAAGAAGGATAACTATAAATATGTTGTCATAGAAGAACCTGAAATGGGTCTGCATCCACAAGCGATTAAGGCAATCTTATTGGAAGTGTTAGAGTTGTTGCACAATGGCTTAAAGGTTGTTATTTCCACCCACTCCACCACATTGCTTGATTTTGCATGGGCTTTCAACACAATAAAGGAATCTTCAGCACAAAGAAAAGAGGACGCATTGTATAAATTATTCGATATAAAAAAGACCCAATCCACAGCGCACCTGTTTGATGGTCTGTTTGAGAAAAAGATGTCGACCTACTATTTTTCAAGAATAACGAATGGTAAGGTGGAATCCACGGATATCTCAACCCTCGATGCCGGAAGTGAAAATTGTGCAATATCTGGTTGGGGTGGGTTGTCTCAATTTTCATCACGGGCGGCGGATGTTGTATACGAATATGCAGAATAGTGAATTTTATGGGGAAAAACAAGAAACATATCATGACATTCAAGGATGCTGTAGCTGCAACACCTGATGTAAAAGATGGGTATTGCATAGGTCTTACGGCATTCGGAAACTATGCGTCAAAAATCAAAGTTCCAGAGCAATCCCAAATAGATGGTAGTTTAGATATTGATTCAACCACCCGTGAACTATATCCGAATGAGTGTCGATGGGACTATGCCTTGGGTTACAACGGAGAAGTCTTTTACATTGAGATTCATTCTGCGATCACAAGCGAAGTCGAAAAAAATGCTAAAGAAACTGGAATGGATAAAAACGTGGTTGCCACAAAAAGCTCCCCAAATAAATAGATTAACAACAAAAAACAAGAGTGCTTTCTTTTGGGTTCAATCTTCGAACTTCAACATACCCAAGCATACTACCCAATACAAGATGATTGTTCAGAAGAAGATACTACCTATGCCAATATGGGACTATTCTCAAATAAAATAATTACATGACATAAAGATTAAATATAGATTTAAATAATTTGAGCGGACGCTCTTGTTCTCGAAGCTGTAAAGTCTGGTAAACGATACATCGAAATGAGAATAAGTTTGCTGAAGTTCGCGCATGGCGTGAATCTTTGCACTTATTTATTTCGAAGGTATTACCAGACACCGACAGCTTCAAATAAGTGAAATTACGAAAGGTTTACGCCTTTTCTATATCTTATTGAGAACAATGAAAAAGCTCGATGTAAAAAAATCAATAAGATATGAAAATAAGAAGAGCAATTATTTTAGGTATTCTGCTGCTTACATCCAATATTGGGTTATGCCAATACACATCTGTGAATGGTTCATATACGGACGAAAGTGGCGGTAAAAAAGGTCGATTATATTCTGTTCAGATAGACAGAACAAAAAGTCGCACATATGTCACCATTGAAGTAATGGCGACAAGAAAACTATCGAGGTTGAATATTTTTTATGGCGACAATTGCTATATAACATCCGGAGATTGGCGTTCAAACAAATGTTATGGTGAGTTGGAGAGTGACGGAAGCCTTAAAGATTTAAGTTGTGCTTGGCTTTCATATACAAATAACGGTTGGGGATGGAGCGATGTGAACAAAGGTGAAACTCGCAGATACACTTTAGTTTTTGATGCGATTCCACCTGGATTAACATCATTTGCTTTGGTTGATAATGGCTCGTCTTGTCATGGTTATAGTTTTAGTGGTTACACTATCACCAATCCACGAATAGGTGGTACCTCATGGACAGAATCTTCTATAAAGAATTTTGCAGATGCCAATAATGATGGCATTTGCGGAATATATGAGGCAACAAATAACTTAGGATATCGTATTGGCTGTGTGAAATCAGGTAATGAATATCAATTACTTTATCTTGGTTGTAAGCCGGGGATATCGTGGTGGTATACTGGTGATGTACAAGCGGATCTTCGTGCCAGTGCAACCGCAGGTGTTTTTAAGGCAGACTGGTATGACATGGACAAGACCACTTCTTCAGATTGCTATGTGTTCTTTGACGGTTCAAGTATGACTACTATTATTAATAGTCATAAAACTTTTTACCTAAAAATGTACCCAACTTCATCTACAAACGAAGCATTGGGAGAAGAAACACAGGAATGGTCGGGATCTGGGTTTGCATTAAAAAACGGATATGTTGTCACCAACTATCATGTAGTAGAAGATGCCAAATCCATAAATATAAGCGGTATTAATGGAGATTATAATGTTTCATACACGGCATCTGTCGTCGCTACAGACAAAGTGAATGATTTGGCAATAGTAAAGATCAGCGACCATAGATTTAAAGGATTTGGCATTTTACCCTATGCTATTAACATAAGGATGGCAGAGGTTGGCGATGATATTTTCGTGCTTGGCTACCCGTTAACTCAAACTATGGGAGATGAGATTAAACTTACCAACGGAATAATAAGTTCTCGAACAGGCTTCCAAGGCGATGCGGCTTTGTATCAAATAACAGCACCGCTACAGCCGGGCAATAGTGGAGGGCCATTGTTCGACAGTAAAGGGAATGTCGTTGGCGTTATCTGTGCTCATCATAAAGGAACAGAAAATGTTGGATATGCTATTAAAACATCATATCTTAAGAATCTCGCAGAATCATCGTCCCTTACCAATATCTTCCCCACAAACAACACAGTCTCGACCTTGCCATTAAGCGGTCAGGTCAAGAAACTGAAAAGGTATGTTTATCTTATAAAATGTTCAAGCGCAATTGAAAGACGAAACAATCATGAACAAAAAACTCGTAAGGGTCAAAATTCATATTCGTCCACATCTCCTGTGATTGTAGATGTGGAAAAACAAAATATCCAAATAGAGACATCAGCACATACTTTTAGATTGACTAAAATAGAAGTCGCTGACGGATATACAAAACTATACAAAAAAGTAATTCCCAAAAGTTATAATACTTGGATTCGTAGCTATCGAGAAGAGTTTATTGAGGATGCCATAACAAAGGAAAAATATTATTTAGAAAATAGTTCCATTGAAATATATCCAGAGAGGACCATATTGAATACTAATAGTATAGTAGAAATTGTCGAAACTTATCCTGCATTAAGCAAAAGTACCAAATACATTTATATCAATTCCGGCGAAAGGTATTATAGTGACCAGCGAATAAAAATAAGAGACTAAATGCGGTATAACACGTGCTACTATAAACAGGAATTGATTTTTTGTTTGATATAATTAGCATCCATTGCTTTGTACATACGAGTGTCATTTCCGCCTCCCAGTAATATTCCATAGACCTCGTTTTTGCGATACAATGCGCTTCCGCTATTTCCATGCTGGTATATTCCAGGGTTATTTACTATAAAACAATTCGACCAAACTCCATTTTTGCAGTTAAATGGTGACGCATGAAGTGATGTTACAGTACACCCATTTCCATGACATAGCATTTTGCCTGTATCATCGTCATAATCTATAGGCCACGTATATAATCCTAACCCTTCAGAAATCGGCTCACCGTTCAGGACAAACGGACTATTTGCTATGCCACAGCTATATACAATCAAATCGTCATGAATACCATTCCTATCATCGTTGTTACGTCCGTCATAAATGATGTTTTCGTCAAGTAATGAAATGAATTTATCATGAAATAGAACGTATAGTGAATGTAATGGTGTTTTTGATTCTTGGTCCTTTGCCACATGCCCTGCTGTAATAAGCAAACCGTCCACAATCACCCCACATCCGCAATGGAATGATTTTTCAGGTTTGGTGAATATAGGGACGATGAATTCGTGTCCTTCTATGCAATCAAGGCTCTCCATGGTGTCTTCTATAAAGATTACATTTTTCTTATTGTTGTACATTCCTTTCATAGCTGTGCTTCATTAAGTGTTTAACCCAATCGGGAATAGAAAATGGGGCGTGAAAAACACCTTTATGTCGAAATAAATGTGGGGCAATTTCTTCTAATTCATGTTTAATTATAAATTGCTCTATTATTGACAAATCGCAATCACAAGCCGTTTTATAACTTTCCTTTGTCTTTTTAGACAAATTCTCATCCAGCTCAAAACATTTTTTGTAACAATTCTTGGCATATTCTACAGCACTATGCAACTCTTCTTCATGGATAACCGCAGATGGCTTTACTTTTGTGATTATATTCCACCACCAAGCCGCTGCGCCAAGCGTTTGGGGGAAGTGCTGTGCCATCTTTTTGTTGTAATGCTCAATCTCATTCTCGTTCATAACCTACTTATTTAGAAAAGCGAGGTGCAGGCATTTTGCTTGCACCTCGCTCCTTAATATGTTTAATAATTACCGGACCTCCTCGTAGTCGACGTCGGTTACGTTGTCGCCGCCGTTGCCTTTGTTGTTGCAGTCGCCTCCGCAGTTGCCGTTGTCGCAGCCGGCTCCGCCCCTGTTATTCGGGTCGAATCCTGCACCTGGATTGGCGCCGCCGGCCTGCTGCTGAGCTTTGTACATGTCCTCGCTGGCGGCTTGCCATGCGGCGTTCAGCTTCTCCATCGCGGAATCTATCTGGCTCACGTTTCTGGCGCTGTGGGCCGCCTTCAGCTCATTCAGCGCGCTCTCGATGTTCGACTTCTTGTCGCCGGGGATCTTGTCGCCGTACTCTTTGAGGTTCTTCTCGCTCTGGAATATCATCCCGTCGGCGGCGTTGATCTTCTCGATCTCCTCTTTCGCCTTCTTGTCGTCGGCGGCGTGGGCTTCGGCTTCGGCCTTCATACGCTTGATCTCGTCGTCCGAAAGTCCGGAAGAAGCCTCAATCCTTATGTTCTGGCTCTTGCCCGTGGCTTTGTCGATGGCGCTGACGTTCAGTATGCCGTTGGCGTCGATGTCGAAGGTCACCTAGATCTGCGGCACTCCGCGCGGTGCGGGCGGTATGCCAGCCAAGTTGAAGCGGCCTATCGTCTTGTTGTCGGCTGCCATCGGACGTTCGCCCTGTAGCACGTGGATCTCCACTTCGGGCTGGTTGTCGGCTGCCGTGCTGAACACCTGGCTCTTCTTCGTAGGGATGGTGGTGTTGGCGTCGATGAGCTTGGTCATCACACCGCCGAGGGTCTCGATGCCCAGCGACAGCGGCGTCACGTCAAGCAACAGCACGTCCTTCACCTCGCCAGTCAGCACACCGCCCTGTATGGCAGCACCAATAGCCACCACCTCGTCGGGGTTCACACCCTTGTTGGGGGTCTTGCCGAAGAACTTCTCCACGATGGACTGAATGGCTGGGATACGGGTGGAGCCGCCCACGAGTATCACCTCGTCGATGTCGTTGTTGCTCAGACCTGCATCCTTCATAGCCTGACGGCAGGGTTCGAGAGTAGCCTGGATGAGGTCGTCGCACAGCTGCTCGAACTTGGCACGGGTGAGTGTCTTCACCAAGTGCTGCGGCACTCCGTCGGCCACGGTGATATAAGGCAGGTTGATCTCGGTCTGCTGGCTGCTCGAAAGCTCGCATTTAGCCTTCTCGGCGGCCTCTTTCAGGCGCTGCATGGCCATCGGGTCTTTACGCAGGTCCATGTGCTTGTCGGCCATGAACTCGTCGGCAAGCCAGTTGATAATCTTCTGGTCGAAGTCGTCGCCGCCCAGGTGGGTGTTACCGTTGGTGCTCTTCACCTCGAACACACCGTCGCCCAAGCTCAGAATCGAGATATCGAACGTGCCGCCGCCCAGGTCGAACACTGCCACGTTCATGTCCTTGTTCTTTTTGTCAAGGCCGTAGGCCAAAGCGGCTGCCGTAGGCTCGTTGACGATACGGCGCACCTTCAGTCCTGCAATCTCGCCGGCCTCTTTGGTGGCCTGACGCTGACTGTCGTTGAAGTAGGCAGGCACCGTTATGACTGCCTCCGTAACCTCAGTTCCCAGGAAGTCCTCGGCCGTCTTCTTCATTTTCTGAAGCACTATGGCGCTGATCTCCTGCGGCGTGTAGAGACGTCCGTTGATGTCCACACGCGGAGTGTTGTTGTCGCCTTTCACCACCTTGTACGGCATCGCGGCGATCTCTTTCTGCACGCGGTCATAGGTCTCGCCCATGAACCTCTTGATTGAATACACTGTGTTGTGGGGGTTGGTGATTGCCTGACGCTTGGCGGGCTCGCCCACCTTCCTGTCGCCGCCTTCCACGAAGCCGACCACCGACGGGGTTGTCCTGTTGCCTTCGCTGTTCTGTATCACCTTGGGCTCACTGCCTTCCATCACTGCTACACAGCTGTTTGTTGTTCCTAAATCGATTCCAATGATTTTTCCCATAATTGTATCTTTTTTTTGTTATTATTTGCTTTTCTTGTGGCACCACGCCACATTTATTGTCTCTGCAATTTCAGTGCCAACCACCCCATTTTGACAGAGTACTGACAAAATTGGCAGAACAATGTCAGTATTTTGGCAGAACACTCTGTCAAATTTTCTTCCCCTTCAGTGCAATAAATAGCCCATTCTTCCGTTATAAATGCTATAATCTGTTATTTATTACCATACTGACAACGATGTCTGACAACTATGACACACTCCGAGAGGAGCTCGCACTCCTCGAAAAGCGCCTCGCCGACTACGAGGAGCTCCTCGCCGACCAGTTCGACGACGACCCTGCCTATGTGGCTCGCGGCAACGGCTTCTGCGATGCCAAGTACAGTTCCGACTTCCTCGAAGGCCAGATCTCATCACTGCGTTCCCGCATCAACACACTGCGCGAAACTCTCGCGAAAGGGGGTAGCCAATGAATCTCCCCTCCTCCATACTCCAGCACGCCGTTGACCAGCTCTCCTCCCTGCCGGGCGTGGGCCGGCGGGCGGCCCTCCGTTTCGCCCTCCACCTGATGAGGCTCTCCGACTCCGAAATCGCCGAGTTCGCCTCCTCCGTCACCGCCCTCAAGTCCGACCTCCACTACTGCCGCCTCTGCCACAATGTCAGCGACTCGGAGATCTGCCCCATCTGCTCCAACCCCAAGCGCAACCACTCCCTCGTGTGCGTCGTCGAGAACCTCCAGGACGTCCTCGCCATCGAGAACACCCAGCAGTATTCGGGCCTTTACCACGTCCTCGGCGGCGTGATCTCCCCCATCGACGGCATCGGCATCCGCGACCTCAACATCCAGTCGCTCATCGACCGCGTGGCCACCCCTTCCGACACCCCGGTCTCCGAAGTCATCCTCGCCCTCCCTACAACGATGGAAGGCGACACCACAGCCTTCTACATCAACCGCCAGCTCGAGCCCCTCGGCGTGAAAGTCTCGGCCATAGCCCGCGGCATCGCCATCGGCGACAACCTCGAATATGCCGACGAGATCACCCTCGCCCGCTCCATCCTCCACCGCATCCCGTTCAACGAAAGCCATTAACATCCTATGAAGACCCTTCTCCTTTCCTTTTGCACCCTTATGTGCCTCACCTCCTGCGCCCCCAAGGAAGACGCCGACTCTATTCGTCTGAAAAACGACATCGCCCAGATGCTCATCGTCGGATTCCGCGGACAGACCCTCGCCGACACCAGCCACATCCGCCGCGACATCTCCGACCTCCATGTCGGCGGAGTGATACTCTTCGAGTACGACGCCCCATCCAAGCAACGCAAACGCAACATCGCCTCCCCTAATCAGGTGAAGCACCTCTGCCGCCAACTCCAGCAGGCCAACAACGACACCCTACCTCTCCTCATCGGCATCGACCAGGAGGGTGGCGTCGTCAACCGCCTCCGCCAGTCCTACGGATTCCCCTTCTTCCAGTCGGCCAAAGCCTCGGCGGCCGCAGGCCCCGACTCGGTACGTTTCTACGCCCGTCGCACAGCCCGCACTCTCCATAAGCTCGGCATCAACCTCAACTTCGCACCCTGCGTCGATGTCGATGTCAACCCCGAATGCCCCGTCATCGGCAAGCTCGGCCGCAGTTTCTCCGCCGACCCCGACCATGTCTCCGCCTCAGCACGCATCTGGCTCGACGAGCAGCAGAAGTCCGGCGTCATCTCCTGCCTCAAGCACTTCCCCGGCCACGGCTCCGCCGACGGCGACACACACCTCGGCCTCGTGGACGTCTCCTCCTCCTGGCTCCCCACCGAGCTCATACCCTACCGCACCCTCATCGCCGAAGGCAAAGTCCCCATGGTCATGACAGCCCACGTACGCAACGACCGCCTCGACACGCTCTATCCCGCCTCCCTCTCCTCCGTCGTCACCACCTCCCTCCTCCGCGACTCACTCTACTTCTCCGGCGTCGTCATCACCGACGACCTCGCCATGGGCGCCATCGTCTCACAATACGGCTTCGAGGAAGCCCTCCGCCTCGCCATCCTCGCCGGCGCCGACCTCCTCTGCCTCTCCAACAACGGTTCGGACTACAACCCCGACATCGCACCCCAAGCCATCGACATCATCTTCCGCCTGGTCAAAGAAGGCGCCATCCCCGAAGACCGCATCCACCAGTCCGCCGCCCGCATCCGCCACCTCAAGCAATCCCTCCCCACCCCCTAACCACACCTTATATTATATATGCGTCGGAAATCCCCTATCACGAAGGCAGCCATCATTACGGTTTCCCTCCTTGTGCTGGTTTTTCTCCTCATAACCATCTACGCCAACATATCCGTCACACGGAGTACCACCTCGCGACTCTATGACGAGCCTTCGGAAATCCCCTATTCCCGTGTGGGCCTCCTCCTCGGCACCTCCCCTACCACCCGCCAAGGCTACCAGAACCCCTACTTCTATTACCGCATAGACGCCACGGCGGCATTGTACAAAACCCACAAGATTTCCAAGATACTGATAAGCGGAGACAACTCACGAAAGACATACAACGAACCCGAAGATATGAGGCAAGCCCTCCTCGAATCCGGTATTCCCGATTCTGCCATAGTTCTCGACTACGCCGGATTCTCCACTTACGAATCTTTAGTCCGCGCCCAGAAAGTCTTCGGACAAAGGCGGCTTACCATCATCTCCCAGTCGTGGCACAACCAACGCGCACTCTACATAGCCTCACACATCGGCATCGACGCCGTGGCCTTCAACGCCTCCGACAACGTCAATCAGGCATCCAAGCTAAAACTCACCCTCCGGGAATGCCTTGCCCGCACCAAGATGTTCTTCACTCTTATTTTCCGACCCAAACCCCATTTTCTCGGTCCAGAGATTGAAATATAGCCATCCAAGTCTATAGTTTACGGCATTATACAAGCTTGCGGCAGCCGATAACGGCATCTGCCACCGGTAGAGTTTGGCCAAATGACGTGGGGATGAAAAACGGTTTATGAGTCTTTGGGAGGTGAGGAGGTGTGGGTTTGTGTTGTTTTCTTGAGTTTTTGGAGTAGGCGGGGAGTTATGGGGTGGCGGTGGGAGTGGGTGAGGGTTTGGGAGAGGTGGGTAAGGGATTGATTGTATGAGTTTTCTGTATCGGGGGAATTTAGTTGGAGGGGTATGGTGGAGTCGGAGTTGGCGTGGGTGTTGGGGTTGTGCCAGAAGGCGTAGAGGATGATGTGGTCTGTGGGGTCCCAGGTGGCGGGGAGGGGGATGGTGAGGCGGGAGTGGGAGCGTGTGGCGGCGTTGTAGTAGGGGCGTGACTGGGCTTGGGTGACGTTGTAGAGGAGGAGGTTGAGCTGGTCTTGGGGGGTGCCTTGGGTGAGGTGCCAGCGTAGGGAAATAGTTGAGGATGTGTGGGTTACGGCTGTGGGTTGGAAGGTTGGGAGGGTGCCGCGGGAGATGAGGACTTTGGTGGGGTCGAGGGTTAGTGTTTCTGGGTTTACTGCGTCGTAGTAGATGTGGTGGAAGAGGTTGGCACGGGGGGAGAGGTCGGGGTTGTGGTAGCGGTAGCCGAGCTTGTAGATGGGGCCGAGGGTGTGGATGAAGGTGGAGACGAGGGAGAAGTGGGAACGGTGGGCCTGCTGGGCTGGGGTGCGGGGGTTGCGGACGTGGGCGGGCATGGAGCGGAGGTAGCGGTGGCCGCGGACGGTGTAGCCGATGACGGGGCCGAGGGCGCCGGAGAAGTGGATGAGGGATGTGTTGAGAGCCATGGGGGTTGGGTGTTGATATGTTTAATGTGGATAAGTGGATATGTTTAATGTGGATAAGTGGATATGTTGTTTGTTGTTTCGGGGGCAAAGGTACGAATTTGTTTTTAATTGGCAAAGTTTTCGGGGGATTTTATTTTTCCGGCTTTTGGTAAGTTGCTGATTGATAGGTGTTATATAGGTATCAAGTCTATGTGAAGTCTATGGATGATTTTGGGGTGGTTTTGGGGGTGAAAGTGGGGTGGTTTTGGTGGGAGTTGGGGATTTTTTTATGGGGCTAATAAGACAAATAAGACTTATAGGACTTATAGAAATTATAGGGGGGCGATGGGGGGTGTTTGTGTATTATTTTCTCGTTAGGCAATAAATTCTCGTTTTTGGCGTTATTTCCTTAAATAACTATGAAGATGAGAAAATCCGCCGTATCTGTCATTATTGCCCTTATGGCAATCGTAAGTCTTAATATCCAGCCCGTTAGCGCACAGGAGCGATGGGGCTATATCGACACGAAGGGCAAGATGGTCATCAAGCCCGCTTTCGAGTATGCCGCCGAATTCCATGAGGGCCTCGCGCCGGTGCAGGTGGGCACGGAATGGGGTTACATCAACATGAGCGGCAAGATAGTCATCAAGCCCCGCTTTTACGAAGCCAACATCTTTTCGGGCGGTTTCGCCGCCGTGAGCATCATAGACGGCGAGGACGCGTTCTGCGGGTTTATCGACAAGGAGGGCAAATACCTCATCAACCCGGCCTACACCATGGTCTCCGCCTTCCGCGACGACATAGCGCTGGTGCAGGACGACGAGCTGTGCGGCTACATCAACAACCTCGGACAGCAGTTCATTACCCCGAAGTACGACTTCGCACTGCCTTTCAGCGAAGGGCTCGCCCCCGTGTCGATAGACGGTCTCTGGGGGTTCATCACCCCGGCAAACGTCATGAGGATAAAGCCGCAATACCAGAGTGCCAATAGCTTCAGCGAGGGACTCGCCGCGGTGGAGCTGAACGACCTCTGGGGATTTATAGACCTGGGCGGCAAGATGGTCATCGAGAACCAGTTTGCCGTGGCGATGGGATTTTCCGAAGGGCTGGCACGGGTGCGGTGGGGCGACGTGTGGGGCTTCGTGAACAAGGAAGGGACCTACAGCGTGCTGCCGCAGTATGACGACGCCTCCGACTTCCACGAGGGCCTCGCCGCGGTGCAGCAGGGAAGGCTCTGGGGATTCATCGACAAGGAGGGGACCTTCGTCATCAAGCCCCAATTCGAGGAGGTGGGCGACTTCCACGAAGGCTTGGCACGCATCTACACCAACGGCCTCCATGGCTACATCGACAAGACTGGCAAGACGGTCGTAGAGCCGCAGTTCCTCAACGCCTCCGACTTCCACCAGGGCCGCGCCGCCGTCATGCCCAAAGGGAAATAAAAAAATATTCGGCATTTTATTTGGCAGATACGAAAACTTTTCGTATCTTTGCAGTGTCGTTTAACCGATACAAATCTTCGATAAACACAGATTATAAATTATAAATCAATCAATTATGAAGAAGCTTACATTAACATTGGCACTTGTCCTGATGGCATTTTTCGCCTCGGCACAGATTTACGAATTGGAAAACAGCACTTTTTCTGTCTCCCGAAACAGCGGGAACGGCAACGTTGTTTACACACAGAAAAACGACAGCATCGGAAATTTTGTGTTTGCCGATATACTGGATAATAATACTGTGTTCGAGAAACGCCGCACAATAAAAAAGTTTCACATAACTGATTTTACATATAGCGGCGACACCATATATGTAACGGGGGACTATAATGGAGGCAAAGGCTTTTATGGCTGGGCAAAAACGACAGGATCTAATCCAACACGATGGAAGTTTCATATGCACTTGATACAAAATTATATAGCAGCCCACCGCCCGGGTCATTACGATACAATTGTTACGGCCTATTTCAAGAACCTGAAACGTATCAAGGTCTTCCACGATGCAGGAGTCAGACACATACTACTTGTCGGAGACTGTTATAACTTTGGCACCACTCATCCGGGATGTCTTTTGGACGTCGTTAGTGAGACCGACTCGATAAATTATGCATACAGCCTTGTGGAAAATATTGACGACGTTGAGGTTCTTGACGACTATGTGGTGACTGTCTCGCGAAAAGGATTTAACGACACTCTGGTAGAAGGACTCTACCATCGTGTATTGAACAAGTCCGGATTCTCGCTTGGCGACAACTTGTTTGACAACTATGCCTACAGTCACGACCTGAACGTCATAGGCCACACTCGTCTGAAGAAAATTGACAACAACAACTATGTCCTTTTGTATAAGTCAGACTTGGCGGGCATATACTCCATAGTACCTTTCAGCGTAAACAACGGCATCCTGCAAGTCGCTAACCGCTATGACATATCGGCAGGAACTGCACCTGCCGTAAAAGACATGGCTTACTCCGCTTCTTCCCATAAACTGGCAGTACTCCATAACAACGACAGTACCGGGATAGTGGCAGAATTCAATTGCGCCAACTTCCCCACCATTGCACTGTCGAGAGCATACAGTCCACTCAACAATAACACTAATACATTATCGCCAATGGAACTACAGTCGGTAGACTATAGGCCAAATTCTGGATTCTGCATTAGCGGTAACCAGGGTGGATACCTTACTATCTGGAGAACCGAAGTCTGCGACATAACCCAATCTTTAACGATGGAAAGTACAAGTATCAATATTACCATTCCAGAAGGAGCCACTACACGTGCAAAAATAAAACAACGCAACGTGGCTTGCGAGCCCCCTGCGGGAGGTTTTCTTTTATATAACGATAATATCTGCAACGACCAGCCGTTCTCACCGTTCATTGACAACTCCGAAGAGAAGGAAGAAGCCGAATAATAAAATAAAAACATAAAGACTATGAAAAAGATCATATTCGTTACATTGGCAATTTTATGTCTTGCTACTCCAACTTTAGCACAAGATACCATTCACCAGGTTCACGACACCGTAACCATTTTCCAGTATCCCCGTTATGCTTTCAACAACATCGGGACTCCACCTTGGTTTGGCCGGTTTGATGCGGGAGACCTTGGGAATGAGGACAGTTCCCAATGGCACAGAAACCGTATTCTCTATGACCAAAACGTTGCGGGTGCCTCTTCGGTATACGGCCATATGTCACCCTATATGTATGTCAGACCGGCAGACACCATACACGGCATAAGCGTAAATCTGGCCAGATACGAGAACTGCGACGAGGACGACTCCTTGATGATATATGTACAATACATAGACCGGGATTGCAACTGCTGGAGGATACTGGATTCCCTGAAATGGACTCCCGATGCCCGCAAAAGATGGCTAAGGATGTGGGTGGTCAACCGAGAAAAAGATCTTTATTATCTTGATACCATATTATGGCTTTACAGTATGTTACCCTATGACCAATTGACCTACGACCAAGAGTTCATCGTCCCGATGTATGAACTATATTTTGACGAGCCCTTGGCAATACCCGATACGATATTTATAGTAGGATGGTTGCGCGGCAGCGGATGCACTATTTATAATCAGTTTGTTAATGCTCTCGATGACTCGGTCTCATATACCGTCTATGCATCTATTGAGAATCCTCCAACCATATATTTCCAACCCTTTACCGGGAGCAATCAATGGACCCTTTATATTCCCATAAAAGAGCCATTGGCCGAATGGGACACAATGGCGGTTCATAAAGACACTGTCGGCGGAGGGGGCAATCCGGGAGACACCCCCGGCGGCGGGCAGGACACCATAGGCGGCGGGACGGAGAAGGTGGTGCAGGCTGACGGAACCCTCGAACTGAAACTCTTCCCCAACCCGACCGACGGAGCGGTGAGGATAGAATGCAGACTGCCGCTGGAGGCGGTGAGGGTGCGCGATATGAGAGGCTGCACAGTGTATGAGCACAAAGGCGATGTGCCATCACTCGACACCGGCAGATGGCCCCAAGGGGTATACATAGTGGAGGCGACAACGCAGGCCGGCAAAATAATAAAGAAGCTGATAGTGAAGTAGCTTCCAGCCGAGAGGGAAACGATTGAACTTGTCCCACAGCCCGTTGGCGTTGTGGGGCAAGTTTTTTTTCATAAGTGCAGAACCTTTGAACAGGGATAAAGTTTTTTCTAAAAAAATTGCTGCGATTTTTGCTTAGTATCAAAAAAGTTTGTATCTTTGCCTTTCCCTACGAAGGGTCGGAAGGAGTGCTTTTCGGCCGTCAATTGTTTGCTAATGAGCAGATAAGGCGTAGGATGTGATTATGGAAAAATAAGTAAAAATATTATAAAAATGAAAATTTATCAGACATCAGACATTAGAAACATTGCCCTCGTGGGCGGTGCGAAGAGTGGCAAGACCACGATGGCGGAGGCTATGGCTTTCTGCGGAGGATTGATTAACCGTCGCGGCACGGTGGACGGAAAAAATACTATCAGCGACTATCGCGACATAGAGCTCGACCGTAAGTATTCGGTAGAGACGACGTTGATGTACACCGAGTTTGGCGGCAAGAAGGTCAACATCCTCGACGTGCCTGGCTTCGCCGACTATCAGGGTGAGCTGGTGAGCGCGCTGAGCGTGGTGGAAGCCGCCGTGGTGGTGGTGAACGCCCAGAGCGGAGTAGAGGTTGGAACCGAGGTTGCCAACCGTTACGCATCCAAGCTGAACACTCCGATGCTCTTCGTGGTGAACCACCTCGACGCCGAGAAGGCCAACTTCGACGACAGCGTGAACCAGCTGAAAGACTTCTTCGGCGGCAAGTGCACCGTGCTGCAGTTCCCGGTGAACCAGGGCTTGGGCTTCAACCAGGTGGTTGACATCGTGGCCAACAAGCTCCTCACCTTCAAGGACGGCAAGACCGAGGCAGCCGACATCCCGGCAGAATTTGCCGGCAAGGCCGAAGAGATGAGAATGGCACTCGTAGAGGAAGCCGCCGCTGCCGACGATGCTTTGATGGAGAAATATTTCGAGAACGGCGACCTCACGCCCGAAGAGCTCACCAAGGCTCTGAAGCTGGCTATCGACAAGAGAGACCTCTTCCCGATTCTCTGCTCGTCGGCCAAGGAGAACATGGGAGTTGCCCGCCTCCTCGAGTTCGTGTGCGAGAACGTGCCCGCACCTAACGAGGTAGCCGAGAACAAGCAGACCAAGGGCGGCAAGGCCCTGAAATGCGACAACGGCAACCCGACCGTGGCTTTCGCCTTCAAGAGCGCCAAGGACAAGAACCTGGGAGAGATCACCTACCTGCGTATTTACGACGGCGAGCTGGCCGAGGCACAGGACGTGGTGAACGCCTGCAACCAGAGCAAGGAGAGAGTGAGCCAGGTGCTGGTGTGCTCGGGCAAAGACCGTCAGCGCGTGGAGAAAGCCTGCGCCGGCGACATCGTCTGCACCATCAAACTGAAAGACGTGAAGATCAACCATACCCTCACCACCGGCAAGAACACCGACGACGTGGTGACGGAGATAGCCTTCCCGGTGCCGGTGTATATGGTAGCCGTGAAAGCCGCCAACAGCAACGACGACGAGAAGGTCGGCGCCGCACTGAAAGACCTCACCACCTACGACAAGAGCCTCACGCTGGAGAACAGCCGCGAGCTGCGCCAGGTGATCCTCGGCTGCCAGGGCGAGCTGCACCTGAACACGGTGAAATGGTATTTCGAGAACCAGTACAAGCTGGCTGTGAACTTCACCGCACCCAACGTGCCTTACCGTGAGACCATCACGAAGAGCGCCGAGGCCATGTACCGCCACAAGAAACAGTCGGGCGGCAGCGGCCAGTTCGGCGAGGTGCACATGCTGATAGAGCCTTACTACGAGGGCATGCCCAACCAGACGAAATATCCTATCCGCGACACTCAGGAGTATCCGCTGGAGTGGGGCGGCAAGCTGGTGTTCAACAACTGCATCGTGGGAGGTTCGATCGACGCACGCTTCATGCCTGCCATCCTGAAAGGTATCATGGAGAAGATGGAGCAGGGACCACTGACCGGATCCTACGCCCGCGACATCGTGGTGAACATCTACGACGGTAAGATGCACCCGGTGGATTCGAACGAGACGGCCTTCAAGATTGCCGGCCGTACGGCATTCCGCGAGGCCTTCAAACAGGCAGCCCCGAAGATCAAGGAGCCTATCTACGACGTGGCCGTGACCGTGCCGACAGAGAGCCAGGGAGGCGTGATGACCGACCTGCAGGGCCGCAGAGCTATGGTGATGGGAATGGACGCCGAAGGCAAATACACCACCCTGAGAGCCAAAGCCCCGTTGGCAGAGATGAACCGTTACTGCACCGCACTGAGCTCGCTGACCAGCGGCCGCGGTACGTTCACCATGGAATTCAGCAGCTACGAGCTTGTGCCGACCGATGTACAGCAGGCACTGCTCAAGGCCTACGAGGAACAGCAGACCGAAGAGGATTAATAGAAAATACTGCGGAATAGCAGAAAGGGAGTTTCAGAAGTGGGGCTCCCTTTTATGCAAAGAAATACAACAGACACCAATAGCCCATGGGCGAGCAAAAGCAGATACAGAAACAGCAACAGAAGCTGGCACCGCAGCAGGTGCTGGCGATGAAGTTGCTGCACCTGCCGCTGCAGGAGCTGCTGCAGACCATCAACGAGGAGGTGGAGAAGAACCCCTTGCTGGAGGTGGAGAGCGAGCCTATGGAGTCGCTGAACGAGCTGGACAGCGGAGCTGCCGACGACTACGAAGACATGGACAGCCGCGACTTCCCTACGGCCTACCACGCCAGCCGCGACGACTGGCAGCCGGCAGAGGTGAAGACCTTTGCGGAGAACCTCTATGAGCAGTTTGCGCTGAAGCCGCTGAGCAACGAGGAGCTGGAGACAGGCCACGAAATCATCGGCGACCTCGACGACTCGGGCTACCTGACACGCGACGTGGGAATCATAGCCAACGACTTGGCACTCTACCACGACCTGGAGGTGAGTCCTGCCGAGGTGGAGAGGGTGCTGGGAATAGTGCAGAGCCTGGAGCCCGCGGGAGTGGGAGCGAGGAGTCTGCAGGAATGCCTGGCGCTGCAGCTGCACCGGATAGCGGAGCCGACCGACGAGGAGAGGCTGGCGACAGAGATCGTGGACCGCTGTTTCGAGAGTTTCGCCCAACGGAGATACGAGGAGATCGGCGCCACACTGGGAGTGGACGAAGAGAGACTTGCGGGAGCGGTGGCAGTGATACAGCGGCTTAACCCCAAGCCGGGTGGAGCTGTGGAGCCCATGGCAGGCGAAGGAATACAGGTGATTCCCGACCTGGTGGTTTACCGCCAAGGGGAGAACGTGGGATTCTACGTGAACGACAGCCAGATGCCGAAGCTGGGACTGAACGAGGAATATATGGCGATGCTGAAGGAGATGACGAAGGGGAAAGGGAGCAAGGACGAGACGGCAAAATACATAGAAAGCAACGCCGAATCGGCAACGGTGTTCATGGAGGCGCTGAAGGAGAGGAGCCGCACGATGGCGGCAGTGATGAAGGAGATAGTGCGCCAGCAGAAGAAATATTTCCTGAGCGGGGCGGCGAAAGACCTGAAGCCGATGATGCAGAAGACAGTGGCCGAGGCGGTGGGAATCGACGAGTCGGCAATGTCGAGGATGGTGAACAGCAAGTTTGTGGAGACGCCCTACGGGATGATAAGGCTGAAGGAACTGTTTACCACGGGAGTGGTGAGCGAGAGCGGCGAGAGTGTGTCGATAGAGCGGGTGAAGGAACTGCTGAGGCAGGCGGTGGAGGAGGAAGACCCGAAGAACCCGCTGAGCGACCAGCAGCTGGCCGACCTGCTGAAAGAGAAAGGCTTTCCGACGGCCAGGAGGACCGTGGCGAAATATAGAGAGCAGATGGGGATAGCCGTGGGGAAACTGAGGAGAGGGCTGAAAGTGGTGGCGATAGCGGTGGCCCTGGGAGGGCTGACCTTCGGGGCTATGGCCCAGCGTCCGCCGTCGCAGAAAGCCGCGGCAGAGAAGAAGACCACGGAGAAGACGGAAGAGAAGGCAGAGGAGAAGAAGGCGGAGAGAGACCCGGAGGTGCTGCCGTCGATGCTGTGGTACGGCAAGAACTTTTCAGATTCGCGTGTGAGGCTGAGAGACATGCCGCTGGACTCGCTGCCCGACGAGATAAACCTGAACCTGCTGAAGAAAGGGGAGCAATTTGTGTTTCCGGTGAAGAACCCGCGGACGTCGCCTTACGGCTGGAGATGGGAGAGGGCTCACCGCGGAGTGGACATAGGGCTGAGGACAGGCGAGCCGATACACTGTGCCTTCGACGGCATGGTGAGGATAGCGAAGCCGATGGGGGGATACGGCAACCTGGTGGTGGTTAGGCACTACAACGGACTGGAGACGGTTTACGGGCACATGTCGAAAATCAACGTGAAGCCCCATCAGGTGGTGAAAGCCGGCGACGTGCTGGGTCTGGGCGGCAGCACGGGACACTCGACGGGGCCGCACCTGCATTTCGAGGTGAGGTTCCAGTACGAGACGTTCGACCCCGAATGGCTGATAGACTTCAGCAACTACACGCTGAGGACCAAAAGGCTGCACCTGGACAAGAGCTATTTCGGCATCAAGAAGCCGAAAGGCAGGAAGGGCGAGGTGCTGGAATACAAAGCCGACAAGAGCTACATCAAGGAGAGCGACCGCAAGAAGGCGCGGGAGATGTACCACGTGGTGAAGGCCGGAGAGGTGCTGGCGGACATAGCGCACCGTTACAGCACGACGGTGGAGAAGATAAAAGAGCTGAACGAGGGGTTGGGGAAGAAGCCCAAGGCGGGGACGAGGATAAGGGTGAGGTAGTAGCCACGTAAGGCAAGGCAAGAGGATTTTAGGGAGAGAAGGCAGGTGGAGAGCTAAGTTGCTGATAATGGAAAAGAAGTGACTATTATTCAGCGAGGTACGTTTTTTGTACAAAAACTGAGAGCGGGTCAGAAATGGTCTTTTACTAATAGGTTGTATATTAATGTCTTATTCGTATCAACTCTATGGCAAGGCTATGGTTAATTTTTGGCAAAATTGACGTTTATTGGGCTCGGCATAAAAGTAAACTTTTCTGCTCTCGCTTTTCGGAAACGTTGAGAATTGAAAATGGCGAGAGAGGAAAAAATCAGGGGAAAAGTTGTGGAGTAAAAAATAATATGTATCTTTGCAGACGATATAATCTTGTTTTCCCAAACTAGTATCATTCGTGAATTGCTGGACAAATAATAGTAAATCTGATAACGGAGATACCAAAAACGTATCCATTAATAAAAGACTCTATAGATGGGTTCTATTATTAATCAAGGTATCGCCATTGATAATAGCTGCCATCACTCTTCTAAATTCAATTCTTTCAATCCTTGGTATTGACACAGCAATGCTCCCATATATCGGAGGCTATTCTTTAATGGCCCTCTTGATGCTGTACCTGTCTTCATTTGTTTTCAATTTTGGCATAAGCCATAGACTTTTTATCCATTATTTAGTAATCGCTGCAATAATCTCTCTATTGGATATATATATCGGAATCCCCGTCAGCGACAAAGCGTTTCTATGGCTACACTTAATAATAGCTGGTGTTATAGTGGCCATTGCAATATTTTTTAGAAATAAAGGTATATCAAGAGATAGGGACGGCCGAACACAAAAGGCTTTATTCAAATATGAACTGTCAATGATTCGTATCATTCCCATGATATCAGCTGGCTTTTATTTGGTACGGACTATTTTGGGATGTTTCGGTATTGACCTATATGTAATGTCTTTGTTAGGTGGCCAATCATTGGTGATGATAATATTTATGTATCTTTCCTCTATTGCATTTAGATTCTGCGTATATCATAGAGTTTTTATTCATTATATTCTTGCTACTTCTATATTAAATGTTATAGATTGGTATAGCGATGCTTTCGTATTATCAAATATAAGGCTATCGGTGCTTATTATTTTCATATTATCAGGAATAACAATATTTGTTGCGGTATATTTTAAGCTAAAAGAAATAAAGAAACAAAGATGAAATATATTAAAGAACAATTTGCAAATTTATTACGGCGGACTGCCGATAAGATTGAAGCAGACGATTGCGAACTCAACGAGGAGCAGGCTATTGAGATAATGAAAATCATTGCGCATCAACCATTAAGCAAAGAACAGGCTGTGATCTATCTCAATATGTCAAAAAGCAAATTCGACATGTTGGTTAGGATGAATAAATTGCCTCAAGGGAGAAAAAGAATGGGATTCAAAGAAAAAGTGTGGTACCAAGATGAACTTGACGAATATGCACACAATATCGATAGTGAATAATTAGTTGCATAATAAATAATGATGAGCTCGCGTGAGACATTCTAAGAGACTTGCATAGGGTTACATCATTTGTATTCATAACATACGATGATTTTTATTGTGGAAACAAAAAGTTTCTCAGTAATTATTATCAATAAAAAAATATTTCGTATTTTTGCAATCGCTTACGATAGAAATGTAAGTATAATAGAAAAGCATTGCGAGCATCCTTGCTTGTGAAATCGGCAAAATTTCAAAAATCAGGAGGATTGCGCATTTTGTTTTTTCGCTTGGTTGTATATGCTATTGCATTAGCATATCCTTCAGGCGTGAGAGAATGTACAACAAATCCAATTCCTGATTAGGTGTTTGCCGATACCTACAAGCAGATGGATCAAAGCACATAACCTCATGCCTTTCTTTTTTGTATTTAATTTGCTGGAGGTGGCGAACGTTAAATAAAAGTCAACTGATAAATAGAGAAAACGAGTAGGCACCCTATCGGACCGTAGTTTTTAAGAGTATGTGCTTTTTTCAGTCATCAATTAATCAATAACTTATGATTGTGAATGTTTTTGTTTGGCAAACGTCAGTATTAATAGTATTTTTGCAAAAAATAAACATAGAAGTTGCGCCCGACACGGATTAAGGGTATATTGATTATGGAACAGTTAATACTTTTACCGATTGCCATTGGATTGGCAGCAGGAGTGGGATATTTAGGAAGCAAGCGTAAAATAGGTTTCGGATGGGCGTTTGCAATATCGCTTTTTAACGTAATAATCGGGTTAATTGTGGTATTGTGCTCTAAGAAATTAAAAGATGTTAATACGGAAAATATAAATAATGAAGGAGGTCGGAAATGAAAATTGCAGGATGGATATTGTTGGGTATAGGTATTTTGTCCTTTATTGGTGCCGTGTCAGCCGGTCATAGTGTATTTGGCCCATGCTTCTTTACAGGATTAGGAATAGCCTTTTTGTGCATTGCTTCACAAAAGAAAAAAAACAATAAACAATAGTATAAAATATTAGAAGTTGCGCCCGACACGGATTAAGGGTATTTCATCATGAGATTAAACATTTTTTTATTTGTCCTTACAGTGATAATCTTTGCAATCATGCCGGTAGATACATCAGCTGCATCAATTGTAAACAATCCGTCTAACGTCCATGCTTTGACGGAACACAAGATTAACAACTACAAGTACATCTGCATTGAGAATCAAGGCAACGCCTACGGACTGGAGGAAAAGTATAGGGATTTCTTCTCGGAGATAGGGTTTACTGTACTGACTGAGGACAAGGCCGAAGAATTCAGTGCAACAGAACGAGAAAAACTGCTGATGGCAAACTATACTTGTACCGTGGTGGCTGGAGCAGCCAGTTCGCAGACGCTTACGCTACGCAACACAGCAAACAAGATAGTCTATAGTCGATCCGAAAGTGCCTACACAATGACGGCTAACTCAGACATGAAACGCGCCGCAAAGAAGATAATGAAGGCTGTCAGAGCGTTGGAATATAAATACGAGGGGGAATAGCATATATACCACATTACCCTGAAATTGATTCTTACCCTCGGATTGGCAATTATGATTACATTTGTCGTCTCGGCTCAAAAGATGCAAGGTAGTGTGTCTTCGACACACGTGTTGAGTGTATGAGACAAGAACCCCACACAAGTAAGAGGCGTTTGCTCCTTTTAGTCGCAGGCCTGCTTGCAGGCAGACTGAGATAGTGTGCTGCTGGCACACAAGATTACAGGTGCCCTTCTTTTAGATTCTTCTCTTTCGTTTCTTTTTTCTTTTCAACTTTTGGGTTTGCACAATAAAGTTGGGGGAATTGCGTTATATTTATGATGTGGCGATGGAGAGGGTGGAGTGTTGAGTGGGGATTTTGGTTGTATACAATATATAATGTATAGAGATATGGAAAAGAAAGTAAACTTGTCGGAGTATGAGCTGGGGGAGATGCCCGACTGCTCGCGGTACAAAATCGGAGTTATCACGGCGGAATGGAACGGAGAGATCACGCAGGCTATGAGGGACGGGGCGGTGAGGACGCTGGGAGACTGCGGCGTGAGGAAGATATATGAATGGAAGGTGCCCGGGACTTTCGAGCTGTCGGGTGCGGCGAATATGATACTGGAGATGCACCCCGACCTGGATGCGGTGATCTGCATAGGATGTGTGATACAAGGGGAGACTCGGCATTTCGACTTTATCTGCGAGGCGGTGGCCAACGGACTGACGGAGGCGTCGATAAAGCACAACCGGACGGTGGTGTTCAGCGTGCTTACGACCAACGACATGCAGCAGGCGAGAGAGCGTTCGGGCGGAAGGCACGGAAACAAAGGAGTGGAGGGAGCAGTGACGGCACTGAAGATGGTGGCGTTGCAGAAGGGTCTTTTCTTTATGCCGAAACCGACGGAGACGAGATAGGAGGAGCGGAAGATGGGACTGAAGATAGTGTTTATGGGTACGCCGGAGTTTGCGGTGGAGACGCTGGACGCGATAGTGGCGGCGGGATACAAGGTGGCGGGAGTGGTGACGGTGCCCGACCGGCAGGTGGGGAGAGGCCAGAAGGTGGCTTTCTCGGCGGTGAAGGAATATGCGCTGGCACACAATCTAAGGGTGCTGCAGCCCGAGAAGCTGAGAGACGAAGGATTTCTGGAGGAGCTGAGAGGGATAGGGGCCGACTTGTTTGTGGTGGTAGCGTTCAGGATGCTGCCGAAGGTGGTGTGGGCGATGCCGCGGATGGGGACGTTCAACCTGCATGCGTCGCTGTTGCCGCAATACAGGGGTGCTGCACCGATAAACTGGGCCATCATCAACGGAGAGAAGGAGACGGGACTGACGACCTTCAGGCTGAACGAGCAGATAGACGAGGGGGAGATACTGCTGCAACGGAAGACTGCGATTGGAGCGAGAGAGACGGCCGGTAGCCTGCACGACAGGCTGGCGGCGATGGGGCGAGAGCTGGTGGTGGAGACCATAAGAGGGCTGGAGAGCGGCGAGCTGAAAGGGAAAGCGCAGGAGACGACAGGAGAGCTGAAGCCGGCGCCGAAGATTTTCAAGGAAGACTGCAAGATAGACTGGACGAAAAGCGGGGAAGAGATAGAGAACTTCGTGAGGGGGCTTAGCCCCTACCCTGCCGCGACGACGAGAGTGAGGACCGAGAAGGGCGAAGAAAGGCAGATAAAAGTGTACGAAACAGAGTATGAAAAAGGCGAAAAAATAACGAAAAAAACGATAGAAAATGATGCAAAAAAAGTGCTGAAAATCGGTTGTGGAGACGGATTTGTGAGAATTTTGAGCCTTCAAATGGAAGGAAAACGGCGAATGACGACGGAAGAATTTTTGCGAGGAACAAATGTAAGTAACTGGGAAATAGCGGATTAGGAAAAGTGTTAAAAAAAATGTTGAAAATTTTTGTATTTTTTTATGTTAGATATCAATAATTTGCATATATTTGCAACGAAAAATGAACACATTATAAACAATTAAATTCACACACAATGAACAAGACCGAATTAATCAGCGCAATGGCAGCAAAAGCTGGCATGACCAAGACCGATGCTAAGAAAGCTCTCGACGCTTTCGTAGAGACCACCAAAGCTTCTCTGAAGAAAGGTGACAAAGTAGCAATCCTCGGATTTGGCACATTCTCCGTTGCAAAACGTGCAAAACGTCAGGGTATCAACCCCAAGACCAAAAAGCCCATCACCATCAAGGCTAAGAAAGTTGCAAAATTCAAAGCTGGAAAAGGCTTGGCTCTCTAAGCAACAGTAATCTTATGAAGGAAGTCCGCCAGAGTTCTGGCGGACTTCTTTGTTTTTATGGGTATAGGGAGAGGTGCAGGATGAGAAATTAACAAAAAAGTGAAGAAATTAACAAAATAATTTGTCAGAATAAAAAAAAGTTGTATATTTGCAACCTCGCAAGTAGAGTGGAAGGAAATGATTTTACCCGTTCAAGTTCCTGAAACTCTATGTGTTAAGCGAAATATTTATGGGAGTCCGTCCCCATGAATAAGACGTAAAACACGGCGAAAAGGGAAAAAGAAAAGAAAAAAATTACTGTAAAAAGAAAAATGAGTACATTAAGTTACAAGACAGTATCGGCCAATAACAACCCTTCGGCGAAAGCCAACGAGAACACCGTGAAGAAGGAGTGGTTATTAATTGACGCCGAGAATCAGACAGTAGGACGTTTGGCGACGAGAGTTGCAAATCTCCTGAGAGGCAAACACAAGCCTTCGTTCACGCCCCACGTGGATTGTGGTGACAACGTAATCATCATCAATGCCGAGAAAGTGGTGTTCACGGGTAAAAAGATGACTGATAAGATTTATCAGCGTTACACCGGCTATCCCGGAGGACAGAGGGAGACGACCCCTGCAAAGGTGTTGGCAACCCATCCCGAGAGAGTGCTTGAGCACGCCATCAAGGGAATGCTTCCGAAGAACCGCCTTGGAGCAGCCCTTTACAGGAACCTGCACGTGTATGCCGGACCAGAGCATCCCCATCAGGGACAGAATCCTAAAGTCATCAACATTAACGACGTAAGATAATCATTATGGCAGAAGTAATAAACACAATAGGAAGAAGGAAGACCGCAGTTGCGCGCATATATATGACCGCCGGCAGTGGTAAAATTGTTGTGAACAACAGGGACTATAAGGAGTATTTCACTACCGGTCCGTTGCAGTACATCGTCAACCAGGCATTCCAGGTTGCCGGAGCCGAGGGAAAATGGGATGTGAAAGCCAACCTCGACGGAGGTGGAATCACCGGCCAGGCCCAGGCGCTGCGTATGGCAATAGCCCGTGCGTTGTGTGAGAACAACATCGAAGACCGTCCCGCGCTGAAGAAAGAGGGATTCCTGATGCGTGACCCGCGTATGGTGGAGCGTAAGAAACCCGGTCAGCCGAAAGCCCGTAAACGTTTCCAGTTCAGCAAACGTTAAGAGTTGGCGGTTGCATACATATATATATTATATGTGTGCGTAGAGACAGACAGTTTAGTATCCAAACCGCGAAGATGCTCCGTCG
This sequence comes from Bacteroidales bacterium, assembly GCA_017439185.1. GTDB lineage: Bacteria > Bacteroidota > Bacteroidia > Bacteroidales > P3 > Colimorpha. The sequence goes on along the minus strand of JAFRTM010000012.1, from coordinate 117,876 downwards.
GGTTGCCACATCGAGTGCAAGAGCATAAGATAAACCCGGCACAGACAAGGACCTACTCTGCGGTTGGTAAATTAGGAACGTAAACAAATAAAAAAAATGACAGAACTGAAATTTGAAGAACTGCTTGAGGCAGGATGCCACTTTGGCCACCTCAAGAGGAAATGGAATCCGAAAATGGCTCCTTACATTTTCAAGGAGCACAATGGCATCCACGTTATCGACTTGCAGAAGACGATAGTGAAAGCCGACGAAGCTGCGAAAGCTTTGAAACAGATTGCCCGTTCGGGAAAGAAGATCCTGTTTGTGGCGACCAAGAAACAGGCAAAAGACGTGGTGAGCGAGATGGTGAAGACCGTCGATATGCCGTTCGTCACCGAGCGTTGGCCTGGTGGAATGCTGACCAACTTCACCACGATCCGCAAGGCCGTGAAGAAGATGAACCAGCTGGACCAGCTGATGCACGACAAGGATTTCAACAATATCTCGAAGAGAGAGAGACTGCAGGTGCAGCGTGAGCGTGCAAAACTGGACAAGAACCTGGGCAGCATAGCAGACCTGAGCCGTCTGCCGAGCGCACTGTTCGTTGTTGACATCCAGAAAGAGCACATCGCCGTTGCAGAGGCCAGAAGGCTTAACATCCCGACCTTTGCCCTGGTAGATACCAACTGCAACCCCGAACTCATCGACTACCCGATTCCCGCAAACGACGACGCTTCGAAGTCGATCCAAGCCATATTGAAATATATGGTAGAGGCAATTCAGGAAGGACTGAACGAGCGCGCACTCGACAAGGACGCCCAGAACGAGGAAGAGACCTCCCCCGAAGAGAACGCAGCAGCCGAGGCACCCGTGAAGAACACCCGTCCGCGCAGAAACAGAGTGGATGGCCAGAGGAAAGCAGCTCCGGCAGCCAAAGCCGAAGCAGCCCCTGCCGAAGAGAAGTCGGAAGAATAACACAACAATGAAATGACGACCGATTGGCAGAGAAGAATGTCAATCGGTTTTTTTTGAACAATAAAACAAGACGAATTATGGCAAACATAACAGCAAAACAAGTAAACGAACTGCGTCAGTTGACGGGAGTCGGAATGATGGACTGCAAAAAAGCGCTCGTGGAGTGCGACGGTGATTTCGAGAAGGCAATCGACTATCTGCGCCAGAAAGGCCAGAAGATGGCAGCCAAGAGAGCCGACCGCGACGCTAACGAGGGTTGCGTGCTGGCAATGAGCAACGGCAAAAACGGAGCAGCCATCATGGTGAGCTGCGAGACCGACTTTGTCGCTACCAATGCCGGATTTGTGGATTTCACCAAGTCGATCATCACCAACGCAATGGCAAAAGGTCTGAAGACCAAAGACGAGGTGATGGCAATGCAGATCGACGGCCGTGCAGTGGCAGACCTTATCACCGACCAGATCGCCAAGATCGGAGAGAAGATAGAGTTGGCCCACTACGAGGTGCTGGAAGCTGCAGCAGTTTACGCTTACATCCACCCGGGTAACCGTATGGCCGCCATCGTGGGAATGAACAAAGAGGGATTCGACGAGGCAGGACACGCCATCGCTATGCAGGTTGTGGCAATGCGCCCGTTGGCACTCGATGCAGAGAGCATTCCTCAGGACATAAAAGACAACGAGCTGAAAGTCGCTATCGAGAAGACCAAAGAGGAGCTTATCGGCAAGGCAGTAGATGCAGCCCTTAAGAAAGCCGGAATCAATCCCGCACATGTGGACAGCGAAGACCACATCAACTCCAACATGGGTAAAGGCTGGATCACCGAGGAGCAGGCTAACCTCGCCCGCAAGATAAAAGAGGAAGAGGCTGCCAAGAAAGCCGCTTCGCTCGACGAGAAGATGATCCAGAACATCGCCAACGGCCGTCTGAACAAGTTCTTCCAAGAGAACACCCTCCTCTTCCAGGAATACATCATGGAGAGCAAGGTGAGCGTGAAGGACTTCATCGCCCGTACCGACAAAGACCTGAAGTGCACTGGTTTCAAACGTCTCGAGCTTGGCGCTTAAGAGATAATCATTGTACTTTATAATAAGAGAGCGGAGACCCTTGGGATCTCCGCTCTTCTTTTGTTATGTCAGTGACGGACTATTCTACTTTAGCACCGCACTCGGGGCAGAACTTACCGGTCACCTCAGCGCCACACTTGGGGCACTTCTTGGGACCTGCCTCCTCTAACGGAGCACCGCACTCGGGGCAGAACTTGCCAGTGCCAGTTGCGCCGCATTTGGGGCATTTCTTCTCGGCTTTAGGAGCCGGAGCGGGGGTTCCGCATTCGGGGCAGAACTTGCCGGTGATGATGGCACCACACTGCGGGCAAGGAACGCCCTGCTGAGCCGGGGCACCCTGCTGAGGAGCGGGGGCACCGCCTTGCTGCTGCTGGCCGTAGGGGTCATAGGCCTGCTGCTGGCCAGGATTGCTGAAAGCGTTCTGCATGACGCCGCCAGTCATACCGCCAGTGGTCATGTTCATCATGCCGAGGCCCATGAAGCCGTTCATGGCCCCGCCTGCGTTGCTGGCAGCCTGGCCCATGACGTCGATGATGCGGCCCTGCTGCATCATGGCGTTGGAGTTGTGCTCGTATTCGGTGATCTTGGCCTTGCTCTCGTCGTCGAGGGTGACAGACTCCACTGTGAAGCTCACGAGGCGTATGCCACGGTTGCGGATAGGCTCGTCGAAGACGCGCTCGTCCATGATCTGCTCAATCTCGTCGGTATAGCTCTGGAGTTCGAGTACAGGCACTTTGTGTTTGGAAGTACCCAGCTCGTTGAGCACGTTCTGGAAGGCGGCGATCACCTCGCTGCGCATCTGCTCCACGATGTCGTGTTTCTTGACCACGTTGCCGGTACCTGCGTGGTTACGCATGAAGATGGCGGGGTCGAAGATCTGGAAGGTGTATTTTCCGAAGCAGCGCACATGGACACTGAGAGGCATGATTGAGCCGGTCATCTGGTTGGGAATAGCGTGAGACCAATCCTGGAACATGGCGGGAGCGGGAGTGCCGAACTTGTTGTCGAGAATCTCCTTGGCGTTGAAGAAGAACACAGCCTGTTCCTTTGCCGGCGAGCCTTCATATTTGAAACGCTGCCACATCTCTTTGAACACGTCACCGAACTGGCCGGCGAAGAAGGTGGGAGACGAGGACTGGTCGAAGGTATAGACACCCTCTTCAGCCGTTGCGTCGAGCACCGCGCCCGAATCGTAGATTACGGCTACCTGGCCTGGAGCCACAATGATGCGGCTGCCTTTGGAAATCTGGCCAGAGGGGGTGGTTTGTTTCACCATAAGGGTTTCCATGTCCATATTCTCACACTTGATAAGATCCTGGAACTGGTCGCGCATAGTGGAGGATATAGCACCACCGGCTGCGCCGAGAACTGATTTGATAAGACCCATAATATTTCTGTTTTAAGTTATACTACAAAATTTGTTACTATCTAATGCTGTGGAGGTCGGTGAGCACCCAGTCGTGTTCGCCGGTGGTGATGATGCTGCCGCAGTATTCGCACTGGCCGGCCGAGGTGATCTGGGTGGGAGCGCCGCAGTTGGGGCAGTTGGTGGTGGACTTGTTGCTGAGGCCCTCTTGAGTCTTCACCCCCTTCTTACGGGCGAACACCATCTCGTAGCGCATGTTCCAATCCTTGTTGGGGTCGCTTTCGAGGACCTTCTTGGTGGTGGCGTCGATGACGTAGTCGCGCATCACGGCGCTGAGCCTGACGGTGAGAACCTCCTTGTCGCCATCTTCCACGAAAGAGTAGAGGTTGCACTGCTTGATGCCGATCTTCTCGATAACGTTGATCTTGTTGTTGCGGATATATTCCTCGAGCTGTGCGTTGTGCTGGGAGAAGAGTTCCTCGCTCTCGAAGGGGCGAATCACCTTCCAGTCACGGGCGGTCCAAGCCTGCTGGAGTTTCAGGAACACCTCGCGGGCCCAAGCGTTGAACTTGTCGGCCGAGAAAGCAGGGTCGATGGCCTGAATCTGTTCGGCTACCTGCTGCGAAGGAGCGACATAGGGAGTTGACGGAATGCCCGCTGCTGCGGCAGCGGCAGCCGCGTCCATAGTAGGATTGGGGGCTTTCTTGCCTTTCTTGCCTCTTGCGATCACAAAGAATGCGATGGCAAAGATAAGAATGAATCCCAAGATGCCGCCGAACGTGGTTTTTCCGCTACCGCCCGAAGAGGAGCCGGAAGAGGAAGAACTACTGGAAGTGTAATCGTCATCATCGTCGTCATCCCAGCTTGTGGTGGAGCTGCTGCTGTAGCTGTCGTCATCGTCGTCGTCGCTTTCTTCATAGCGGTTCTGGTTGCCAACATCGGCGATCGCCACGTTGGAGATGCCTATGAAGGCGAGGAGCGTCACCAGGAACAGGGAGCGCAGGAACCAAGCAAATCTGTTATGTTTCATATATCAAAGTTTTAAGTTATTAGATGCTGTGAATGTCGGAGAGTACCCAGTCGTGTTCGCCGGTGGTGATCACGCTGCCGCAGTATTCGCACTGGCCGGCCGAGGTGATCTGAGTGGGAGCGCCGCAGTTGGGGCAGTTGGTGGTGGACTTGTTGCTCAAGCCCTCCTTGGTCTTGACGCCGGTCTTGCGGTTAAAGACGAGCTCGTAGGTCATATACCAATCCTTGTTGGGGTCGCTCTCAAGGACCTGCTTGGTGGTGGCGTCGATGACATAGTCGCGCATCACTGCACCCAGCTGGACAGTGAGCACCTCCTTGTCGCCATCGACTGTGAAGGACTTGAGGCCGCAGGACTTGATGCCAATCTTTTCAACCACGTTAATCTTGTTGTTGCGGATATATTCCTCGAGTTGAGAGTTGTGCTGGGAGAAGAGTTCCTCGCTCTCGAAGGGGCGAATCACCTTCCAGTCGCGTGCGGTCCAGGCCTGCTGGAGTTTCAGGAACACCTCGCGAGCCCAAGCGGTGAACTTGTCGGCGGAGAATGCCGGGTCGATAGCCTGGATCTGCTGGGCGATAGCCTGCGAGAGTTCAGCCGGCAGGGCAGGAGTGGTGAAATGCTGGGGAGGATTATAGCTTGTAGTAGTGCTGCTTAAAGTGCTGCCGCCGTTTTTCTTCTTCTTTTTCCTGAGTACAAAGTAAACCACCACTAAGATTATGAGGAGGGGAATGCCCACTACCGGTTTGCGGAAGAGGAGGTCCACGCAGAGGCCGATGAGGAAGCCGAGGGCGCCGTCGCCGTCACCACCGCCGGAGAAGTCACCGCCGCCACCGGAGGAGTAGCGGTTCTGGTTGCCCACGTCGCCAAGGGCGATGCCGCCTATGCACACGAAGGCAAGGAGCAGAACGAGAGGCAAATACTGCAAGAGACGTTTATAATCGAAGTGTTTCATACATATAGGTATATTATTAGAAAGTATAGTAATAACGACGATTTGTACATTTTATTGTATGGCGAAGGAAAAAAGTTTTAGAATGGGCTAAGATAAGGCGAAGGCACCTCCGATTGGAGGTGCCTTCGCCTTGTCTGTATTTACGAATAATAAGACTAATTGCTTATTTGGTGGCGCGGGAGCCTTGGGCCACTATGCTGGCGCAGGAGGCGGAGACTTCGCCGATGTTCATCTCGGTTTCTTCGCCCTGCACGTCAACGGCTCCGGTGACGGTGAGGATGCCGCGTTCGGGGAAGGTTACCGGGTTGTTGAAGGTCATGACGCCATTATAATCGACAGATGCAGTTTGTCCCATAATCTGGGTTGTGTAATTGTCGTTGAGGTTGCAGGGTGCGACGGTGAGGCCGCTGGCATCGACGGTGCCGGTGGTGGAGAACTCGACGGGGAGGGTGATGTTGCTAATGAGAGTGAGGTACATGGTGCCGGAGATTACGACATTGGTAGAGGAGTTGCCGTCACGGGCGATGGTGATGTCCATGCGCTGGTTCTCGTAGGTGGTGTCGGTGGTGTTGCCGAACATGACGATTTGAGCGTCATAGGCAGTGGCGAGGAGGTTCCAGTCGCCGAGGAAGGCTTCGATGGAGTTGGAAGCAGTTGTGTCCTGCGGGTTGACCGGGGTGGAGTCGTTGGGAGTGGGGGTCGGTTCGGGATCGGGAGTCTTTTCGCAGGCACAGAAAAGCATGCTGGTGGCTATGATTGCCGAAACAAGAATGGTGACGATGTGTTTCATTGTTGTATTTGTTTTGTTATTGTTTGTGATTGTATTTGAATTTGCAAAGATACACATTTTTTTTATACTATATAAGTTTGTGTTTTTTTTAACATTTTTTAATGTCGGATGGGGCTGTGAGGCGTTCTGTGTGGAGGAATGGTGGTTTTGGGGCGTTATTGGTGCTATAGCTTTGATATACAGCAATATAGCAAAAGTACATTTTTTTTAATAAAAAATTGAGAGAGGGGCAATTTCCGATAAATGCTAACTTACTGACAACTAGGACACAAGTAGGTATCAACTCTATGGTAAGTCTAGGGTTAATTTAGTAGTCAGTGGACAGTAATCAGTGGTCAGTTTTTGGGTGGAGTGAGAGAGTAAACGGGATTGCTTTCCGTTCGATTTTCGCAACACTCAAAGGACGGGATTATGGTAAGGGATTGATGATTATTGAAGGCGGAAAAGTGGGGAAATAAATAGTTGGATAAGATGTTGAGGAATAATGGGTTGGGGGAGTTCTGAAAGGGGTGTGTGAATATTTTTTTGCGATTTTTGTTGCAGGGAATAGAAAAAATGTGTAATTTTGAAAACTGAAGTTTTAGGTAAAAAATAGTCTAACAATATATTAATCAAAAAGATAAAAGGAACTATGAAAGTATTAGTTTTGAATTGTGGCAGTTCGTCGATCAAATATCAGCTGATTGACATGGCCAACAACGCCAATGTGATGGCGAAGGGATTATTGGAGAGAATCGGCCTTGAGATGGGCGAGTTTACGCATAAGTATAACGGGCAGAAGCACTACGAGCAGCTGCCGATAGCTGACCATACGGCAGGTATCAAGTTGGTTTTGAAGGCATTGCTCGACCCGGAGATTGGAGTAATCAAGGATATCAAGGAGATTGGCGCGGTAGGAAACAGGGTGGCACACGGCGGCGAGCTGTTCAAGGACAGCTGCCTGGTGACGGACGACGTGATAGAGAAAATCAAGAGTCTGACGGACTTGGCTCCGCTGCACACGCCTGGTAACCTGGCTGGAATATATGCTATGAGAGAGGTGCTGCCGGGAGTGCCGCAGGCAGTGGTGTTCGACACGGCGTTCCACTCGACGCTGCCGGCCAAGTCGTTTTTGTACGGCTTGCCTTACGAGTATTACGAGAAATACGGCATCAGGAGATATGGATTCCACGGCACGAGTCACAAATTTGTAGCCGAGAAGGCTGCGAAGATGGTCGGCAAGGACTGGAAATCGCTGAAAATCATCAGCTGCCACCTGGGAAGCGGTGCTTCGATAGCTGCCATAGAATGCGGCAAGTCGGTGGACACTTCGATGGGCATGACACCGCTGGAGGGCCTGCTGATGGGCTCGAGGCCCGGCGACGTGGATCCCGGCGCGCTGCAGTATCTGTTTGAGAAAGAGATGGCAGCGGGCAAGACGTGGAAAGACATAGTGAAGATGCTGAACAAGCAGTGCGGCCTGGTGGGCATCAGCGGCGGCAAGCAGGACATGCGCGACATCAGGGCCGGACGCGACGCCGGCGACGAGAGGTGCACCTACGCCTTCGACATGTTCGCCCAGAGAGTGAAGAAATATATCGGAGCCTACATGGCTGAGATGGGCGGCTGCGACATACTGCTGTTCACCGGCGGAATCGGCGAGAACGCCTGGTTCATGAGGCACCCGATACTGGAGAACATGGAATGTCTCGGCATAAAGATCGACATGAAGAAGAACGACGAGACAGCCGGCGAAGACGGAGTGATTTCGACACCCGACTCGAAGGTAACCACCGTGGTGGTGACGACCGACGAGGAATATGTGATCGCGAGCGACACCTACCGCCTGGTGCAGGGAAAATAAGAGAGAAACAAGAAGGGAGGGGGCGAAGTCTGAACGGAGGATGACGCCTCCTCCCCTTATATAAATAATGAATACATTATAATATATAGACAACATGAACAGGACTGTGAGATATGCGGTGGCGATAGTGGCGGCGGCTGTGCTGACGGTAGGGAGCGTATGGGGGCAGAAAGGCTACTCGACGACGAACAAGAAGGCGATAGGGATGTACGAGAAGGGGATGCAGATGATGTACCGATCGGACATCGGAGGCGCCGAGAGCCAGTTTAAGGCGGCGGCAAAGGCCGAGCCGAAGTTTGCCGAGCCGAACATCATGCTGGGCGAGATGTACGAAGAGAAGCACCTTGACTCGCTGGCGGCGATGTACTACCAAGCGGCGGTGGATGCCAGCCCGACATTCTACACCATGGCGTGGCTGAGGCTCGGGGAATGCCACCTGAGGCTGAACCACTACACCGAGGCAGTGGCGGCCTTCAAGCAGTTCCTGGCTATGGACAAAAGCAACAAAGAGAAACACGGCGAGGTGGAGAAGCTGATGAAGACGGTAGATTTCAGGCAGAAAGCCTACGCCAACCCGGTGCCGTTCGACCCGCAGAACATGGGAGCGGCAGTGAACTCGAAAGACGACGAATACCTGCCGGCGCTGACTGCCGACGGGCAGACGCTGGTGTTCACCCGGAGATTTCCGAGGACAGGAAAGACCAAGGCCAACTCGCCGCTGGAGGAGGATTTCTACGTGAGCGTGAAGAAAAACGGAGAGTGGAGCAAGGCTGTGAGAATGTCGGAGCCCGTGAACTCGTATTACAACGAAGGAGCCCAATGCATCTCGCAGGACGGCAGGATAATGATATACACCGCCTGTAACCGCGAAGACGGAGCCGGGAGGTGCGACCTCTACATCTGCCACCGCGAAGGAGACAAATGGAGCACGCCGCAAAACATAGGGATGCCGATAAACACAGGGGCTTGGGAAACCCAGCCGACCTTCTCGGTAGATGGCAAGACCCTCTACTTCGTCAGCGACCGCAAAGGAGGAATGGGAGGAATGGACCTCTGGCAGAGCACGCTGCAGGAAGACGGCAGCTGGAGCAAGCCGACGAACATGGGAGCCCCAATCAACACACCCGGCAACGAGAAATCGCCATTTATACACTTCGACGACAACACGTTCTACTTTGCCTCGGACGGACATGTAGGGATTGGAGGACTGGACCTCTTCGTCAGCCGGCGCAACGAAGACGGGAGCTGGGGAGAGCCCGTGAACCTCGGCTACCCGATAAACACCGAAGGCGACGAGAGTAACATGATAGTGTCGGCCGACGGAAGGACCGCCATATACTCGAGCGACAAGCTGGGCGGCTACGGCCTGGAAGACCTCTACTACTTCGAACTGCCCGAAGATGTGAGGCCCCAATCGACGACATATATAAAAGGAATAGTGTATGACAGCAAGACCAAGAAAAGACTTGCCGCCGACTTCGTCATCACCGACCTGACGACGAGCAGCGAGGTGGTGAGTGCCACCTCAGACCCGTCGGACGGCTCGTTCCTTATGACGATGCCCGGACTGCACAAATACGGACTCTCGGTAAGCAAAGAAGGTTACCTGTTCTACTCCAAGAGCTTTGAGATGACCGTGGCCTCGCCCGACGACCCCTATCTGCTGGACATACCGCTGGAGCCGATAGAGGTGGGCTCGTCGATAACGCTGAGAAACGTGTTTTTCGAGACCGCCAAATGGGACCTGAAGCCCGAGAGCACGATAGAGATGGACAAGCTGGTGAAACTGATGAACGAGAACCCGAAGATGAGGGTGATGCTTGAAGGACACACCGACGACGTGGGCTCAGACGCTGCCAACCAAAAACTTTCGGAGAACAGAGCCAAAGCGGTGTATGACTACCTGATAGAAAAGGGTATAGCCCAGAGCCGGCTGGAATACAAAGGCTACGGAGAGAGCAAACCCATAGCCGACAACAGTACCGAAGAAGGCAGAGCACAGAACAGAAGAACAGTGTTTACCGTATTGCAAAAATAGATATGAAAAAAGTAGTAGTATTGACCGGAGCCGGAATATCGGCAGAGAGCGGCATCAAGACGTTCAGAGACAGCGACGGACTGTGGGAGAACTACCGGGTAGAAGATGTGGCGACCTACGACGCCTACCTGAGAGATCCCAAGTTGGTGCAAGATTTCTACAATGCCCGCCGGAGAGAAGTGGCGCACGTGAAACCCAACGACGGCCACCGTCAACTGGTAAGGCTGGAGGAGAAATACGACGTACAGATAATAACACAAAACATAGACAACCTGCACGAGCAAGCCGGCTCGAAGAAAGTGCTGCACCTGCACGGCGAAATCACCAAGGCGAGGAGCGAGAAAGACGCAGACCTGATAGTGGACATCGGATATAACGACATAAACATCGGCGACAAAGCGCCCGACGGAGCCCAGCTGAGACCGCACATAGTGTGGTTTGGCGAGGCAGTGCCGAACATAGAGCCTGCGGCCGAGATGTGCGAGAAGGCCGACTACTTTATAGTGGTAGGGACCTCGCTGGTAGTTTATCCCGCAGCGGGACTGATACACTATGTGCCGCGAGGCGTGAAATGCTATCTTGTAGATCCCAAGCCGATGGAAGTGTCGCGAGCCATAACCACGATAGCCGAGCCGGCGAGCACCGGAGTGAAGAAAGTGGTAGACGAGTTACTGGCGTTGGCCGAATAATAGGAAAGTAGTAAAATATAGTATAAACAAATAACAAAAATCATGAAAAAAGTTTTATCATTTGCATTGGCGTTGGCGCTGGTGGGAGTATGCTTCGGACAAGTCACCATCACCCACAACGGAAACAATGTGGCCGCTGGAGCCACTATTGAGATCAGCACAGACGAGTACGGTGACGATGTGGAGTTTATCTCGTTTGACATCGTCAACGGCACCTCGAACAGCATCAACATGAAGGTGGTCACCACGGAGGCGGACCCCAACGGGCTTAGCATCTTTTCGGTCTGCACGGCCGGCTCGTGTGTGCCAAGACCATCGTCGATTGCATTTGATTTGGCGGCAGGAAGCACCATGGACGTACAGGTGCACGCCAAAGTGCCGTCGAATACCCCGACGAACACCGCAGGACTATTCAACATCAAGATTGAGGACCAGTCTGACAACAGCAGCCTGTTTTCGTTCCAAGCCAGGCTGACCTTCATAGGGACCCCAGTCTCGATAGCCACTGTAGATGGAGAGACGATGCATGTTTCGGCATATCCCAACCCCGCAACCTCGATGGTGACTGTAAGCTATACCGTTGAAGGCGACGGAGCAATCGTGCTGCACGACGTCATGGGACGCAAAGTGATGAGCCAGAGAGTGAGCGGCACCGGCACGACACAAATCGATGTAACGAACCTTCCCAAAGGAATTTACCTGTACGGAGTGGAAAGCGGCAACCGCCAAAGCGCCAAGAACAAACTTGTGGTGAAATAACAATCACGAGGACAGAAAAGAGGGAGGGGCGGCAAACTTCGTTTGCCGCCCCTCCCCTTTTGCATATAAAACCTATGGAGGTTGAAACAATAAAGCCGGCTCGAATGAGCCGGCTTTAAGTTCTCTCGTAGAATAATCTCGGATATTACTGCATTGCATTAACCTGACGCATAAGCTTCGACTTGAGGTTAGCAGCCTTGTTCTTATGAATAACAGAACGCTTGGCGAGCTTGTCGATTGTCGAAATCATAGCAGGAAGTTTCTCAGCGGCAACTGCCTTGTCTTCCAATGCTCTGAAATCGCGCAGTGCGTTGCGCATAGTCTTAGCATAATATCTGTTGTCTACTCTTCTTTTTTCGTTGGCGCGAATGCGTTTTTTTGCTGACTTGTGATGTGCCATAATTCTTATTACATTATTATATTTGTACTCGGTGCGGGATTCGAACCCGCGATTTTGAGAATGAAAATCTCACGTCCTGGGCCAACTAGACGAACCGAGCATTTTCGTTCTTGAAACACCACTTTTCGGTTTCCAAAAGCGAGTGCAAAAGTACGAACTTTTTTTATACTGACAAAATTTTTTCACTGCATGGTGTAAATTTTTGTTGAAAACTTACAACCAAAACACTGAATATCAATAAATAACACTCTTGCAAAGAATGTTATTTTTTTTCGTCATCAGTCGTTATCAGCCTGAAATCTGAACCCCAAACGTTTGCCCGTTGGGATAAATTTGCGGTCAAAAGTTGTACGCATTTCACCCACCGAAACGAGCTTAACTTCGTCGTAAGGAGGAGTGAGAAGATCAAAGTTGGTGGTGTATTCGATTGCCCGTTCCACGATGGCCTGCACCGACTCGGGAGTAATCTGGGCCGTGCCAAAATTGTTGTAAAGCATGCCCAACTCACGTTTTCCCTCAATGAAATAGTGCTTTTCGGCATTTACAAACACCCTTCCTATGAGATAACCGAGATCTTGGTCACGCTGATAGAGAATTGAGTCGGCGAGGAAGTTATAGATATGTATGACGCCGCAATAGGAGCGTTTCGGATCCTCTTTGATATAGGGAGTTTTCATAACCTGATGGTCGCGCGAGAACTCAAACACATTGGTATGCATCATAAAAAGGAGAATATCGCCTGCGAAACGCATCTCAAATTCGAAATCCCCACGGTCGTTAAACTGGAAGTCGATTTTATTGGCCGGATTCTCCTGTTTCTGCTGCTGGAACAAGATGGTCATCTGAGAAGTGGTGTCACGGAAAAGTTTGAACGCATCGGTTGTTGCGTGATAGACTTCCTTTTTCAGATGGCCCTTGTTGAATACTAATTTTTTGAGATTTTCGTCGAGTTGCATAACGTGTTTGAAATATTAAGTTGGTATAAGAACGGATATTTCCGCTATTTATTATATAACCTTTAATTATTTTAAGAAAGAGATGGCGAACGAGGAGGCAGTCCAAGAAAAAAATCACGAAACAATAAAAAAAATTCATGCCGCAAAATGCTGAAAAACTTAATGATAAATATTTTTTTGAAAAAGTTTTTCGTAAAAATTGGGTTTATATTAAAAATTTTTCATAACTTTGCCACTCCAAAACATTGATAGTATTTTGTGCCAAATGGCATGGAAATAACAGAAAAAGAAGAGAATAAATAAAATCTATTAACAACTTAAATAATAGTACTATGTCACTTTTAGCAATTTTATTGGAAATGGCCGTTGGATACCTGGGAGCAGGTATCGGAGCCGGCTTGGCCGCTATCGGCGCAGGTATTGGTATCGGAAAAATCGGACAGGGAGCAATGGAAGGCATTGCCCGCCAGCCCGAAGCTGCCGGCACAATACGCTCGACGATGATCATTGCCGCTGCACTTGTTGAAGGTGTGGCATTCTTCGCAGTGGTTATCTGCTTGCTGGTGTCGCTGAAATAGCGCATCACGTCAAGCAGACGGCAACCCAAAAGAAAAGGAGCGGCGAGGAGCTGCGATTGGCCGTTGCGAGCCGCTCCACTTTTTAAGAGAGAGAATCGAAAGATATATAATATAATGTATATAAATAAAAAGGTATGAACAATCCTCTGATTTATCCTGGAATAGGAGTTATATTTTGGATGTTGGTGTCGTTTGGCATCCTTGTCTTTATCTTAGGCAAATGGGGATGGCCCATGATGCTCAAAGCACTGAACAACAGAGAGAAGGCGATAAAAGACTCGTTGGAGGCCGCCGAACGAGAGCGTGAGGCGATGAAGAACCTGAAATGCGAGAACGAGGAATTGCTTAAGAAAGCAAAGATAGAACGTGACGAGATTTTGAAAAATGCCCGCCTGACCGGGGAACAGATTGTAGAAGATGCCAAAGCCAAAGCCGAAGAGGAGATTCTGAGGATGAGAGAGGCAGCGGTAGAAAGCATCAACAACGAGAAGTTGCGTGCCATGCACGACCTGAAGAACCAGATAGCCACTCTGTCTATTGACATTGCCGAAAAACTCGTGAAAGCCGAGTTGGCCAGCAAAGAGATGTCGCAGACGTTGATAAACAAAGAGTTGGACGAAGTCAAGTTCTAACAAACCCTAAACGAGGATGGACAATTACAGAATCAATATCAACTACGCGAAAGCGTTGCAGATACTTGCCGAGGACTGCGGGAAAGAGCAGGCGATTGCCGAAGACATGCGGTTTGTCGGAAAGGTTTGCCGTGAGAACCGCGAGCTGAACGTGGTGTTCAACAACCCCGTCATAAAAGAGACCAAGAAGGTCGGCATCGTCGAGGAACTGTTTGGCAAAGATGTGTGCGAGGAGACTATGGCATTTCTGCGGTTTGTGGTGAAGAAGAAGCGCACCGTGAGTCTGAAAGGGATAGCAGAAGCCTATCTGGAACTCTACCGCGAAAAACACGGAATAGTGCTGTCGCATCTTACAACAGCCATTGAAGCCTCGGAAGAGACCAAGACGGCAGTGAGCGAGATTGTCAAGAAATACACCGGACGAGAGGTTGAGCTCGACACCAAAGTTGACAAGAAAATCATCGGCGGAATGGTGGTGGAGTTCAACAACAACATGTATGACGGCAGTATCAGCACAATGCTGGCGGATATGCGCAGAGAGTTCAAGAAGAACCTCTACGAAAGCGAGTTGTAATAGAATAAGAATAATAACAAAACAAGATAACCTATGTCAGAGATCAAACCTGCCGAAGTATCGGCGATTTTGAAGAAGCAGTTGGCAGATGTCAACCTGGATGTGGCATTGGAGGAAGTGGGAACCGTGCTGACCGTCGGAGACGGAATTGCGCGTGTTTACGGCCTCAACAATGCCCAGTCGGGAGAGCTCGTGGAGTTTGAGTCAGGCGAGCAAGGCATCGTGCAGAACTTAGAAGAAGACAATGTCGGTATCGTTATGCTGGCGGAAAGCAATTGCATCAACGAGGGCGACACCGTGAAACGCACCAAGAGGATTGCATCGGTGAAAGTGGGCGAGAAACTTGTCGGTCGTGTAATCAACACCATTGGCGAGCCCATCGACGGAAAGGGTCCCATAGAGGGAGAACTTTTCGACATGCCCCTTGAAAGGAAAGCCCCCGGCGTTATATATCGCCAGCCCGTTGAACAGCCCTTACAGACTGGTATCAAAGCTATTGACTCAATGATTCCTATCGGACGCGGCCAGCGTGAGCTTATCATCGGTGACCGACAGACCGGTAAGACTGCTATTGCAATAGACACCATCATCAACCAGAAAAACTTCTACGACGCAGGCGACCCTGTTTACTGTATCTATGTAGCCTGTGGTCAGAAAGGTTCGACCGTAGCCAATATGGTGAAGAACCTGGAGGAGAAAGGAGCAATGGCTTACACCATAGTGGTAGCCGCTACGGCTTCGGACCCAGCAGCCATGCAGTTCTACGCACCGTTTGCAGGCGCCGCTATCGGAGAATATTTCCGCGACACGGGACGCAACGCATTGGTGATATACGACGACCTGTCGAAACAGGCCGTAGCATATCGTGAAGTCTCGCTGCTTCTCCGTCGCCCGCCCGGACGTGAGGCTTATCCCGGTGACGTGTTCTACCTGCACAGCCGTCTGCTGGAGCGTGCCGCCCGTATCATACAGAACGACGACATAGCTGCACAGATGAACGACCTACCCGAGTCGCTGAAAGGTAAGGTCAAGGGAGGCGGATCACTGACGGCACTGCCTATCATCGAGACCCAAGCCGGTGACGTGTCGGCTTACATTCCCACCAACGTCATCTCCATTACCGACGGACAGATATTCCTGGAGACCAACCTGTTTAACTCAGGTGTGCGTCCCGCTATCAACGTAGGTATCTCGGTGTCGCGTGTGGGAGGTAAGGCACAGATCAAGTCGATGAAGAAGATTGCCGGTACGCTGAAGCTCGACCAGGCGCAGTACCGCGAGCTGGAAGCCTTCTCCAAATTCGGTTCAGACCTCGACGCAGCCACGAAGGCCGTGCTGGACAAGGGAGCCAGGAACGTGGAGATCCTGAAGCAGCCGCAGTATTCGCCGATGCCTGTGGAAGACCAAGTCGCAATAATCTATTGCGGCACCAAGGGATTGCTGCAGAAAGTTCCCGTGGACAAAGTAAAGGATTTCGAGAGCGAGTATCTCTTCTTCCTGAAACAGAACCACAAGGAAGTGCTGCAGAACCTGAAACAGGGCAAGCTGCTTGACGCAGATCTGGAGACGCTGAAGAAGGTGGCTCTTGATTTCGCGAGCAAGTACACAAAATAGCGGATAACCGTTAAAACACATACGGAACGAGGGGAGGCACCAGGAAGAGGTGCTTCCCCGACGATCCGGATACAAAGTAACGCAGAATAGTAATGGCAAACCTGAAAGAAGTAAGAACGCGTATCGGCTCGGTAAGTTCGACCCAACAGATTACCTCAGCAATGAAGATGGTGTCGGCAGCAAAATTCAGACGGGCACAGAACGCCATATTGGGGATGAGGCCCTACTCGGCACAGTTGAACGAGATAATGGGCGACATCGACGTTGAAGACGGAGTACAGACCCCCTACCACGACGTACGGAAACTGGACAGCGTGCTGCTCGTAGTGGTAACCTCAAACAAAGGGCTGTGCGGTGCATTCAACTCCAACGTTATCAAACAGGCGCAAGCGCGTATTGACCACTATACCAACGAAGAGAAAGCCGGAAAACTGTCGATGATCACCATCGGCAAGCGGGCCACAGAGTTCTTCTCCAAGAGGAAAGGCTTGGTGGTGGGTTCACACGACGAACTGCTTGACAAGCCGGCATTCGACTCGGTAGCGACATTGGCCGACGAGGTAATGGAACGTTTCTGCGCCAAAGAATACGACCGAATAGAACTGATTTATAACCAATTCAAAAACTCGTTGGTACAGATTCTCTCCACCGAGCAGTTCCTGCCCGTGATGCCGAAAGAAAGCGGCAAAGAGGGGAAGAAGCGCAACGACTATATCTACGAGCCCAGCAAAGAGGAGATCCTGAAAGAGATGGTGCCGCTCACCTTGCGTTCCCATTTCTACAGAGTAGTACTCGACTCCCTGGCAGCCGAGCACGGAGCCCGCATGAACGCCATGCAGAAGGCCACCGACAACGCCACCGAGTTGCTGAAGGAGCTGAAGCTGAGTTACAACAAAGCCCGTCAGGCCGCCATCACGAACGAGATTATAGAGATCGTGAGCGGATCGGAGGCTTTGAAGGGATAAAGATTAGAGCTACAAGATACACGGCGGTGGGGGGAAAATCTTAAACTGATTTTTTGACGTGCAACTGGATTTTTTCGGCGAAATAACCTATATGCCTCGCTTGTGTATAGCTGGGGCTGGGAATTGATTTTATATTACTGTTTATCACGATATTAGGTGTCGTGATGGGTGTTTGTGCGGAATTTGGAGAAAATTCTGAGGAGGGACGATTTTGGCCGTTTCTTAATAGGTTGCATGTCAATGTCTTATTCGTATCAACTCTATGGGAAGTCTAGGGTGAGATTAATTGAGAATTGAAAGTTTTTTGCTCGGCAAACGACCGTTTATTTGGCAAATATATTGAGGGCGATATAGAGAAATTGTGTGCGCGAAATATATTTATATTTTTTGGGGTTGTGAGGTATTGATTTTCAGCGTTTTGACTTTTTTTAACCTTTTATTTGTTACTATTTTTTGTGTTTAACGTAAATAAGTAAAAAAATATTCGTATATTTGCAAGTTCAATATAATGTAAAAAAGTATGGCAGAAAAGCGTCAAAAGTTTGTAATTCCGATAGTTGTGATGTTTTTTATGTTCGCTATGATATCGTTCGTAACGAATATGGCGGCTCCTTTTGGCAATATCTGGAAGAATCAGTATGAGTGGTCTGGGATGCTCGGCAACCTGATGAACTTTCTGGCATACTTGATCATGGGCATTCCTGCGGGCAAGATGCTGACAAAGATAGGATACAAGAGGACTGCGCTGGTGGCGTTGGGAGTGGGATTCTGCGGAATGCTGGTGCAGTATCTGTCGAGCCTGGTGGGAGCCGACGTGGCGACGTTCACGGTGAAGGGTGCGCCTGTGATGCTGAATTTTGTGATTTACCTGTGCGGCGCTTTTGTGTGCGGATTCTGCGTGTGCATGCTTAACACGGTGGTGAACCCGATGCTGAACACCCTGGGCGGTGGCGGCAACAGGGGCAACCAGCTGATACAGACCGGCGGAACGCTGAATTCGCTGACGGGAACGCTGACCCCGCTGCTGGTGGGAATGATGATAGGGCAGGTGACGAAGGACACGGCGATGGGCGATGTGGCGCCGCTGCTGTTTATCGCTATGGGAGTGTTTGCGATGGCATTTTTGATCATCTTGTTTGTGAAGATTCCCGAGCCGAACCTCGGAAGCGTGAAGAAGGGCGAGAAGGACAAACATAGCGCTTGGAGCTTCAGGCACCTGGTGCTCGGAGTGGTGGCGATATTCTTCTATGTGGGCTTGGAAGTGGGAATTCCCGCGGAGTTGAACTTCTACCTGACCGACGTTGACGGAAAAGGAACCGGAGCCGCCATCGGAGGGGCTGTAGCCGCTATCTACTGGCTGCTGATGATGGTGGGACGTGCGGCGAGCACGGCGATAAGCGGCAAGGTGAGCACGAGGACTCAGCTGACGTTTGTGGCGTCGCTGGCGATGGTGCTGGTGGTGGTGGCGATCTTTATGCCGGAGAGCATAAGAGTGTCGATGCCCGGATACAGCGTGTCGGAGGGATTCAAGATGTTCAACGTGCCTATCAGCGCGCTGTTCCTGGTGTTGTGCGGCCTTTGCACGTCGCTGATGTGGGGCGGAATCTTCAACCTTTCGGTAGAGGGGTTGGGAAAATACACGGAGCAGGCGAGCGGCATATTCATGATGATGGTGGTTGGCGGCGGAGTGATGCCGTTCATTCAGGACCAGATAGCGAGGGCGACAAGCTATATGACGAGTTATTGGCTTGTAGTGGCGATGCTGGGATTCATATTGTTCTATGCGCTGATCGGGAGCCGCAACGTGAACAAAGACATAAAAGTTGACTAAGAAAATAACGACAAATATATAATCACGAATATAACACAGCACTATGATAAAGAGGATAATTACACTGATGGTAGCGATGGCGGCAACGATAGGAGTCGCAGTGGGACAAGACTTGGCACCGACGACGTGGAATGCCAGCAACAGTGGTTCGACCAACCAATTGCCCGGACTGGGAATAATGCTGATACCGGAGGTTGACGGCAACGGGAACTACTATGCGAACCGCGATTACACCTATTCGGTTCACGGCACCTGTCCGGCCCCCAACCGCACAGCGGTGACCATCGAGTTTATGGATATAGACCCGTCGGACACGCTGTATATCTATGACGGCACGAGCACGTCGGCACGCCTGTTGGCGGCGGTGAACAACTCGTCGGTGTTGCAGAGCAGGACATTCTACACGACCCAGAACAACAACACCGGCACGCTGACTGTGAGATTCAGGAGCAACGGAGACAACCAGAAAGGGACAGGATTCACGTTGATATTCAAGTGTGCTTTCCCGTGCGAGACCTCGATTCCTGTTATAGAAAACACCTACGTCAAAGTGCACCATGGAGTTGTGATGGACACCTGCCAACTGATCGACGTGCTGGACTATGACACAGTTATCACACGGAGCCACGGAGTGTATGACACGCTGGTGGTGCCTCACCAGATAAAGGTTGCGAATATTTGTATGGGAGACGGAGTTCAGTTCACGGGCTACGGCACGTATTCCAATATGTACGGAGCCTACACACCGACCGATGCCCAGACGACGTTCCGGTGGCTGTACGGAAACGGCGACACGCTGTCGGGAGTGAACCGGAGACAGACCGAGCGAATATTCTACAACGACGCTGCCTGCTACACTTTGAAGCTGAGGATGAAAGACCAGATGGGCTGCCCTTCGAGACAGACGGCCGAGATATATGTGAGGATAGCGCCGAACCCGATAGAGACCATCCGTCCGCTCGAGGACGCCTTCTGCGCCAACGACACGGTGATACTGAGTGCTGACTACAGCGAGAGTTCGTCAATCGGATTCTCCCACGTACATATTGTAACAGAACATGAGAAAATAAACACTAACAAGACATACATTCCTGACGGACCTAACTGCAGTGTACCCTGCTATGAGGCACCTATCACGTTCAGCGAATTTCTGCCGGAGGAAGTTATCACAAGCGCCGGGGACATCTGCTCGATCTGCGTAAACTACGAGCACTCGTATATGGGAGACTACTCGTTGGCAATCATCTGCCCGACGCAGCAAAAGGCGACCTTTAAGTACCATAGCTCAAGCGATGCACCCGGAATTCCCAGCGGGGCATACGGTGGAAATTCGACATACACCGGATACCCCTATGGAGGATCGGATGACGGCGGATACGACAGGGTCAGCAGTGGCAACCTCACCGGCAACTACTGCGACTCGATATTCAATATGTTCGGAGTTGGACTGGATTATTGTTTCAGCCGTAATGCCAACTATACTCTTGTTGACGGATATCCGGCCAACACGACGACGACGAGCCCGAGCTCGCATTATCTTGCAGGATCCGGATACGAAGACAATGTGACATACACGTTCCACACAATCCCGAGGCCATACGTAAATGCCGGCACGACCTGCGGAACATCGTCGTTCACGACGAAACACCCCTCGAACCACGACAACAAAACAGACTACTACCTGCCTGCCGATGACTTAACCCAGCTCATTGGCTGCCCGCTGAACGGCACGTGGTCGATACAGATATGCGACTATTTCGGAATTGACAACGGATGGGTGTTCGGCTGGTCGATAGACTTGTGCAACAGGGAGGCCGACGAATACACCTGCAAATATGACGTGAAAGTGCGCGACATAGCGTGGGAGATAGACTCCAACCAGGGCCATTTCGAGAGAGGAGACTTCAGGGGTCTGCACATTTCGCCAGTAGAGGGCAGACCGGGATACTACTATGCCACGGCAATAGACACCGGCGGCACGTTCGACGCGCACCTGAACATCGTGGACAACTTCGGATGCGAGTGGGACACGTCGATGAGAGTGAGGACCCTGCCGCTGCCGCGGTCGGTGGATGTGGTGAACAAGTGTCCTTACGAGGAGTACACATGGGTTGACGGCAACACATACGTCGATGTGCCGACGCCGAGACCGCAGGCTATATTCCCGGCGCAGACGGGCTGCGACAGTATTGTGTCACTGCAGCTGATCAACGACAAGATTCCGGAGGCGAAGATAAACGCGATACCGGTGTATGTGACCTACGACAATCCGGAGGTTACGCTGTACGACATATCGGAGGGGAGCTACTACAGGACGTGGTATTTCTATGACGAGACGAGCAATGACGCAATAGCAACGTTCACGTATCCGATAGAGGAAGACTCGCTGACGGTAATGCTTGTGGCGGAGAGCCAGTTCCATTGTCCCGACACGGCTACTATAACAATACCGATGGACAAGACGCTGATATGGGTGCCGAATGTGTTTACGCCGCAGAAAGATGACAACGCCTACTTCATGGTGAAGGGGCACAATATACTGGATGACATACAGGTGTATATATACAATAGGATGGGAGCGCTGGTGTCGTCGTGGACAGGATTTGAGGGGCAGTGGGACGGTATGCACGCCGGCAAACGCTGTGCCGAGGGAGCCTACACTTGGGTGGTGAGGTATCATTCGCAATTTGAGCCGAGCCGCTGGCACTATAAGACGGGAACGGTCACGGTGTTGAGGTAGGAGGATGGTACGTGTTTGGTTAAAGGTTGGTTAAAGGTTAAGTAATGGTTGGTTTGAGTTGGGAGAGGATGGAAATAGAATTGAACTAATATAATAATGTATAATAAAAAAAGAGTTTTACAATCTATGAAAAAGAAAGTATTAGGATTGATTCTGGCGGTGCTGATGGCGGCGCCGGTGGCGAGGGCCGACGAAGGAATGTGGCTGTTGTCGCTGATCGGGAAGAACTATGCGGATATGCAGAAGGCGGGATTCAAACTTTCGCCAGACGATATATACAGTATAAACCAGAGTTGTCTGAAGGATGCAATCATCGGATTGGGTAACGAGGGCTCGCCGTTCTGGCATTTCTGCACGGGCGAGATCATCTCGGACCAAGGGCTGGTGTCGACCAACCACCACTGCGGTTACGGAAAGTTGCAAGAGCACTCGTCGGTGGAGCATGACTACCTGAGGGACGGATTCTGGGCATACAGCAAAGACCAGGAGTTGCCAAATCCTGGACTGACAGCTTCGATATTGGTGAGGATGGACGATGTCACCGAAAAAATCACGAATGCGTTGAGCGACGATATGAGCGAGGGCGACAGGGCCCAGACGGTGGCACGTCTGATAAAAGAGTTGTCGGAGAAGGCTGTGAAAGAGCATCCCGGCTGCGAGGCAACGGTGAAGGCGATGTTCAGCGGGAACCAGTATTTCCTGTTCGTGCACAAGATCTACAAGGATGTGAGACTTGTGGGAGCACCGCCGAGCTCGATGGGCAAGTTTGGAGGCGACACCGACAACTGGTCGTGGCCGAGGCACACTTGCGACTTCTCGCTTTTCAGAATATACACGGCACCCGACGGTTCGCCTGCTGCATACAACAAACAGAATATTCCGCTAAAGCCCAAACACCACCTACCGGTGAGCATCGGAGAGCTGAAGGACGGAGACTATGCCATGGTGATGGGATTTCCCGGCACCACCAACCATTTCCTCACTTCCTACGGACTGGAGGAGACGATGAACATCACCAACAAGCTACGCTATGAGCTGAGGACGGTGAAGATAAACATCCTGAGGGAAGAGATGGCCTCGAGCCAGAAAATCAGGATACAGTATGCGTCGAAATATGCGAGCTGCTCGAACTATTGGAAATACAGCAACGAGCAGAACAAGGCGCTGGCCAACCTCGGCACGATGGAGCTGAAGAGAGAAGAAGAGCGCCAGTACTCGGCCTGGGCACAGGACAAACAACCGAAATACCAGCAGGCGCTGCAGCTGATAAAAGAAGGATATGCCGACCGCAGACCCTACCGCGAAGCGTTGATGTACCTGGAAGAGGGCTTGCTGACCGGACCTGAGCTGCTGTGGCAGTCGGTACAGACCGGAATGGGACTGATGCAGGTACTGGACATCGAAGACCCCGCCGAGAGAGAAGCCGGCATCGAGTATATCAAAGCCAGCGCGGCAGAGTTCTACAAAGACTACAACGAAGAGACCGAGCAGAAAGTGATGGCAGCACTGATGGACTATGTCTATGGCAAGATGAACCAGCGCTACTGCCCCGACTTCCTGAAAGCGGCGAACAAAAAACATAAAGGCAACTTCAAAGCATACGTGGCAGACATGTTCAAGAAGAGCATCTTCGCCAACGAGGAGAGCTTCAACCAGTTCCTCACGAAACCTTCGAAGAAGGCATTGGAGAAAGACCCCATCTATGCAGCCGGCCTCGAGACCTATACGAAATACCGCGAAGTATATATGCAAATCCCGAAGACTTCGGCCGACGGACTTACGAGAGGCCAGAGAGACTATGTTGACGGACTTTTGCAGATAAACAACGGCAAGAAGCTGATGTCGCCCGACGCCAACTCGACAATCCGCCTCACCTACGGCAACGTGAAAGCCTACAGCCCGAAAGATGCCGTAAACTACAGTTACTACACCACCCTCGACGGCGTTATACAGAAAGAAGACCCGACAAACTCGGAGTTTAACGTTCCCGCCCACCTGAAATCTTTGTACTACAGCAAAAACTATGGCCGCTATGCCAACTCGAAGGGGCAGCTGCCCACCTGCTTCATCACCAACAACGATATAACAGGAGGCAACTCTGGATCGCCCGTGATCGACGCCAACGGAAACCTGATAGGTCTTGCCTTTGACGGCAACAGCGAGGCCATGAGCGGCGACATAGACTTCGAAGAGAACCTGCAACGCTGCATCTGCCTTGACTCTCGCTACATGATGTGGGTTATAGACAAATATGCCAACGCACAGAATCTTGTAGAAGAGATCGACTTAGTGAGATAAAGCAGCCCTATGACGTTTGTCGCCCCATTGTTTCTGATAGCACTGGCGGCAGTGGCTGTGCCGATAGTGATACACCTTGTGAGATTCCACCGATTTCGCAAGGTGTATTTCAGCAACACTACCCTACTGCAAGAGCTACAGACCGAGAGCAAGAGACAGTCGCAGTTGAGGCAGTGGCTGACACTTGCGATGAGGGTGCTGACAATCGTATTCCTTGTGCTGGCGTTCGCCCAACCCGTGCTTACCCCTAAAGGGGGGAAAGTGGAGAACGGTTACCGAGTGGTGAGCATCTATATCGACAACACATATAGCATGTCGCGAGAGGGCAAGGAGGGAGTGCTGATAGAGCAAGCCCGGAAGCAGGCGACCGCCATAGCGAAAGTCCTCCCACCCGACACCCGATTCCAACTTGTCACCAGCGACAAGAGCCTCGCACCGTTGTCGCAAGACGCCCTTCTGAAAGAGATTGACGAAGTGCGAGAGACCTCGTCCACCACGACACTGAGTGAAGTCATAAACCGCCAACGAGACTTCTTGAAGTCGCAATCCGCACCCGTAAAAGACGCCTACGTCATCAGCGACTTCCAAGAGACCTTTGTCGATGAATTCGAGAGCGACAGCAGTTGCCGTGTGATGCTCGTTCCGCTGAAAAGCCAGTCGGTGGCGAACATCGGCATAGACAGTTGCTGGCTTGAGCCTCCCCGCGGCTACGAAGGGATCGGCCTTACCCTCTTCGCCACTATACACAACTACGGAGACAACGAGTTGCAGTCGATACCACTGCGGCTTTATATCGACGGCGAGCAACGTGCCATTTCCTCAGTGGACATAGCCAGCGACGAGACGAAAACTGTAGAAATGCACTTCACCTCCCCCACTGCCGGAGCCCACTACGGAATGATCGTGACCGAAGACTACCCCATAACATTTGACGACACAATGTTCTTTGCTCTCAATATGAGCGGCCGCCACAATGTTGAAGTCATTAGCAGCCACGGGGAAAACCCACATCTGCGCTCACTGTTTGCATACGACAGCCTATTCATATACAAGTCCATTGACATAAAGAAAGTCGATTACGCATCGATAGAAGATAACGACTTCGTCATACTAAACGAACTTGAAGACATAAGCAGCGGACTTGGCGAGACCTTGAGACGATATGTAGAAAACGGAGGGGCATTGCTGATGATTCCCTCAGAAAAAGGCAACAAAGACTCATATAACCAAGCCTTGTCCCTGTTTCAGGCGCCACGGCTGGGATCTTATGAAGAAAACGAGATGCCCTGCACACGGTTCTCATCCACGGCTACGCTCTACAAGCAAGTGTTCACCCACGCCAACAGCGACGACCTGGAATTGCCAAGAATAAAAGGTTTCTATCCTATAATGGCCAGTGCAGAATCCGTCAGTGAAGAGCTGATCGGGATGGCCGACGGCACACCTTATCTCTCAGGCGTGAAATATGGCCAAGGCAACATCTATCTGATAGCAGCCCCACTTACCTCCGACCATACCGACTTTGTGTCGCAGTCCCTATTCGTTCCCACGCTCCTCAATATGGCCTTGTTTGGAGGGAAGCCCACATCCCTTTATTCCACAATAGGAGCATCAGACATAGTGCCACTGCAAAACTTATACGACGGTACCGTGACCAAGTTGATAAAAGCCGGCGACAACGACAAGAGCCAAATCACCGCTGTGAGGACCACACCGAACGGGCTGCTTACAGCCGGGCTGCCTCTAACACCTGGAAACTATGTACTTGATGACGGTAACACCACAGAAATAGTCGCCTTCAACAACGACCGCCAAGAGTCATCGATGCAATTCATGTCTCGCAGCAAACTCAAGAAATCCGTGCTACAACAGCACCCCGACGGGGATTGCAAAGTTATTGAACCCGGGAATACCGAACAATATGCAGCCCTCGCCACCCACGGTAAAGAGATCTGGCGGTGGTGTCTCATAATAGCACTAATATGCATATTGGCGGAAGTTCTTCTGATTCGAATTCACAAGAGTAAAATGGCATAGACAAAGAGCAACTATGTTAGATATACAAAACATAACCAAACGTTACGGCACCCATACTGCCATTGACAAGGTAAACATCACAGTCCCCCGAGGCACTGTCTTCGGACTGCTCGGGCCCAACGGTGCAGGAAAGTCCACTTTGATACGTATTGTCAACCAGATAATATCAGCCGACGAAGGAACCGTCCTCTTCGATGGAGAGCCACTGTCCCCACGCCACACGGCCCAGATCGGTTATCTCCCCGAGGAACGCGGCCTCTACCGCAAGATGAAAGTGGGAGAGCAAGCCATGTATCTGGCGCAACTGAAAGGACTTAGCACCCGTGAAGCCGAGAGCCGCCTGCACTGGTGGTTCGACCATCTGGACATCGAGCAATGGTGGAACCGGAAAGTTGAAGAGCTGTCAAAAGGAATGCAGCAAAAAGTGCAGTTTGTAACCACCGTGCTCCACGAGCCGAAGCTCCTCATCTTCGATGAGCCATTCAGCGGATTCGACCCACTCAATGCCGAGTTGTTGAAAAACGAGATACTCCGTTTACGCGACGAAGGTGCCACCGTGGTTCTCTCTACCCACAATATGGCATCCGTAGAAGAAATCTGCGACACCTTCGCACTCATCAACCACTCACACGTCGTCCTACAAGGGAATGTCCGCGAAGTAAGACAACGCTTTGCCTGCGGGCTATGGCATATTGAGGCAGAAACCAGTGCCGACATTGCCCTACCAGCAAACTGCCAAATCAGAAACAAACAATACAACAGCAATCTGTGGCAAGCCGACATAGACATTGCCGAGTCGGACATAAACACCTTGATAGCAGCCATCCTTCCACAATGTAAGCTGCGAAGCGTAAACCAGATATTGCCATCGATGAACGACATATTCATAAAAGCGATAAGCGAATAGCATACACAACAAGAGAGAACAAGACTATGAGAAAAATACTGCTGATAATACAGCGAGAATATAGTTCAAGGGTCCGCAAGAAATCGTTCTGGATCCTGTCGATAATCGTCCCTGTGCTTATGGCTGCCCTATATGCCGTGCCTATTATTATGGCCAGCAAGAGCGGTGAAGACTCATTGGTACTTGTGGTTGATGACACCGGCATCTTTAACGATGCATTCCGCTCCTCCAACCATATCACCTACAAGATGGCGCCCTCGGTTGCCTATGCACAACGCATGGTACGCGATTCCGGAAGTGCTGACGCCGTGCTCTATATCCCGGCTCGCGAGACAACCATTCCAAACGACGCCTTTCTCTACTACCAAGACAAAGTGCCTTCAAGCGAACTGCAATCCGACATTTCCTCGCAACTACAGAACCGCATAAGGAACATTATCCTTCAAGATGTCCACGGCATAAGCGAGGAAGAGTTTGAGTCCATCAACGCACAATCACTGAAACTGCATACCAAATCGCTCGAAACAGGAAAACAAGCCTTCGTTGAGATCAAGACTGTAGTCGG
Organism: Bacteroidales bacterium; assembly: GCA_017439185.1. Lineage (GTDB taxonomy): Bacteria > Bacteroidota > Bacteroidia > Bacteroidales > P3 > Colimorpha. The sequence goes on along the minus strand of JAFRTM010000012.1, from coordinate 90,294 downwards.
ACTTGTGTTCGGGATGGTGATATTCTTTGTCATCTTCATGTTTGGAGCATCAGTGATGCGTGGTGTGGCAGAAGAGAAGACCTCCCGCATCGTCGAAGTTATTGTCTCATCGGTAAAGCCCTTCCAGCTGATGATGGGAAAAGTCGTAGGTATCGGACTTGTGGGCCTTACACAGTTTATCCTATGGCTACTCCTTTCCATGGTTGGCATGCTCGGTGTGCGAGCCACCAACCCGACCCTCTTTGAGCAGGCCGAAAGCCGCCAGACCATAAGCGAGATTGCCACCAAGGGCGAAGATCTTATGGAGCAGACCTCCGAGCCTGTGAGTGAGCTGATGCAAGGACTCGTCGCCATTGATTTCTCGCTGATAATACCGATGTTCCTTATCTATTTCCTGTTAGGCTACTTTTTCTACGCCACACTCTTCGCTGCCGTAGGTTCGTTGGTAGACAGTGACAGCGACGGACAACAGTTCACCCTTCCACTCACACTTCCACTTATGCTTGTAATGTTGCTTATGCCCGCCATCATCAAAGCCCCTTCCGGGGACTTGGCAATGGCACTAAGCCTCATCCCGTTTACTTCCCCAGTTGCAATGATGATACGCCTTCCCTTCGGAGTTCCCATCTGGCAAGCCATCTTGAGTATTGCCCTGCTGGCACTCTCGTTCCCGATTAACACATGGATAGCCGCCCGCATATACCGGCGAGGCATTCTCTCCTACGGACGAAGACTTACATACAAAGACCTATTGGGTTTCCTTAAAACAAAAAATTAAACTTATTGAAATATGGACAATGAAACACTGAAAGCCATCCGCGAACGGCGTAGTTGCCGCCAATACAAACCGCAGCAGATTACCCCTGAAGAACTGCGCACCGTCCTTGAAGCCGGCACCTGGGCAGCAACAGGCAAAGGATTGCAAGATCCTTGGATAGTGGCCGTACAAGATCCTACGGAAGTAGTCAAACTTGTGACCATGAACGCCACAATAATGGGAACTTCCGACAATCCTTACTATGGTGCACCGACCATAGTTCTCGTTTTCGCCTCACGGCCCGAACAATGGAAAAACGGTATGGCAGACGGCTCTTTAGTTCTCGGTAACATGATGCTCGCCGCCCACTCCATCGGTCTTGCCTCCTGCTGGATCAACCGCGAACGCGAGATGTTCGACACACCCGAAGGTCGTGAACTCCTCCAACATTATGGTCTTCCCGACAACCTTATGGGAGTAGGCGCCCTTGCTTTAGGATATCCCGCTGTACCACCTCGCGAACCAAAGCCACGCAAGAAAGACTATTGGCGCGTGATATGACGCTATGGCTTTAGCCGATAACTATCATTACCTTTTCCTATCGTCTCCTTCACCCACTACCGTAAAAAATATTACCTAAAAATATTGATAGAATAAAAAAAATGTTTATCTTTACTCACGTTAATTTGATAGTACTTCTGCACAAATCTCATTGACAAACAATTAATTACATACGTTGATATAAAATTATACAATATAAAAATACGCACAAACTGATGAAAAAAGTACTACTTTTGGCATTTATATGTATAGCAGGCACAACAGCAATGGCGCAAGACACCCTGAAAGTCGACGTGCCGCCCAGCTACAAGGAGATGGCTATACAGATATACAACCAAGGAGTTGAACAATACAATGCCAAGAAATACAATGAGGCTATAGACTACTCCAAAAACGCCATAAAACATGACCCCCGTATGACCGATGCCTACCTGCTGATGGCCTCGGCCCAAAGGGCTATCTACGACTATAAAGGTGCCGAAGCCTCTCTCAACAGTTATCTTGAGACAGGCCTACATCCCGGTCGTGACACCATCTATTATATCCTCGCACAGATATACAAAGAGACCACCCGCCAAAAAGACGAAGTCACTGCTCTCACCAACTGCCTCAACGAGAACCCCAAGTTCGGCGATGCCTATTACAAACGAGGCTCCATCCGATTCTCCAGTGGCGACTACGAGGGAGCATTATCCGATATGACCAATGCTATCGATAATGGCATTGACAAACCCGAAATATACAACGACCGCGGCAGCACCTACCGTCAACTGGGACGCTTCGAACTGGCTTTGGCAGACTATTCTAAAGCCATTGAGATGTCGCCCAAAGCCATGTACTACTGCAACCGCGCCAGCATATACACCAAGATTGAGGAGCCGGAAAAAGCCATCAATGACTACACACAGGCCATTATCCGCGACTCGAAATACTACAAAGCATATAACGGTCGCGGTGTGGTCAATGCAAACCTCCACAACTACCAAGAAGCTATAGACGATTTTACCGTATGCCTCAGCCACGAGCCCACCTATACCAGTGCCCTCTCCAACCGCGGCATCGCATATTACCATATGGGACAATATGCCAAAGCCGTGTCCGACCTCGACGCTGCCATCGCCTTGGAGCCACATAACGGCAACACTTACATGTATCGCGGCAACGTGAAAGAGATGATGAGAGACGCCAAGGGGGCAACCGAAGACTGGATCAAAGCATCCTCCCTCGGAGTGAAGACTGCCGACAGATATTTCACTGACCAGTGCCGCTAATATAGAAAATCAACGACAAACATAACAACCGAAAACAACAACTATGATGAAAAAAATACTCATATCATTTCTCTTATCGGTTCTTGCTACGTGTGTATTTGCACAAAATGTACCTTTCGACAAATCCGCCTTCCCGAATAACAAGAAGGGAGTAAAAGATGCCATTGCAAACATAAAAGATGGAGACAAATACCTTGCCTCTGGAGAATATCGTGAAGCTTATACCTTCTATCTGAAAGCCCAAGAGTTCAATCCCAACAATGCGGAACTCAACTTCAAACTTTTCCGTTGCACCTACAGCCTCAAGATGGAAGAGCAGAGTTACAAATATCTGAACCGTGCATACGAGCTCGACCCCAATGTAGATCCTGACGTTGCCTACTACAAAGGAATGGAGCAGCAGTCAAAATATAATTACAAAGAAGCCATAAATTTCTACCACCAAGTACCACAATCCTCACGGTGGTATAAAGATGCCGAAAAGAAAATCCACGACTGCAACTTCAGCATTATCGCGATGAAAGGAAGTCCCGTGAGAGTATTTGTCGATAATGTAGGCCCATCGATAAATACCGAGTATGACGAATACAACCCTGTAATCACCGCTGACGGCCGTATGGTCTATTTTACCTCACGCCGTAAGTATAAAGGAGCTGAATATTCCGATGACGGAAACTATTTCGAGAACATATTCTTCTCGCGCCACCGTGGAGACGAACAATGGAGCCAGTCCGAGATGGTCGAAGGCATCAACAACCATAAGGACCATGATGCAGTACAAGGTATCACCGTGGACGGACACAAGATGCTCATCTACCGAGCCAACAACGGAGGCGACCTCTACGAGACCGTGAAGAAAGGAGGCAAATGGGAGAAACCCAAAGCACTGAAAGTTCTTAATTCAAAATGGCACGAGACCTCTGCCTCTTACGCCTACGACGGAAAGACTATATATTTCTGTTCCGACCGCGAAGGAGGATACGGGGAACATGACATATACCGTAGCGTAATGAACGCGAAAGGAGAATGGAGCAAACCCGAAAACCTCGGAGACGTGGTAAACACGGCATACGATGAGAAGAGTGTTTTTGCCCACCCCGATGGCAAGACCCTCTATTTATGTTCCGACGGACATCCCGGCTTCGGAGGTTACGACATCTTCGTTACCACTTATGAAAACGGACAATGGACACAACCCATAAACCTCGGCTATCCAGTTAACACGTCAGACAATGACGCCTACTTCGTGGTCACCGCCGACAAACGCACCGGCTACTATTCATCCAAGCAAGCAGGCGGTAATGGCGGTTACGACATCTATAAACTCTCCTTCCTTGGACCCGAGAAAGAGTTTGCCTACCGCGTAGACAACGACCTCATCACTGGAGCCGAAAGTTATGTTGACGTAGATATCAAACGCGAACAGGTGGCCATTGAGGAGGCACGCCTGACCCTTCTGCGTGGTATTGTTGTGGACGCCTCGACCAAAATACCTATCGTAGGTGCCAGCATCGACCTCTACGATATTGCACAAAACAAGCAATTGCTCTCCTTCGAGACAGACGACGAGGGCCGGTTCCTCCTCTCCCTCCCTGCAGGACATAACTACGGCGAGAATGTCAACGCACCAGGCTACCTCTTCCATTCCGAGAACTTCAACATTCCAGAAGATGCCAAATACGTAGTGGTTGAGCAGACTATAGAACTTGACAAGATTGCTGTAGGAAAGAGTATTGTTCTTAACAACATATTCTTCGACTTCGACAAGACCACCCTCAAGCCAGAGAGTATAACCGAGCTCGACAAAGTTTACGACCTGATGGTGCAGAATCCAACTATCGTAGTAGAGCTCAGCGGTCATACCGACAACAAAGGATCGGCAGCCTACAACAAAGACCTCTCAATGCGTAGAGCCCAGGTTGTGGTTGACTACCTGATGCGTAAGGGTATCCCGAAAAAGCGTCTGAAAGCCGCAGGCTATGGCTTCGACCGTCCTATCGACACCAACGATACAGAAGAGGGACGCGCACGCAACCGCCGCACCGAGTTTACTATCATTGGTAATTAATACTACTTTTCTTCATAGTGGAAAAGCCAGGGTCAGTCCTGGCTTTTCTTTCATTTTTCTAACTCCTAAAACATATTCATCACCCATAGACAGTGAACACACGGAGCATCATATTCCCCTCCAACAAGGTTTGCGACATCGAGCGCACCTTCTTTCTGCGTCTGGCACCGCTTTATGACGCAGAAGAAATCAGGAATTTCTTTCTTATGCTCTGTGAGGAGTTCATGGGATGGAGTACCGCAGACTATCTGCTTCACCGTAACGGCACAATCAACCAATCAGAGTTGCTGCGTTTCCATTGGGCACTCGACTCCCTTATGCAATCAATACCGATACAGCATATTATAGGGCATGTTTCCTTTTGCGGATGCGATATCAGAGTAACGTCCGATGTGCTCATTCCCCGTCCCGAGACCGAAGAGTGGACCGACCAACTTATAAGAACCCTCTCCCCTACCCCAAAGACCGTAGCCGACATCTGTTCCGGCAGCGGATGCATTGCCTGTGCCATTGCCAAAGCCTGGCCTGCAACTGAGGTCACCGCAATGGACATTTCCGAAGCAGCACTCTCCATCGCCAAAGACAACGCACTTACTAATGGTGTGACTGTTGACTTCCGCCACGACGACATACTGTCCCCCACTCTTAGATACGGCTCATACGACCTCATTGTGAGTAACCCTCCATACGTACGCGAGTCAGAGCGTGCCTTTATGCACTCCAACGTTCTCGACCATGAGCCAGAATTGGCACTCTTCGTATCAGACGACGACCCACTGATCTTTTACCGAGCAGTGGCAGACTTTGCGGCGAAACATCTTACCCGACAAGGCCGACTCGTTCTTGAAATCAACCAATATCTCGGAGACGAGACCCTCAAACTGCTTGACAACTATGGTTTCCGCGGCGAGGTAAGGCAAGACTTCCGTGGCAACGACCGCCTGGTCATAGCCTCATTTTCGAATCAATGATGATGGTTACCGGGCCGTCGTTGAGCAGTTCCACCTGCATATCGGCGCCGAATACACCAGTCTCCACCTTCTTTCCGAACTCCTGTTGCAGACGAGCTATGAAACGTTCATACAGAGGCACGGCGATGGCAGGTTTTGACGCTTGAATATAACTTGGTCGGTTGCCCTTGCGAGTGCTTGCCATCAGAGTGAACTGGCTCACGAGGAGTATGCCGCTGTCCGGCACGTCGGTGACCGGGATATTCATAACACCCTCGCTGTCGTTGAAAATCCTGAGACGTACAATCTTACCACAGAGCCACTCTATGTCTTCATCACTGTCTCTATCCTCTATGCCCAGGAGCACGAGCATTCCAGCACCTATTGAAGCCCTTTCCGTACCTTCAATCGTCACGCTGGCGTGTTTTACCCTTTGAATTACAACTCTCATAGAACCTCCTCCCCTATTCCACAATAGATAGCCGAGCGAATTTCAGCATAAGCTGTTTCTGGCCCACGCCCTCGAAAAAGACGATAGCCTTGCGGCTGTCCCCGGTGCCCTCAATGGCGAGGACCTTGCCCGTGCCGAATTTCTCGTGCGAGACAGTCATGCCCACCTGGATGCTGTTGATCGTCGCCGGAGAGTTAGCTTGGGTGGGGCCTTTCACGGGAGCAGGAGCCTTGCGATGAATTTCGCGAGGTTTAGAGGGAGCCTTGCCAGCCGAGAAGAAAGCCTTGGGAAGCTGTCCCACCTCAGGGAAAGCACTCTTGCGACGAGTGCGCTCGATATAGCGATCGTCTATTTCCTCCACAAACCGACTCATCTCCTGACAAGAAGAGTTGCCATACTGGTAACGAGTGACGGCATAGGAGAGTGTGAGCTGCTTCTCGGCACGAGTTACGGCGACATAGAAGAGCCTTCGTTCCTCTTCGAGATCCTGACGCGAAGATATAGAGAGGAACGAGGGGAACAGATTCTCCTCCATCCCCACAACATAAACGTAAGGGAATTCGAGGCCTTTTGCAGCATGGATGGTCATCATAGACACCTTGTTAGGATCGTCCTTCTCCTTGTCCTCGGAAGTCAGGAGCAGTACCTGCTGCAAGAACTGGTCGAGAGTTTTGAGAGAGGGCTGAGACGACTCCCCTCCTGATGCGTCAGCCGGTTCCTCTCCTGGAGTGATCTCCTCTTCGGTTTCGCAGTATTCCTGAACACCGTTAAGGAGCTCCTCGATATTCTCTATGCGGTTGGGGTTGTCCGGATCCTCGTCCTCACGCAGATGTTTCATAATGCCCGAAGCCATCACCACCTGACGGGCAATCTCGTAGGCGGACTGCGAGTACATGGAGGCCGAGTAGCGCTTGATCATATTGACAAACTCGTCGATACGCTGAGCCGTGCCGCTGTTCACACCGAGCTGGAAGTCGTGGAGGTTTTCGAGGACCGTCCAAGTGCTGACATCGTTGTCCTCGGCGGCGATGCGAATCTTGTCCATAGTAGTCTGGCCGATGCCGCGAGAGGGGTAGTTTATGATACGTTGGAGCGATTCCTCGTCGTGGTTGTTGGCCACGAGACGGAGATAGGCGAGCACGTCCTTGATCTCCTTGCGGCCGTAGAACGAGAGGCCCTGGTAAATCTTGTAGGGGATGTTCATGCGGCGGAGGGCATCCTCGATGGCACGGGACTGCACGTTGGTGCGGTAGAGGATGGCAAAATCCTTGTATTCGAGGTCGTGGTCGAGGCGTTCACTCTGTATGGAGTCCGCCACGAGAGAGCCTTCCTCCTTTTCGTCGCTGGCGCGCAGGAGGCGAATCTTCGAGCCCTGCCCGTTATCGGTCCATATCTCCTTCTTTATCTGGTCGCGATTGTTGGCGATGATAGAGTTAGCCGCATTAACGATATTCTGTGTAGAGCGGTAGTTCTGCTCCAGTTTGAAGAGTTTCAGGTCGGGGTAGTCGCGTTTGAAGTTGAAGATATTCTGGATGTTGGCGCCGCGGAAGGCGTAGATGCTCTGAGCGTCGTCGCCCACCACGCAGATGTTCTGGTAGCGCGCTGCGATCTTCTTCACGATGAGATACTGCGAGAAGTTGGTGTCCTGGTACTCGTCCACCAGGATGTAGCGGAAGCGGTCCTGGTATTTGAGGAGTACATCCGGGAAGTCCCTCAGCAGGATGTTAGTATTGAAGAGCAGGTCGTCGAAATCCATCGCCATAGAGTTGCGGAGCCGCTGGTTGTAGCGGGCGTAGATCTCGCCTATCATAGGTTTGCGAGCCGCCTGGTCCGTCTGCTGAATCTCGGCGTTAGCCATATAGTCCGCCGGACCTATGAGGTTGCTCTTCGCCATAGAGATGCGGCCGAGGACATAGGCGGGATTGTAGGCTTTGGGGTCGAGGTTGAGGAGTTTCACTATCTGTTTTACGAGCGACTTAGAGTCTTCTGTGTCGTAGATGGTGAAAGTCTGGGAGTAGCCGATCTTGCCGCCGTCGGCGCGGAGGAGGCGTGCGAATACCGAGTGGAACGTTCCCATCCAAATATTCTTGGCGTCGCGACCCACCAGTTTCACGATACGGTCCTTCATCTCCTTCGCCGCCTTGTTGGTGAAGGTAAGAGCGAGAATGTTGTAAGGGCTCACCCCAGTCTCTATGAGGTGAGCTATGCGGTAGGTGAGAGTGCGAGTCTTGCCCGATCCTGCCCCGGCGATTATCATCACCGGGCCTTCGGTACAAGCCGCCGCCTCACGCTGGGCCTCGTTGAGTTCGTCTAATATTTTGCTCACTTTATTTCAGTTTGTATTTATTCTATTTCATCTCTATTTCCACCGTTCTTAGGTTCTCGAAAGCCTTTTTTACGCGCTCGCTCATACTTTTCCTTACGGAGAAGACGATCTCGCAACGCTCGTCGTAGAGCTGTTCCTTGGGAGCGAGGCCGTTGTCTTTGAGGATTCGCATCACGTCGTTCATCTGAGGCCATTCGAAGCGTACGCGGTAGTGGTCGTCGATGGTCCGTTCCTCGATGGTAGCCGCCTCCAGCGCGTCACGAGCGGCAGCCTTGTAGGCGTTGGCGAGACCCGAAGCGCCGAGGAGCACGCCGCCGAAGTAGCGCACCACGAGTACCAGAGTGTTGGTGACACCTACGCTGAGGAGTTGCCCGTGGATGGGGCGGCCGCCGGTGCCCGAAGGTTCCCCATCGTCGTTGGCGCGGAAAACCAGACCCTGTTCGCCGAGGATGTAGGCGTAGCAGTGGTGGCGAGCATCGTAGAACTCCTTGCGTTTTGCCGCCAGGAAAGCCTTGACATCCTCCTCGCTCTCCACATGTACCGCGAAGGCGAGGAACTTGCTTCCCTTCTCCTTGTAGATGCCCTCGCCCGGTGCAGAGACAGTCTTATATGTGTCGTCGGTGGTCATAGAGATATAATAACGCAGAAGAGGGAGATTTATTGTGTGGGGGTGGTGAGGAAAATATAAATTATGCTGATGGGTATAGAACCTACGGTGCCGAGAGTCTTTATGTAAAATAATGGCTATTTATAAAGCACTTATAGTTCTAATATTCAAACTCTTTATCTGCATCCGGGGAGTCGATAAGAAATGTTGGGGGTTTATGTTTCTTGGGGACCCAGACCTTCTTTTGTATCAGCACACGAGCAAGGCCTTCGGAGAAATGCCAGGCATTATCGAATTGAGGCTTTATCAGAAATTTTCCTGTCTTGTCAATATATCCCCACTTTTTATCAACCCTCACCAGGGCTATTCCGTCAACAAATTTCTCGGCTCTGTCGAACTGCGGCTCAATAATGAACTTTCCTGTCCGGTCGATATACCCCCATTTACCATTGGATTCAACCCTCGCCAATCCACCGTCAAAACTACTCGCCTCTTTGAACTGAGGCTCTATTACGATATTGCCCATGGTGTCTATATAACCTGCCTTGCCGTCTTTCCAAACACACGCCAAGCCTTCAGAGAAATCCCTGGCACCCGAATATTGAGGTTCTACAATAAAGTTACCAGACCTGTCAATAAAGCCATATTTCTTAGGGTCGCTCATTTTGCCCACACACACTAAAGCCCGTCCATCCTTAAAATCCCAGACTAAATCGAACTGAGGTTCAATGACTACTTGCCCGGTCTTATCTATAAATCCCCATTGACCAGAATCCCACCAAGTGCCATTGACTACTCTTGCCAACCCTCCCGAAAAGCACAGCACTTTGTCAAACGTAGGTTGTAATACAATATTTCCTGTCTTATCGATAAAGGCATACTGTGTCGTTCTTCCCTTATCTATCGCCACTAACGCCAGACCTTCTGAGAAATCCCAAGCCAAATCATATTTTGGAGGAATCACTGCCGTACCTGTAGAGTCGATATACCCATATTTACAATGTGTAAGCTCAATATTGCCAGTGCCCACAACGGCTAGTCCTTCCACAAAGTTTCCGGCAGAATAGAATTGGGGCTTCAGTACTGACTGTCCGGTGGTGTCTATGAAAACAATGTTGTCATTTTCGGACTTTTTTGTAATCGCCAAACCATTTTCGAAGTGACCTGCCCCAATGTATTGCGGTTCTATCACGAACTTTCCGGCACGGTCGATAAAACCCCACCTGAAATCTTTATAGACTCTTGCCTTACCTTCCTTGAAATCATACGCCTTACCCTTCTGGAGCTTAATCACTACAGTCCCGGTCTTATCTATATATGCATAGGTTGACTTCTGCTCACAAACACAGGAGGCCATCAGACCCGCTACAGCTATAATGGCGATAAAGTTAAGCGCTTTCATAGTACTATCATATATATGTGGTATAGACGTTAGTCGGGTGGGGAGTCTTTGGAGGGGGTGTTGGGGAGTTGGTGTTTGTGGAGTTTTGCGAGGAGCTTGGGGGTTATGGGGTGACGGTGGGAGTGGGTGAGGGTTTGGGAGAGGTGGGTAAGGGACTGATTGTATGATTGTTCGTTATCGGGAGAATTTAGTTGGAGGGGTATGGTGGAGTCGGAGTTGGCGTGGGTGTTGGGGTTGTGCCAGAAGGCGTATAATATAATGTGGTCGGTGGGGTCCCAGGTGGTGGGGAGGGTGATGGTGAGGTGGGCGGTGGCGCGTGTGGCGGCGTTGTAGTAGGGGCGTGAGGTGGCTTGGGTTACGTTGTAGAGGAGGAGGTTTAGCTGGTCTTGGGGTGTGCCTTGGGTGAGGGACCAGCGGAGGGTGATGGCTGAGGATGTGTGTGTTATGGCTGTGGGTTGGAAGGTGGGGAGGGTGCCGCGGGATATGAGTACCCGGGCGGGGTCGAGGGTTAGGGTTTGGGGGTTGACGGCGTCGTAGAAGATGTGGTGGAAGATGTTGGCGCGTGGGGAGAGGTCGGGGTTATGGTAGCGGTAGCCGAGTTTGTAGATGGGGCCGAGGGTGTGGATGAAGGTGGAGACGAGGGAGAAGTGGGAGCGGTGGGCCTGCTGGGCTGGGGTGCGGGGGTTGCGGACGTGGGCGGGCATGGAGCGGAGGTAGCGGTGGCCGCGGACGGTGTAGCCGATGACGGGGCCGAGGGCGCCGTGCCAGTGGGTTAGGGATGCGTTGTGGGCCATAATGGAATTGAAAATTGAGAATTGAGAATTGAAATCGGGGCAAAGGTACTAAATTGTTTTTAATTGGCAAAGTTTTTGGGGGATTTTATTTTTCTTGATTTTTGTAAGTTGCTGGTAACTAGGTATCATATAGATATCAAGTCTATGATAACGCTAAGGTTAGAAAATTGAAAATTGAGAGTTGAAAATTGAGAGGTTTTGGTGGGGGAAATGTTAAAATTGGGGGAGGTCGGTGGTATTATAAAAATAATGTGTATCTTTGCAACCGATTTCAAGAGTGAAATCAAGAAGCGTTATGCTCGTTCTTGTAATCGGAAATGTGAGAAACTTCCTGATTGTAATGCAAGAAAGTATAACCGTCTGCGTGTATAGCGTGGATTGTTTGTCACTTTTCATTACAAGGTCTTCTCACAACCTCCGATTAAAGAAGTGGTGTAACAGTGCCACGCTTCTTTCCAAGAAACACTCGTCGCGGCACGGATGGGTAACAAAAAGTTGTGCCCGACACGGATTAAGGGAAATTGTATGGCGAAAACCTTGAACCAATTTTGCCAAGATGCAATTGCAAAATTTGAAGAGAACCCGATTGACGCTTTGTTCTGCTACATTCAATGCAACAAACAATTGATGAAAGACTATCTTGATGTGGTGGCCGAGAGCAGAGACCTCCGAAATGTAAACAGCGGCATCGCAAAAGCTTTGGCCGTACACTACGGTACAAAATCGCGTGGCGACCGTGACTACGAACCCAATAGCACCTTAATTCAAAGTTATTCATTATTAGAGGAGGTAAATCAATGAAAAAGACCGTTCTTTGCACACTTTTCATAGCCGTTAGCTTGATAGCAAATGCTCAATTGACAGAACTACATACGTTCCAAAGTTCTACTGGTTATGTTGGGTGGGGGAGTTCTTATGATATTCCCAGTACTTATAACTATGGGGGAAAGAATTCTTCTGGAGTGTACACATACTACATGTATAATTGGAACTTTTCTTTATACAAGACTTTTACTATCACACCTCCTTCTGGTTATAATGTAAGTACTGTTTCTATGCTTAGCAAACAGTATATAAATAGCGATGATTTAATTGAAATGTTTGTCACTTTTGTGAAACAAGACGGCACATACGACAATACTCAATACAAATTATGGCTTATGAACGAGAATGGATCGGTTATCCAAGATTTTGGTTCAGCTTATTATATAAAAGCCGGTGGTTATTATTCACATAACAATGAGACAAGAGCCAGCATCTATTATATGATGCGCGAAGACAACAACTATACCACCGTCGTTTACCGCTGTGCAGGGCCTGGTCAAGTATCTATTCCTGAGGTGAGCCAAGAAACAATCACTTTAGGTAATACCTATCCTAATCCCACAACAAACACCGTTACCCTTCCCTACCATTTGTCATCCAACAACACCTCTGAAATCCACATCTATAATACAAGCGGAAAACTGGTGCAAACCGTTTCTGTTGGTCCACATTTCAACGAAGTGTTGATTGATGTCTCGTCCTTCCCGTCGGGACTCTACATATATGAATGCGAAGGCAAAACAAGTAAATTTGTAGTGAAATAGTTTTTATATCCATCAACAGACAAAATAAAAAAGCGGAGTCCGACGACCCCGCTTTTGTTTTTGACCACCTGTAAATGTTCCCCGAATATATGCGCAGTCTGTTTTCAGTCGTGTGACGGGTTCCGCATCGGTGCGAGGACATGAAACGGTGCAGGAGAGGACCTATTCGGTGATGTAGCCGAAGCCTTTTAGGGCGCGTTCGCTGTTGCGCCAGTCTTTCAGGACTTTGACGTAGAGCTGGAGGAAGCATTTTTTGCCTGTGAATTCCTCGATGTCTTTGCGTGCTTCGGTGCCTACTTTCTTGATGGCGAGGCCTTTGTTGCCGATAACGATGAGTTTCTGCGTTTCGCGTTCGACGTAGATGACGGCGCTTATGCGGTCGACACCTTCTTTCTCTTCGTAGCTTTCGACGACTACTTCGCAGGAGTAGGGGATTTCTTTCTGGTAGTAGAGGAGGAGTTTTTCGCGGATGATTTCGCTTACGAAGAAGCGCATGGAGCGGTCGGTGAGTTCGTCTTTGGGGAAGTAGGGCGGGTTTTCGGGGAGGAGTTCGACGATGCGGTCGAAGATGGAGTCGATGTTGAAGTGTTCGGTGGCGGAGGCTGGTATTACGGTGGCGCGAGGGATGAGTTGCTGCCAGTGGTTGATTTTCTGGATGATGGTTTGTTGGTCGGAGAGGTCTATCTTGTTGATGACGAGGATTACCGGGGTGTTGGAGTCGATGATGCGCTGGAGGACTTCTTCGTTTTTGAAGTGTTCGCCGACTTCGGTGACGAGGAGGAAGAGGTCGGCGTCCTGGAGTGCAGAGTTGACGGCTCCCATCATTTGCTCGTGGAGGCGGTAGTGAGGGTTGACGATGCCTGGTGTGTCGCTGTAAACGATTTGGAAGTCGGCGCCGTTGACGATGCCCATGATGCGGTGGCGGGTGGTCTGTGCCTTGCTGGTGATGATGGCGAGGCGTTCGCCGACGAGTGCGTTCATGAGTGTGGACTTTCCGACGTTGGGGTTGCCAATGATGTTTACGAAACCGGCTTTGTGCATATATAATATAATGTATTATTTATAAAAAGTGAGTTCCACGTCTTGGAAGGCGTGGAACTCTTATGGATAAAGTTTTTAGCTCAACTTCATGCTTCTTCGGTGGTCTCGGTGGTAGCCGTAGCTGCGGCGCGGGTGCTGTTGATGACAACGACGTCGCTGGTCTTCACGTTGAGGATTTCGTATTTCTCGTCGTGGATGTCCTGGACTTTTACGCGCTGTGCGATGTCGAGGGGAGTTACGTCGATGAGAACCTCGCTAGGCATGTTGGCGGGGATGGCTTTGACGTTTAGACGTTTCTGTTTGAATACCAGTTTTCCGCCTTTCATGACGCCAGCGGCGGTGCCGGTGGTGTGGACGGGGATGCTCATGACGATGGGTTTGTCGTCGGTGAGTTCGAAGAAGTCGCAGTGGTAAACGATGTCGCTTACTGGGTGAAACTGCATTTCTTTAACCATAGCGCTGTGCTTGGTTCCGTTGAGGTCGATTTCGACGAAGCAAGGCTCCGGGTTGAAGAGGATGCGCTGGAAATCGGTCTGTTTGAGAGCAAACATTATCTGTTCGCCTTTGCCGTACATCACGCAAGGAACGAGGTCCTGGCGGCGCAATGCTTTAGCATCTTTTTTCCCTACGTTCTCGCGGAGAGAACCGCTCATAGATACTATTCTCATTGTTTTGTGTTTTAGTGAGGGAAATCCCTCGGTTAATAATTATATTGTTTAACTGTTATGAATTTTCTGAGGAATGCCTTTACGATGGATGGTGTTTTCGTAGAGGTTGTCGATGGACTCGTAGTTCACGATGCAGCGGAGCGACTCGGCGAGGAGCCAGTCGGTAGGCAGTACGTGTATCTTGGGTGAGGGACGGCGGAGAGGGATGGTGTCGGAGACGACCAGTTCCTCGAGTACGGAGTTTTCGATTTTCTCGATGGCGTCGCCCTTGTGGCCGTTGGAGAGTACTGCATGGGTGATCATGGCGCGGACGCTCTTGGCACCGTTCTGCTTGATGATCTCAGCTGCCTTGCAGATGGTGGAGCCGGTGTCGATGATGTCGTCGAGGAGGATTACGTCTTTGCCTTCGACGTCGCCGATGAGGCGCATCTCGCCAATCTCGTTGGGTTTGTTGCGGTGCTTGTAGCACATCACGAAGCTGTTGCCCATGGTTTTGGCGTACATGCCGGCGCGGCGGCTACCGCCCAGGTCGGGGGAAGCGAACATGACGTCTTCGACGTTCAGGACCTCGCGGATGTAAGGCATGAAGATGGAGCTGCCGAAGAGGTGGTCTACCGGGATGTTGAAGAAGCCCTGTATCTGGTCGGCGTGGAGGTCCATGGTCACGACGCGGTCAACGCCGGATGCCTGAAGCATGTCGGCGATGAGTTTGGAAGCGATGGGGACATGGGGTTTGTCTTTACGGTCCTGACGGGCGAATCCGTAGTAGGGGATGACTGCTACCACCTTGTCGGCGCTTGCGCGTTTGGCGGCATCAATCATCATAAGGAGTTCGAAGAGGTTGTCGGTGGGAGGTATGGTGGACTGAATGATGAACACGATACCGCCACGGATGGTTTCCTCGAAAGAGGGTTGGAATTCGCCGTCGGCATACTGGAAAACTTCCGATTTTCCGAGAGGAATGCCGTAACTTTCGGCCACTCTAGTCGCAAGGTCTTTAGTCGCACGACCCGCGAAAATAAATACTTTATCGTTCTTTTTTGTCTCCATTGCTGTTCTTTTTTGCGGCTGCAAAATTACACATTATTTTTTATATAGAAAAAAAAGTGCCAAAATTTATTTTTTCGAGGTGTTAAATTTTGTATTCAAAGGGAAACGGTCACTTGAGAAAAGCGACCTTCTTTCTTTTGCTACCCCGGGGGATGAAGAAGCGTCCTGTGGATGCTTCGATTAGGGCTGGGCCGAGAGGCTGCCCGAGAACACTCTTTTAACTAAAACTACTCTTGCTTCCAAGTCCCTCTCGGGTACGAAAAGAAGCAGTCAGATGACTGCTTCTTCCTTTTGTACCCCGGGAGGAACTCTGAAAAGAGTACCTCGTTATTTCTTATTGGTTGATATTGTTTGTTTTAACTTTTCCCGAAACTCTTTAATTCAAGCAGTATGACCAACAAATCTTCTAAAATATGACCAAATTATGACCAACCCAAAATTGTCTTTTTGGTTGAGGTCGCAGTAGGAAATGTCGACGGTGGTGGTCAGTCGATATTGATTTTGTTGACTATTTCACTCCTTTGAACTCAAAACCAGCCTGTTCAACGGCTTTTCTCACATCGTCGGTAGAGGCGGTGCCGGTAACAGCGAGGGTGTTGGCGGCGGGGGTGGCCTCGCAGGAGGCGACGCCTTTCACTTTGCCGACCGACTGCTCACAGGCGGCCTTACAATGGTTGCAATGCATGCCTTCGACGGTGTAGATCACCGTGTTGGATTCCACTTCTTGTTTTTTGAATTTGCTGAAGAATTTCATACTCAATGCTATTATGATGAACAATACTAAAAGTGACGAACAGATGATTTGAAAGACGCTGGGCGAGGCGGTCTCCGAGGGGCAACAGGCGCTGTGCGTACCACAATCTTCAGTCACGCCGACGGCATGGATGCCGAAAGCGTTTATCAGCAGCCCAAAGAGGATGGAAAACCCTACTATGGTGAGCAGGTAAATCCACGTGAAGCGGCTACCCATAGACTTGTGCACCACGAGGATGGAGGCGATGTTGACTGCAGGACCGGCCATCAGCATCACTAAGGCGGCTCCGGGCGAGAGGCCTTTCATCATCAGCGCCGTCGCCACAGGGATGCTGCCAGTGGAGCAGATGTACATCGGCACCGCCACCACGAGGATGACCAGCATCTGAAGCAAAGGCTGCTTGCCGAATGAGAGGAAGAACTCATCGGGCACGGCCACATTGATGAGGGCGGCCACTAATAGACCGATGACTAATCGCAGACCGATGTCTTGAATCATGTCGAAGTAGGCATACTTCAGAATACGCCAGAGGCGGTTGCCTCTTTCTACTTTACACGTTGCCTCTGCCACGTATTCCCCTTCTTTGTCCTTCACCAAGCGATTGACCAGAAAACCGCCACAAACACCCGTCACCAGCGCGGCTACGGGGCGCGTTATTGCGAAACCTAACCCCATCAGCGAGAAGGTGGCCAGGATGGAGTCGATGCCCGTCTGCGGCGTGGCGATAAGGAACGAGGCCACAGCCCCTTTCGATGCCCCCTCGTTCTTCAGCCCTACGGCTGTGGGAATGACACCGCACGAACAGAGCGGCAGAGGCACACCCAACAGGGCAGCCCACAGCACCGACAGTTTGTTGTCGCGTGAGAGATATTTGGCGTAAAACGTTTTCGGAACAAACATATGCAGTATTCCTGCAATGAGGAAACCTAGCAACAGATAGGGGCTCATTGCATTTATGACTGCCAATAGCGCGTTGAAGAATTCTTGTATAGTCATATGAATCTTATTTCAGTAACTCCTTGATGTGCTGCTTATCGCAGGTTTGCCCCACGGCGAACATCAGCATCGCTTTGGCTGTCGGCCAAAGATCCTTGGGTCGCCGTCCGGGACGCGCTTTCTCGTTGAGCGGCCCCACGTCGGCGATGCCGAAGAGGTCCCACTCATCCTTGTACACGAGCTTCAGCAGCCAGTCAGTGAGGGACGGGTTCTGTGTCCACAGGTGAGGGTATTTATCGTTGTTCATAGAATCTGAATTATTCTAAATAACGTTGTTTCGCCATTTTTATTGTCCTTCGGCAAGGATGTACCGCTAATATTCTCTGTGCAAAGCAGAAGCTAAAGACTCCCTTTTTTTTACTCCTTTTATCGAAAATATGACCAAATTTGGGAGATAAATAAAAAAAATTGTTTTTTTTATTCATTTTGAACTACTTGCAAAATCCTCTTGTACCCCGGGGAATGAAGAAGCGTCCTGTGGATGCTTCGATTAGGGCTAGGCCGAGAGGCCGCCCGAGAACACACTTTTAACTAAAACTACTCTCGCTTCCAAGTCCCTCTCGGGTACGAAAAAAAAGCAGTCATCTGACTGCTTTCCCTCTTGTACCCCGGGGGGGACTTGAACCCCCACGCCATTGCTGACAGCAGATTTTGAGTCTACCGCGTCTACCATTCCGCCACCAGGGCATCGGTTTCCTGCTATCGGAAATCGGTTGCAAAAGTACTTATTTTTTTTATACTGACCAAATTTTTTTTATATCTTGCTGATTATTAAGAGTGTTTTGTCTGTTTGGGATGATTGGGCGAGGCCGAAGGAATTGCTTGTTTTATACTTTTAGAGGCTTGTTGAAGGAGAATTTTTTATTTGAGGACATAAGTTGTTGATTGAGAGGAAGTATAAAAAAAATAGATAAAAAAGTGGGCTAAAAAGTTGTCCATATCATAAAAAAGTAATAATTTTGCTATCGCCTAAGAAATTAGGTAAAATGATGCAAGTTATTAATCTTCAATATGGTATCCATGTATAAAATAGAAACACATCCAATTCTAGACATCCCGCAAAGCGAGATTGTGGAATTTTCGTATGAAGGAAAGAAAGTACAAGGACGCAAAGGCTATACTATAGCAGCGGCGTTGCATCAGGCAGGTTATCCGGTTCATAGTCACAGCCTCGACGGGAGGAACCGTTCCCTCGAGTGTGGCATAGGCAAGTGTGGTGCCTGCGAGATGCTGGTAGATGGCAAGATACGTAGAATCTGCATCACTCCCGTTGACGGAGTCCACGAGGTAAAAGAGATAACCAAAGACTTTATGCCGTCGGCGGAAGGAGAGCAGCCACGCGAGGTGAAGATCTACAAAACCAAGGTGGCGATCATCGGAGCCGGCCCTGCCGGTCTCGCCTGTCGCGAGCAACTGAACGCCTTCGGTATAGACAACCTGGTGATAGACAACAACGCCAGGATCGGTGGCCAGTTCAATATGCAGACCCACCAGTTCTTCTTCTTCGAGAAGCAGAAGAAATTCGGCGGCATGAGAGGATTCGACATCGCCAAGACCTTGGCCGGCGAGAGCCAGGAAGGCATATTGCTCAACTACACAGTATGGGACCTGCTGGAAGGCAAACGCATAGCGATAAAGAACATTGCAACACAGGAGATGGCTTATGTCGATGCAGAGCACTTGGTGGTGGCCACCGGAGCTGTGCCGTTCATGCCGACCTTTGAGAACGACGACGTGCCGGGAGTTTATACTGCCGCCGTGTTCCAAAAGATGATGAACCAGGAGCACACCCTCTTGGGCAAGAAAGTGCTGACCGTAGGAGCCGGAAACATCGGCTACCTGACCTCCTATCAAGGAATGCAGGCGGGAGCCCACATCTGCGCCATCATAGAGGCGATGCCAAGAGAGGGAGGATTCCCGGTGCAGGCTAACAGGGTACGGCGTCTCGGCATTCCCATCATGACCGGCTACACGCTGGTGAAGGCCATCCCCAACGCCGACCGCACAGGAGTGGTGGGCGCAGTGATAGCAAAATGCGAGAACTTCAAAGCAATACCGGGAACCGAGCAGGTGCTTGAAGGAATAGACATAATAAACATCTGCACCGGACTGGTGCCCGACAACCAGCTCCTGACCAAGGGCAAAGACGTGTTTGGCCTTTATACCTACGGAGTGGGCGATGCGGTGCGTATAGGAGAAGGCACGAGTGCTGTCCTCCGCGGCAAGCAGGCAGCCTACGAAGTGGCACAGAACATGGGACTCCGGTTCAACTACGACGACTACCTGGAGATTTCCCGCCAGTATATAGACTCGCAGCAGCATCCCGTGAGAATTCTCGAGAAGCCCAACCTGCCTACTCCCGAGCGTATGAAGCTCAAACCCTTCGTGCAGATGGACTGCCTCTACGGCTTTGCCTGCAACCCCTGCTCGTTTGCATGCCCACAGGGAGCCATCACCAAACCGACTACCTCGTCGACCCCGACGGTGGATTACGACAAGTGCATAGGCTGTATGGAATGCGTCTATCAATGCCCCGGACTAGCCATCTTCGGCTATAACCTCGAGAAACAGTGGTGCTTCCTGCCGATAGAATACGATATCGCCGAAGGCACCGAAGTGTTCTTGGTGGACAATAACGGAGCCAAGGTGGGCGAAGCTGTGATAGAAAAGATTCTCAAGAAGGCCAACAAGACCAATGTGGCAAGGGTGAAGGTGAGCAAGCTGGACGGCCACGAGATGACCGACGTCAAAGGCTTTATCGCCAAAGACCGTTACCCCGAGCCGCTGAAATTGGAGAGCAAAGAGGCAAAAGTCGATGGCAAGTCGTATGTCTGCCACTGCGAGGACGTTACGGTTGAAGACCTGCTGAAGGCAGTCGGCGAGCGCAAATATATCTCGGTTGATGAGTTGAAGCACATCACCCGCATGGGAATGGGCCCCTGCCGTGGAAAGAGGTGCATACCGCGTGCCCGTCAGGTTCTCCGTTCCTATGGCATTGAGGTGGTAGGCGATGCCACTCCGCGTGCTCCGTTGGCCAGCCAGGTGACCCTCGGCGACGTCTATAACGAGAAGACCAAAGAGGTCTTTGTGTTCCCGAAAGCCAACAATGTGAAACGCGAGCAGGTGGCGGTGCTCATCGCCGGAGGCGGAATAGCCGGTAGCGGACTGTTCCGTTATTTTGCCGAAGCGGGCAAGAATCCGGTGCTCATCAACTACAGCCGCGGAGCCTCCTGGCGCAATATCGGTGGAGGCCGTCCGGCGTTCTCCAATCCCGACATTGCAGATATCGCTGTCCACAACCACGAAATCTTCAAACAGATACAATCGGTCCACAATATCAACTACAAGCCCACGCGCTACGTGAACCTCGTCCACGACGAGGCGACCTACAAGTCGCTCGACGCTTCGAGGGCTTGGAGCGACGCCTATATGGTAGAGCGCAAAGACTTCAAGAAAGAGATCTCGCCCCTCTGGGACGACACCAAGACCACCTATACCCACGCCTTGATGACGCGCGACTGCTGGCAGGCCTCTCCCGGACGTGTGATCGACTACATCCGCGGCATAGCCCAGCAACACGGCGGACGTCTCTTCGAGGACTGCGAGCTGCTCCACGTACAGAAGAACGGCAGCCGCGTGCTTGCCTTGGTGCGCACCCATACCGGAGAATATATAGAGTTCGACTGCGAGCACTTCGTCAACGCCATGGGTTGGGGTGCCGAGCGCTTCACCGACCAGCTCGGTATCGACACCGGTCTCTATCCTGTCAAACACCAGGCCTTCATAACCCGTCGTCTGCCGATGATGGGAGTCAACGGCGACGCCCTTGACATGATCATCGACCGCCGCCACTACAAAGGCTTCAGCGCCGTCTATGGCCAGCAGTTCCTGCATACCGGCCAGATAATCGGCTGCGCTTCGCCCGACTGCGACAGCTACGAGGCCCGTCAGTCGCTGAAATACAACAGCAAAGAGTTCCTCGAGATAGTCAGCGAGGTGTTCTCCGAGTGGATACCCAACCTCCGCGAGGTGGGATTCCACGCCGTATGGGCCGGATGGTACACCGAGCCGCGCTATATCGTAGATCCCGAGGTGGGTCTCCTCGTAGGACTTCGCGGCCACGGATTCATGCTCGGTCAGTATCTCGCCAAGCTTTATGTCGAGAAATATCTCGGACACGAAGTTCCGTCATATATGGAAGACCTCAAACTTGGCGGTAAAGGACTCAGCGAAAACGCCTTCAAGTAGTCCGGTGATTATTCGGAACATTCCAAAGAAAGAGAGGGCCTGCCGAAAAGCGGGTCCTCTTTTGTTATAGCACCCGTTTTGTTTGCCATATTCTTCTGCAAGATGTGATTAAATAAGAAACCCAAAACGGGACACAAAGTTTTCCCGACTTTACCCTTGCTTTACCCTTAACTTGCCTCCTAGTTGCCTTTAACCTGCAATTATCCGAAAACCGCCCCGAATCCGGTGCGGCAGAAGGTGTAAAGTGCAAGTTGGGCGTATTGCAATATGCTGGCAGTCAGTCTCTAAAAAAAAATATTGTATCATATATATAATATTCTAAAAAAAAATCGTATCTTTGCACCGCAAAATATAATGGCCATAGAATATGAAAAAAGGACAAAACAATAACTTCGGCATTTTGGGCTGCACGTTGCTTGCGGCAGCAGCTATCGTGTTGATTCTTACCGTCCAGGGCTGCTCCAAAGAGAAAACGATTCAAGGACTTTGGCAGCAGGCTCATCACACGATAACCTTTACCGACGAAACGGGTGGCGAGCGCAACGCTACCGACAGTGCTGTGACACTCCTCTTCCAGGGCGAAGACACCGTGTTCATCAGCGTCGGCAACGACAACGCACTCCTTCACATTCCGCCGGCAGACCTCACCGACAGCCTGCGCGAGGCTATCGGCAACCTGTGCAACAACCTGGGCCGCGACACCACCACCTATGCCCTCTCCGACAATACGCTCACCTTGGGCTCTCGTATCTACGACCTCGAGAAGCTCACTGGCCGTTGGCTCGAGATATCCATTGACGACTCGGTGGAAAACCGTCCCGTCAGACGTTATATCAAGTTCATCCACCGTCGCTAATTGAGTTTGTCGCGATGCTTACCGTCGAGGAACATACCAGCTTGAAAGACAGCAACACCTTCGGCATCGACTGCCGGGCGGCAAAGGTTGTCACGGTGTCGGACCGCTCCGACATCGCGCAGTTCTATGCCAGGGGACTGCTGAACGGCAAGCACCTGGTGCTCGGCGGAGGAAGCAATGTGCTGCTGCCCGACAGCTACAGTGGCACAGCCATACTGATGAGAAACAAAGGCCTTCGCGTGCTGTCCGATACAGACGGCAAGGTGGAGGTCGAAGTCGAGGCTGGCGAAGTGTGGGACTCGTTCGTAAAGCATTGTGTGGCTTCGGGGTGGCACGGGTTGGAGAACCTGGTGGCCATTCCCGGCACGGTAGGAGCTGCGGCAGTGGGCAATATAGGAGCCTACGGCGCCGAGGTCTCAGAGGTGATAACGAAAGTCACGGCGTTCGACAAGGACAGCGGCAGCTGGTTGCAACTCGACAATCAATCGTGCGACTTCGCTTATCGCGACAGCCTCTTCAAACATCGGGAATTTATCGTGGGCAGCGTCACCTTTTGCCTGTCTCGCACCTACGAGCCCAATACCTCCTATTCCGCGGTGGCTTCCATAGTGGAGCGTCTGGGACATACGCCCACCGCCACCGAGATGGTCGCCGCCATCGAGGAGACCCGTTGGTCGAAACTCCCACGTCCCGAGGAGAAAGGCAGCGCCGGAAGTTTCTTCAAGAATCCGGTGGTCGCCGCTGAAAAATATGAGCAGCTCAAGGCTCAGTATCCCGATATGGTGGCCTTTCCCGTGGCGGAAGGCTACAAACTGGCTGCCGGCTGGCTGATCGACCGTGCAGGCTGGAAGGGTCGCACTCTCGGCCGCTGTGGGGTCTATGAGAAGCAGGCTCTGGTGCTCGTGAACCACGGCGGATGCACCGGCGAAGAGGTAAGGCTGTTGGCTAAGGAAGTGGCCGGCGATGTATGTCGGAAATATGGAGTGACGTTGGAGCCGGAAACGATATTTGTAGAAGAGTAGAGAATAAAGCATTATGAACGATAGCAAGATAGAAAAATTCTGGAATTGGTTTCTGCAGCATAGCGAGCAGATGACAATGCTCAACGACCTCACCGACGAGGAGAGCCGTAACCTGCTCGAAGCCCTGCAGGGCGAGCTCGACAGCTATTGTCCCGACCTCTCCTTCGAGATAAGCGAGCCGACTCCGTCGGGCCGCACCCTCACCGTCTCGGCCGAGGGGGACCTCGACCTCTTCGGCAAAGTCAGCGACCTCGTGGAGCAGGCCCCCGATATCGACTGGTGGGAGTTCGTGGCGTTCAAACAGCCGCAGGGCAAACGCCTCAAGGTGACTTTCGACAAGTATCATTTCAACACCAGCGAGATGTACTTCACCGAGCTCGAAAACGAGGAGTCGCCCGATATGATGGGACTGCGCATAGCGCTGAAAGACTGCCTCCCCGACGACGAAGACCAGCTGGTGGGGGTTTATGCCACCCTCGAGGCTCTTCTGGGCGAGTTCGACTGCGCCACGCTGCTAGGTTATTTCGACACCTGTCCGGTTCCTGCCGAGCCGTTCAAGGAGGGCTTCAAGAGCCTCGACGACCTGCCGGAATTTGTTGAATGGTTTAAGAACCACTAAAACAGTAAGATGGGAGCTATTGCAAGTCGATTGTTGATAAATTCTCGCAGCAACACTCTGGCAGTTAAATAAAAAGTACTAACTTCGCAATCTGAAAGAAAGAGCAAAATATAGTGCGTTTTCAACGCAACCGACAAAGAATAAACAAGATAACACAAAATAAGACAATGAGTAAAGTTGATGTATTATTGGGTCTCCAGTGGGGTGACGAAGGAAAAGGCAAGGTGGTGGATGTCCTGACTCCACAGTATGATGTGATTGCACGATTCCAGGGCGGTCCCAATGCCGGACACACTTTGGAATTTGAAGGCATCAAGCATGTCCTGCACATCATTCCGTCGGGAATCTTCCACAAGCAGAAGATCAACGTCATCGGCAACGGAGTCCTGATTGAGCCGCGCATCTTTATGCAGGAGGTCGATGCTCTGAAGGAGAAAGGCATCGAACCTACCCACAACCTCTATATATCCAAGAAAGCCCATCTGATACTCCCCAGCCATCGTATGCTCGACGCTGCAAACGAACAGGCCAAGGGCAACGCCAAGATCGGCTCCACCCTCAAAGGCATAGGCCCGGCCTATACCGACAAGATCGCCCGTACCGGCATAAGGGTGGGGGATATCACTCAGTTCGACTTCCGTGAGCATTATGAGCTCCTGAAGGTCCAGCACCTCCAGATGGCCCATACGCTCAACTTCGACATTACCTCGTTCCGTATCGACGGCATGTCGCTCGACGAGTACGAAGCTCTCTGGATGCAGTCGCTCGAGACTCTCAAGCAGTTCAAGTTCATCAACAGCGAGTATTTCATCAACCGCTGCCTCGACGAGGGCAAGAAGGTTCTGGCCGAAGGGGCTCAGGGCTCTATGCTCGACATCGACTTCGGCTCCTATCCTTTTGTGACCTCTTCCAGCACCATCACCGCCGGCGTGTGCTCGGGATTGGGTGTCGCCCCCTCCCGCATAGGTCGTGTGATGGGTATCACCAAGGCCTATTGTACCCGTGTGGGTGCAGGCCCGTTCCCGACCGAGCTGTTCGACGAGACGGGTGCCAAACTCTGCCAGATAGGCCACGAATACGGAGCCACCACTGGCCGCTCGCGCCGCTGCGGCTGGATCGACATACCGGCCCTCCGCTATGCCTGCATGCTCAACGGCGTCACCGACCTCTTCGTCACCAAGCCCGACGTGATGAACGACTTCGAGGAGGTCAAGATGTGCACCCACTATATGATCGATGGGCAGCCTACCGACGAGATCCCCTTCGAGTTCAACTCGGTGGAGATTACCCCGGTGCTGGAGTCCTTCCCCGGTTGGAAACAGGAACTCTCCAAGGCTACCAAATACGACGAGTTGCCCGCCCAGTTGCTCCACTACCTCTACACCATAGAGAAGATCACGGGAGTCAACATCATGGCGGTGTCCATCTCTCCCGACCGCAAGGATGTCCTCTTCAAATAGGAAATATTAACAAAGAAAAATGCAAGAATAAAGCCCTCAGGGGTACAAATTGATAACAAACAAATATCGAGATATGAAAAGATTAGTTTTCCTCATTGTGTTGTGCCTTCCTTTCTTCGTGAGCGCACAGACCAAGATCAAAGAAACTGACGTGCCCAAATCGGTGCTTCTCTCCCTGGAGAAGACCTACGAAGCCTACAAGGTGAAAACCTGGTACCAGGCTCCGGGTCAGTATATCGCCGACATAGTGATCGACGGCCAGCCGGGTCGCAGCTATTTCACCGACAACGGCGACTGGCAGTATTCCACTTTCCCCACGGAAATCAAGGAGTGCCCCACGCTGATGAACACCTATTTCGTCAATAACTATCCCGGCTACCGCATCAAGAACATCGACTATGTCGAGGAGATGAGCGGCGACAACTACTACCGCATGATAGTGGTCCGCAAGGGAGTCGGCGCCGAAGATTGCGAGATGGTCTTCGACACTCGCGGAAAGCTCATGAAGAGCAATGCTCCCGACCCCGACGAGGTGAAAGCCGACTACTATGCCCGCAACAACCCCGAGGATCGTGACCTCAAGAAACGCCCCAAACCCGAAGAGGACATGGCTTCGTCGCCCAAAGAGGCTCCCTCCAACGGCATAGTGGCTGCCTTCACCAAGAAGGTCCCTCCCGCACGTATCAGCCAGGGCCCCGACTGGGTAAAGCGCGGCTCCGAGCAGTTTGTGGCCTACTACTCCAACAACCAGAAGATACAGTTCGAGGCGGTCTATAACACCAATACCGAGAAGGCCGTCATGACCGGCAAGGTCCTCCCCAAGGAACGTTACACCAACGCCATCATAAAATATCTCAACGAGAAATACAAAGGCGAGAAATACAAGGTGGAGAAGATGGTCGTTTACGAGTACGACTCCAAGTACCGTGACGAGACCACCGGCAAGAAACCCAAGCCCTACACCTACGTCGTGGTGAGCCAGAAGGTGAAAGGTGTCAAGAAACCCAAATACACCCGCATGGAGTTCGACAACTCGGCCAAGTTCATCGGCCTCCTCGCCGCTCCTCTCGACGAGTACGACATACAGTAACCATCTGTTATGCAAAAGAGATTTTTCCTCATAGGAATGACGCTTCTCCTGTTGCCTGCGATGATGTGGGCACAGGAGATGCGCCATCTTACCCCCGAGCAGTCGGCCAAGGCGCTGCGCCTCCTGCGGCAGCACAACACTTTCGTGCAGTATTGCGGGTGCTGCGCCAAGGACAAGCTGGTATACGTCCATATCTCGGAGATGACGGTGAAGGAAGACATGGTGCATATCGTCGGGGAGGATATCGCGAAGGGAAGCCCTTACGAGGCCGACATAGACCTGGCGGCGGTGTGGCTGCCGATGATAAAGGAGGGCGAGCTCCAGTCCCTCGACAACCTAGCTGTGTCGGTTGACGCCAAGGCAGACCCCTGCACCAAGCTCGTGGCCCCCGCCAACGAGGCCATGGCCAAACTCCTGGAGATGGAGAAAGACGGCCTTATGGACGCCACCACCCGCGAGGCGCCCGAGCCGTTGCCCGCCGAACTCAACGGCCGCAGCTTCCACCTCCATAACGAACAGCTGCCCAACAAGCTCGAGAAACGGGGCAAGGTGGAGAAACTCGAGAGCCTGGAGAAGGCGCCGGTCCACCGCATAGAAAAGCCCGTAACAACCCCGACAGCCGAATAGGCAAACCATTTGTTTCTGTTATTTCAAAGACCTCTCAGGCCACTCTTCCCGGTTCCACTTCACTGGCCTGCATATATAGAACCCATCAACCCTCTTTTTAGGACACACTTTTCAAAACTTTTTCCATTTTTAACATTTCAGACTGTCCCTTCATGCCCAATTCCAGCTGGTCTGATTGTCAAACCGCCTCTCTCTTATTTAAAAGAGAGAGAGAGGCGAAGTCAGGGAAAATCATTAGGACCATGAAATTATCCTCCCGGAGTGAACACTTATGACCGGACAGATGGTCCTGTAGTAGTCTATTGGTTTTGCTCCCCTATTGCTCCCGTACTGTTCCCGTTTTGGGTAACGCCAAGATAAGATAATGTTTTGTCCACAAGAATAAAAACATTAACCAAGTATTAATCAACTATTAACCAACCTTTAAGCAAGTATTACCCACATTCACCAACTTTTTTTGAAAAAAACGAAAAAACTGTGTCCGAAAAAACAACTTAAGGGGTTCTATATATGACCGCCCGATAAAAAACATTACTCAACTTTCAACTTTCCGCCCACCGATCACTTAATTTTTCCCCCTGTATAATATTTCTGCGTTTTTTGCGTTATTATAGAAAATACATTAATTATTATGAATAAAAAAGTAATAGTTTTGATGATGGCCGTGCTGATGACGGCAATGTTCTCTTGCAGAAAAGACAACGGCACCGACCTCCCGAGCGGAGGGGTAAACAACGGTGTGGTGAAGATTTCGGAGATATGGAGCATGGACAGCTCGTTGATAGAATATCCGGCTTACGACATCCGCCATTCTGATGTCAATGCGAAACACTTGGCGTTGCGTTGCACTTGGGAAGGGGAGAAGTTGATGAAGGTGGAATATTACAATACCGAAGGCATCATGACCAATGAGGCTACGCTGGTTTACGAGGGCGACAAGCTGATGCAGGTGACAAACAGCGGCGAAGGAAACTACCGGACCTACAGCTACCAGGGCGACAAGCTTATGCGTGTGGAGGAGTATGAAGGAGGGGCGAAGACAACCGTGCTGGACTATTACTACAACGGCACCAAGGTGACCAAGTTGCTGAGAACCCTTGTGGGTGCAGGTGAAGGGGGTGTCGATGTGGTATGGACTAAAAGTTATGAATACGAGGGCAACAATGTGAAGAAGATAACGCAGAGCAGCAGCGCGCTGCCCGATGACGTGACGGTGGATGAATATGAGTATGACAGCAAAAGGAACCCCTATTATGGTATGATGTATTTTGTAGCAAATAGCCCGTCCGAGGTGTTCAGCGAGAACAATACGGTGACGCAGCTTATGACGGCGCCGGGCGGCACCCAGAGCGAGAAAACTTGGACCTATGAATATTCGGGCGACCTGCCGACGACGATAACTTCTGAGGTAAACGACCAGACCGAGTCGTATAACCTCTACAAGTTGGAGAAGATGTGGTTTAACTACGTAAAATAACAACGATGAGCACTATTGAGAACGAAGAGGGTCGCACCGAGCTGGGCCATCTGGGAAAATATGCGGCGATAGAGAGGCTGACCGACGAGTTTGTGCCGAAGAACAGCAGCACGTTTATTGGTGTGGGCGACGACTGCGCGGTGCTCGGAAGCGGCGAGACGAAGACTCTTGTGACCACGCAGACGATGGCAGAGGGCGTGAACTTCGATATGATGTACACTCCGCTGAAACATCTGGGATATAAGGCGGTGGCACGGGCATTGAGCAATATAGCGGCGATGAACGGAGCGGCACGTCAGGTGCTGGTGAGCGTGGCGGTGAGCAACCGCTATTCGCTGGAAGCCCTGGAGGAGCTGTATGCCGGCATAAGGAACTGCTGCAAGCGTTACGACGTGGACCTTGTGGGAGGCGAGATGCAGTCGAGCCGCAGCGGCTTGGTCATCACGGTCACGGCGGTGGGGGAGGTGTCGGAGGACAGGATTACCTGCCGCAGGGGTGCCGGGGAATATGACCTGATATGCTGTTCGGGCGATCTGGGAAGTGCCTATTCTGGACTTCTGGTCCTCGAACGCGAGAAGGTGACCTATCAGGCCAATCCCAATTTCCAGCCCGACTTGGAAGGCTACGACTATGTACTCGAACGTTACCTCAAGCCCGAGCCGCGTTTCGACGTGGTGAAGCAACTGGCTGAGAGCGGCGTGGTGCCTACCAGCATGATAGACGTCAGCCAGGGGCTGGCGAGCGACGTGATGCAGCTGTGCAAGAGCTCCGAGGTGGGGTGCGAGGTCTATGAGGAGAAACTGCCGATAGATTACCAGACCACGCGGGTCTGCAGCGAGATGAGCACCAACATGCTGCCGGTGAGCAACGCACTGAACGGCGGCGAGGACTATGAGCTGCTTTTCACCATAAAGCAGGCCGACTACGAGAAGGTCAGAAAACTCGACGGCATCACGGTGATAGGCCATATTGCCGAGAAAAACCGCGGCACGATGATGGTGACGCCTCAAAACAGCACCATCGAGCTGGTGGCTCAAGGTTGGGTAAGTCAGGAGTGAGCGGAAGGATGGCGATAAGGAATATCATATTGGATTTGTGCGGGCCGGTCATCACCATCGACCTCGACTTGATGAACGCCAAGTTCAGAAGCTACGGGGTAAAGTATGACGACGCCTACCAACGACTCTATGCCACGGGGCTGACCAAGCGCTTCGAGGCAGGCAGTATTGGCAAGCGTGAGTTCTTCGACGAGGTGCGCAGAATTCTGGAGTGCAGGATGGACGACAGCGCCATCGAGGAGACCTGGAACACACTGATAGCCGGTTTCCCCCGTCGAAGGGTCGAGCGTATCAAGGAACTGAGCGGCAAGTACAGGCTCTTCCTGCTGAGCAACAGCGACGAGGTGAACGCACAGTATTTCCGGGACTACCTGAACAGGGAGTCGGGATTTGATATTCTGGGTGAGTGTTTCGAGAAGACCTATTTCAGCTGTGAGGTGGGCGACCGCAAGCCGAGTGCCGCACTCTTCGGAAAGATTGTGGAGGAGAACGGCCTGCGGAGGGAAGAGACATTGGTTATCGACGATTGCAAGAAACATTGTGAGGGGGCCGGGCTGGCCGGGCTGGAGAGTCGCTGGCTCAAGAGTGGGGAGGATATTTGTGAACTGAATATTGAGACTTTATAGGATATGATAGAAGATACCTACGCACAGAAAGGGCAGCGCGAGAAGATGTGCAAGCAGCTGCAAGAGAAAGGCATCACCAACGGGGCGGTGCTGGCGGCGATGAACAAGGTACCGCGGCATTGGTACATGGATTCGGCCCTCTGGTTCCACGCCTACGACGACCAGGCGTTGCCGATACTCTGTGACCAGACCATCTCGCAGCCTTCTACGGTGGCTACGCAGAGCAGCCTGCTTCAGGTGGAGCAGGGCATGAAAGTCCTGGAAGTGGGCACCGGCAGCGGCTATCAGACGGCCATCTTGTGCGAGTTGGGTGCCAAAGTGTTCACCATAGAACGCCAGAAGGGACTCTACGAGAAAACCAAGGCATTGCTGCAGCAGGTGGGCTATAGGGCCAAGTGTTTTCTCGGCGACGGCTATAAGGGGGCTCCAAGCTACGCTCCGTTCGACCGTATCATTATAACCTGTGGTGCACCGGAGGTGCCGCAGGCTCTCATGGACCAGCTGAAGCCGGGCGGTCTGATGGTGATACCGGTGGGCGACAACGAGATGGAGATGCTGCGCATCGCGAAACCTGTGGCCGAAGGAGAGGAGCCTAAGGTGGAGCGTTTCGGAAACTGTAAGTTCGTACCGATGTTGGGTAAGGTGAAGTTCAGATAGCAAAGCAAGGTTTTGTTAACGGTAAAAAAGATAAAAATGAATAAGAAAGGAATTGTAATATTGCTGGTGGTGGCAGCGGTTGCCATGGCCGTGGTCGGCTGCGGCGACAGGACTCCAACCCCTAAGCCGAGGGCTTACCTCCGTATCGACATGCCCGAAAAGGCCTACCACGAATACGACACGGCGGCGTTGCCGTTCGTGTTTGAATGTGCCGACGAGGCTTCGGTGGTATGGAAACAGAACGACAGCAGGACAAAATACCTCGACATCCAATATCCCAAATATCAGGGAATCATAAACCTTACCTACAAGCGCTTCTCGGGCAAGCGTGATTTGGCGGCTCTGATAGACACGGCCTCCCGTATGCTGGCTCTCCATCACGGCCAATCGACAGGGGAGAAGGAGACTTCGCTCAAAGACCCTGAAGGCAAGGTCTATGCCACGGTGGTGAAGGTCAACGGCAAGAATGCCGGCAGCACTTATCAGTTTTGGCTGACCGACTCGACCGAGCATTTCCTCCGTGGGGCGCTCTTCCTGAACCATACACCTAACAACGACTCGCTGGCACCGGTGATTGACTATCTGCAGGCCGACGTGGACAGGATCGTAGAAACGTTGAAATGGAGGTAACGGTGAGGCGACTGGCATCCATAGCGGTATTCGTGATGCTGGCACTTTCGGCTACTTGTCAGCAGGAGTTTCGCGGCAAGTGGTGGCTGGTGGTAGTGGAGGATTTGGGATTGCCGCTGAACCTGACGTTTGCCGACAGGGATGGCGAGGTGACTCCGTTGCTGTACAGCCCGTCTCAGTCGGCAGAGGCTATTGTGCCGAGTTCGTGGAGCTATGCTAACGACACGCTGCGGTTCCAGGCGAAAAGTCTGGGGCTGAAACTCACGTTACGCTACACTGCCGCCGACGAGACTTTTCGTGGCACCATGAGGCAGGGACTGGCTCGCTTCGACCTGAATATGGAGCGTAGCGAGGGACTGTTCCAGATGCGCAGGCCTCAGGAGGAGTCTTCTATAAAGGTTGAAGGATACAGCGAGCGCGAGGTGAAGGTGGAATATAAGACTCGTAAAGGGGAGAAGGTAATCCTGTCGGGGACTTTGACGGTGCCGGACGGTGGTGGCAAGTACCCTGCAGCGGTGCTGGTGAGCGGCTCGGGACAGCAGAACCGTGACGAGGAGATCTTCGGGCATAAGCCTTTCAAGGTCCTTGCCGATTATCTGGCACGGCATGGTATCGCCACTCTGCGTTATGACGACAGGGGTGTCGGCGGCTCGGAAGGTGAGGTGAAAAATGCTACCACTATAGACTTTGCCGAAGATGCCGCCCAGATGGTGAAATATCTGCGTCGTCAGCAAGGTATCGACGGAGCCCGGGTGGGAATCATAGGACATAGCGAGGGCGGCACGATTGGCCCAATCGTAGCTTCGAAGGACCGCAAGGTCGCCTTCGTGGTGATGCTGGCAGGACCGGGCTGCTCCGGCGGCGAGGTGATCTTGCAGCAAAACAGGGCGGCGCTGGCAGCCGGCGGTGTGGAACAGCGGTTGCTGGACGTCAGGGTTCGTTGTATGGAGAAGTTCTTCGAGTATATGAAAAACGGCAAGGAGTCGGACTATGAAAAGGTCTTGGACTCTATCGTGAAAGCGGAGACCTCGGGATTGAACAAGGAGGAGAGGCGTGCGGTAGGCCTCAGCGGCATCGAGGTGATGCAGATGGCCCAGCAGATGGCGATGCCGTGGATGAGTGCCTTCGTGGAACTGGACTCCAAAGCGTACTTGTGTAAACTGAAGTGTCCTGTCCTCTCTCTCTTCGGAGGAAAAGATGTGCAGGTGGTGGCTCGTGAAAATGAGGCAGGGGTAAGACAGTCGGTGCCTGAACAACTGCTGTCGGTCAGAGTTTTCGACGATATGAATCATCTCTTCCAGCGCTGCTCGAGCGGCAGGGTAGGGGAGTACATGACTATAGAGGAGACGATAGCCCCTGAGGTCATGGAGGCTGTCGGCGACTGGATTGTAAGTACAATGTCTAAAAACGGTCAGAAATGAAAATATTGGTTCTCAACAGCGGCAGTTCGTCGTTGAAATTCCAGCTGATTGACGTGGAATCTCAGACGGTGGAATCGAAAGGATTAGTTGAGCGGATAGGCCTTGAAATGGGCGCTTTCTCTTATACCTCTCACGGGGAGAAACATATGTTTGAGCGCCGAATAGCCAATCATACCGAAGGTCTGCGTCTTGTGATGGAGGCTCTCGTGGACAAGGAAAACGGCGTGCTCAAGTCCTTGCAGGAGATCTCCGCCGTCGGACACAGGTTCGCCCATGGTGGGGAATTCTTCAAAAGCAGCCTGCTGATCGATAAAGGGGTGCTGGACAATGCCCGCAAGCTTATTGATCTGGCTCCGCTCCATCTTCCGGGCAATATCATGGGTGTCGAGGCTATGGAGTCGGTGTTGCCTGGCGTGAAGCAAGTGGCGGTTTTCGACACTTCGTTTCATCTGACTATAGAACCCAAAGATTTCCTTTACGGAATTCCCTACGAGTATTACGAGCGTTACGGCATTCGCCGTTATGGATTCCACGGCACGAGCCATCGTTTCGTGGCTAAGAAGGGGGCTAAGATGATTGGCCGCCATTGGAAAGAGCTGAAGATCATAAGTTGCCATCTGGGCAGCGGCGCAAGCATCAGTGCGATTGACCACGGCAAGAGCGTGAACAACAGTATGGGCATGACTTCTCTCGAGGGTCTGACCATGGGCTCGCGCTGCGGCGATATCGACGTCGGCGCGTTGCTTTACCTGATGGAGAGGACTGGTATGACGGTTGCCGAGGTGACCGATGTGCTGTACAAGAAAAGCGGCCTGGTGGGCCTCTCCGGAGGTCCTCAGGATATGCGCGACATCTGGGCGGGCCGCCAGAAGGGCGACGAGCGTTGCACCTATGCTTTCGATGTCTTCGCCCAGCGGTGCAAGAAATATATCGGTGCCTATATGAGCCAGATGAACGGCTGCGACTTGCTGCTCTTCACGGGTGGCATAGGCGAGAACGCCTGGTTTATGCGTCACGCCATACTGGAAAATATGGACTGGCTCGGCGTCAATGTGGATATGCCGTTGAACGATAGTGTGATTGGCGAGGATGTGGTGATATCCAAGCCCGACTCGCGGGTAACGGTCGCCGTCGTGGCAACCGACGAGGAGTTGGCCATAGCCATAGACACATACAAGATTGTAAGCCAGCTCGACTGAGTTTGAGGCTCAGTGGAGGTCGAAATAAATGGGCAGGTGATCGCTGAAACCTCCCAAGTATAATTGTCCGCGATAGGTTCGCAGGGGTCTTACGGTGAGGTTGTTTTTGTCTTTCTCGAGGAGGAATTCGGGCTTGAAAATCCTGACCTTGGGCAAGTCTCCGTTTTTCGCTTCCTGGGGAGGACGGTAGAAGATTTGGTCGAGGCACGACCAGCGGCCTCCGTAGTTATGGGTTCCTTCATCGTTTGGCAACGTGTACATCAGGTTGTAAAGCCCTTCGGGATTGCTGTGTTGCGGCTCGAAAGCAAAGTCCTGCATGAAGGGAGTCTCATACCTGTCGGCGTTGAAGTCTCCCATCACCACTATCGCGGCTCCCGGATGGTTTCTGCCCAGCGTGTCTGTACATTCTCGCAGGATGCCGGCAATGCGGCTGCGGTGCCTCTCGGCGGTGGCTCCGCCGCGCTTGGACGGCAGGTGGCACACTATCACGGCGATGGAATCTCCTTGGGAGGACACGCCCAGCACGAGCAGCAGGTCTCTTGTCTCATAGTTCGACTCTGAGACGTTGACGGCACGGGAATAAACCGGACTGAAAAGGTCGTGGCGGTACAGCAGGGCGCAGTCTATCCCTCGATGGTCGGGCGAGTCGTAGTGGATATATCTGTAGCCCTTCTTTCTCAGGGGCGTGCCGTTGACGAGTTCCGCCATCACATAGTCGTTCTCCACTTCGGCCAGCCCCATGATGGCAGGCTGCCCCAGCCCGAGGACTACCTTGTAGATGTTGTCCCTCTTTCTCTTGAATCGGTTCTGGGTCCAGTGGTTTTCGCCTGTCGGGGTATAGGCGTCGTCGTCGGCAATGCTGTCGTTGCGTGTGTCGAAATAGTTTTCCACGTTCCAGAACGCTATACGTTGGCACTCTGCCGAAGTGCCTCCTGCGAGAAAAGCCAGGAACACTGCGGCGACTGTCAGCTTTAGCGTCATCCTCATCATCATAACACTTCTTCGAGCAGCCACATCTTGGTACTGTTGGAACCTTTTATCAGAATGTTGGCGTCTCTTATTGGGTGCTCTTGCAGGAATTTTACCGTCTCTTCCGACGTGGGAAACCACTGCACGTCGGGATTTGCGGCAGCAAAGCCGAATTCCTCGCCCACCAGGTAGATGTCCTTGAAGTCGCAACTTCTCACCAGCCCAAAAAGCTTCTTGTGCTCTTCGTCCGACGCGTCGCCCAGTTCCTTCATGCCGCCGAGGAACACTATCTTGTTCTCCAGCTGGTCGTGGGCGAAACTCTCCACTGCAGCCTTCATCGACGTGGGGTTGGCGTTGTAGCAGTCCAGTATCAGCGCGTTGTGTTCGGTGCGCTTGTATTGCGAGCGTTTGTTTTCGGGTTGGTAGCTTTCCAGGGCTTCTTTTATCTCGAACAGGTCGATGTTGAAGTCCAGTCCTACGGCGGCGGCGGCCATCGCGTTGGTGAAGTTGTACGAGCCGATGAGTTTCATCGCAATGGTATAGACGTTGTCGGCGTGTTCAATATAGAAATGGAGGTAGGGGTCGGAAGATGTTATGGTGCCGCGCAGGTTGGCCGACGAGGCAGTGCCGTAGGTGGTTGTCGCCGGCTGGGGCTCCAACTTTTTGGCCTCCTTCACGAGCCGCTCGTTGTCGGCGTTCACATACAACTTTCCCCCTTTGGCTGCGATGTGGCGGTAAAGCTCTGTCTTGGTCTTCACCACCCCTTCGAACGAGCCGAATCCTTCCAGGTGGGCAAGCCCCACGCTGGTTATAAGGCCGCACGTCGGCAACGCTATGTTGCACAGGTTCTCGATTTCTCCAGGGTGGTTGGCTCCCATCTCCACCACCGCTATCTCGCAGTCTTCCGGTATCGAGAGCAGCGTCAGCGGCACTCCCAGGTGGTTGTTGAAGTTTCCGCGTGTGGCGTGCACTCTGTAGCGTCTTCCCAGCACTGCCGCCACCAACTCCTTCGTCGTCGTCTTGCCGTTGGTGCCGGTGATTCCGACCACGGGAATGGTCAGTTGCTTCCTGTGGTGCAAGGCCAGCGCCTGCAGCGTTTTCAGCACATCATCGACCACTATGCACCGCTCGTCGGTCGCATATTCGGCATTGTCCATCACACACAGTGCGGCACCTTTCTCCAATGCCTGTCCGGCAAAGGCGTTGCCGTCGAAAGAGGCTCCCTTGAAAGCAAAAAACAGGCAACCCGGCGTAATGGCCCGGGAGTCGGTAGTCACTGTCCGCGATACCTTATACGCCTCATATAAACGATCAATAACAGAGTTTTCCATACCTTAGAATTTTATATAATAACGCAAAAAATGTGGAAATATTATATTAGGGTGGAAATACCGGCAATTCAGGACGAACTTATCTCGAATGAGATACGAATATGATACGAATATGACTCGAAGGAGAGTCGAAGGGGAGTGCAAGGGGAGTCGAAGTAGAGTGCAAGTTATGTACAAGGAGCCCTTAACCAACCATAGACTTGTCATAGACATGCCTCAGAGACACCCTATCTTCCAATCTCCGTCTATCTCTCTTTGAAAATATGGTTTATTCGCCCCAGCGTCTCAACTTCAACTCGCCGTCCTTGTAAACGGCATAGGTTCGTGTGCGACCCCATTCTCCGGTGTTTACATATTTACAGTTCTCGCCGAGAATTTTCTCTTCGGCGTGGTGGGTGTGTCCGAACACGCAATAGTCTATCTCCTCTAGCTCGCTCCTCCGCTGGCAATAGTCGGCGACCGCACTGCATTCCTTCGGGTCTTTCTCCTTATGGTTCGAGCGGCTGCTCCCGCTCCATTTCCGGGCTATCGCAAAGGTCAGGCTCGAAGGCAGCAGCGTAAAGAGCCACTGGCACACTCCGCTCCTGAAAAACTTCCGCAACAGCAGGTATTCTTTGTCCGCCGGGTTTAGACCGTCGCCGTGCCCCAGAAGCCATCGCTTCCCGTCAATCTCCATCATCTCGGGCTCTTCGTGCATCGTCACTCCCAGTTCCCGCTCCAGGTAGTCAAACACCCACATGTCGTGGTTTCCCGTCCAGTAATCTACCTTGATGCCGTGGTCTCTAAGCGCGGCAAGCTTTCCCAGCAGTCTCATATAGCCCCGTGGCACGGTCTCTTTGTAGCTGAACCAGAAGTCGAAGATGTCTCCCAGCAGCACAACGCGTGCCTTCTCGTCCAAAGCCCGGTCCAGCAGCGCACACAGCTCCTGCTCGGCCTTCTCGCTCTCGGCACCACAGCCCAGGTGGGCGTCGGATACTATGTACATGGTCTCTCCGCTCATTCTCCTACGGTAAGTTGCATTCCCGACGCTTGGGGCATATTGCGCTCGGCTTGGTATCTCACGCGCTCAACCACGTTTTTGAAATGTATCGTGTGGGGATTGTCTTTCAGTTCGTCGTCGGCCTCAAGTCCCTCGATCACCATCTCGTAGAAGGTAAACAGCTCGGGGTAGCGGTCCACGTCGATTACAGGTCTGTCGCCGTTAAAGGGTTTGTACAGCGCTATGATGGTGCTCAACGAGCCGCTGTTTTCAGTTATATAGCGCGACAGGTACAGGAACTGCTCGTCGTAGGCTTCGCGGAACAGCGAGTCGGTCTCTTTCTTCGCCTCTTTGTAGGCTGGCGTGTCGAAGCCGTATTGTGCACGGTTGGCCTGGTCTTTTGCCAGCACTTCCATAAGTTTGCGGGTTCCCATATTGCTGTAGTCCTGCAACTGCCACAGTAGGGTGCATTCTTGCGACCCTTCTACATAATAGCTGCGGTCCAGGCTGTCTATGTCGCCGGTCACTTTTACCTCTTCGCCTTTATAGGGCAGCAACACGATATAGTCTGTCGGCGAAGCGTGGAGGTAGTAGAATGTCTGGTAGGTATAGGGGTGAGTGAATTTGAACTGCCCCTTGCTGTCAAGTCTCAGACTGTCTATAAACTGTGGGCCGTCGGGCGTAAGTTCTTCTATCCACATCGTCTTGCCCGCTCCGTTGGTGATGGTGCCGTTTATCTTCACCACATCTTTCTTGTGGCAGGAAACCAACGTGAATACCAGTGCGACTGCTATTATATAAATTGTTTTTTTCATAATATGATTGTTCCTGTTATGTGTTTCTTTATCTGGCGAAGTTTATAAGTGTCAGGGCTGCCATGGCCTCCACTACTGCCGCCGCTCTCTGTATATGGCACCGGTCGTGGCGTCCTTCTATGGTAATAGTTCTCACCTCTCCTTTCTCGTTGCGGCATTGGGTCTCCCGTTGGGTTGCCGGCGCATGGAATCCTACCCTGAACTCTATCGGCATGCCGTTGCTGATTCCTCCTTGGATGCCTCCGCAATGGTTGGTGACGGTAAGTTCTCTTCCCTCTCCCCGTTCTTGCCATTGGTCAACCCACTGGCTCCCCGGAAGGGCGCAGCCTTCTTTCCCGAGTCCCGTCTCGTAACTTATGGCCGACGGTATCGACATCATTGCGTAGGCAAGGCTCGCGTTGAGTTTGTGGAACACAGGCTCTCCCACTCCGGCTTTCACTCCTTCTATATGGCATACAACCTCGCCGCCGTAGCTCTCGCCCTCTTTCATGTTCTCGGGCATCAATGCTTGGCTGGTTATAGTGATTCCTTCGTTGGAGAGTATCTGCCGTGCTATGGCTCCGGTCACCACTCGGGCGGCTGTCTCTCTTCCGCTTGCCCGTCCCCCTCCGCGCCAGTCGCGGATGCCGTATTTCGCCTGGTAGGTATAGTCGGCATGGCCGGCTCTCATCCAGTCTTTGAGTCCTTCGTAGTCTTCGCTCCTGACATCTCGGTTGCGGATAAGGAACGCTATTGGTGTACCGAGTGTTTTCCCGTCAAGGATTCCCGAGAGCCATTCTATCTCGTCGGGCTCTTTTCGTCCGGTGGTGTAAGGCTCGTCTGTACCGCGTCGTTTGGCAAGCTCGCTGGCGATAAGGTCCATGTCGAGGGTCAGACCCGCCGGACAGCCATCGATTATGCCGCCAATTCCATCGCCATGCGACTCTCCGAAGGTGGTCACTATGAATCTCTCGCCAAAACTGTTGCCGGACATCGTCTTTTGGGTTGGAAAATTATTCCTGGGGATTGATTTCTAACAGCTCCACTTCGAACACCAGGGTGGAACCGGCAGGTATGGTGCCCATCGTCTGGTCGCCATAGCCCAGGTTGCTGGGGATATAAAGGATGTAGCGTGAACCTTCGTCCATAAGCTGCAGTCCTTCGGTCCAGCCGGCTATCACGGCGTTCAGCGGGAAGGTGATAGGCTCGCCTCTCTCTACACTGCTGTCAAATACGGTGCCGTCTATGAGTTTGCCCGTGTAGTGGACTTTAACCTTGTCGGTGGCGGTGGGCTTTTTGCCGTTGCCTTTCTTCTTGCACTGGTAGGCGAGACCGCTCTCGGTCATATACACCGACTTGTTGTTCCTCATCTTCTCTATAAAGGCTTTGCCGTCGGCTTTGTTCTTCTCGGCCTGCGCCTGTCTGTCGCCTTCTAACTTGGCCTGGAAGCGCTGCATAAGGTTATTGATTGTCTCCTCGCTGAATGCGAATTCCCCTTTCTCGGCGGCAAGGAGAGCCTCGGACACTTTCTCGCAGTTGAAGGAGACTCCTTGTCTCTGCCATTCGGTGTACATCGCCTGGCCCAATGCGTAACTTACCGAGTCGGTCAGGTTTTTCAGGCCTTTTACTTTCTTCCCGTTCTGTGCACAGCAGACTGAGGCTGCGCATATTCCTGTCAGCAGCACCGCTGCCATCATTATTTTCTTCATTGTTATGGTGTTTTATTAATAAAGAAAAGGTGGGCGGTCTCTGCGCTGCCCACCTTCTGTGTTTTCTGTTATGTCCTATACATACTCTTTGGCGGGTACTCCATCGAGCAGCTCCTTGCCGCAGATGGCAAGTGCCAACATCTCGTTCTCGCCTTTGTAGATCTTTACAGGGGCTATCCAGTCTATCTGCTCGGTGATTTGGGCCATCCAGGGCTTGCTGTAGGCTATTCCTCCAGTCAGGATGATGGCGTCAACTTTACCTTTCACCACTGCCGCCAGACGGCTTATCTCCAGACTTACCTGATAGCAGAACGCGTCGACCAGAAGTTTGCACTTCTCGTCTCCGGCCAGCGCTCTCTTCTCTACCTCGTAGGCATCGTTGGTGTTGAGGTAAGCTACAAAGCCTCCTTCGGCGGTGACCATCTTCTTCACTTTCGCCATGTCATATTTTCCGCTGAAGCAGACCTCTATCAGCTTGCTTGCGTTGATGCTGCCCGAACGGGTAGGGGAGAAGGCTCCCAAACCGCACAATGCCCTATTGACTTCGACGCATTTGCCGTGCTCGTGGATTCCTATGCTCACGCCACCGCCCATGTGGGCGATTATCAAGTTCAGGTCCTCATATTTCTTGCCCAGCTCTCTGGCATACAGTTTGCCGGTCATCTTCTGGTTCAGGCAGTGCCATATTACTCCTTCTCTCTTGGGGTCAAGGTCAAATTCGGGGTGGCCGGTAATCTTGGCGTAGGCGGGACGCTCGTCTACGATGCCGGGGTCGGCGATGTAGGCGCAATCCAGGCCAATCTCCTTGGCGATCGAGTCGCTTATCAAGGCTCCCAGGTTGCAGGCATGCTTTCCCTGTATGCCGTCGTGGCACTCTTGCTTCATCAGCTCGTTGACTCTGTAGGTGCCGCTCTCGCAAGGCCTCGTCAATCCGCCACGGCCCATAACTATGGCTATCTCGTCTGTGCCGATGCCGTGCTCTTTCAGCATATCAAGTATTGTGGCTTTACGGTAGTCAAACTGGTCCGCCACCTCTTTGTATTT
Source organism: Bacteroidales bacterium (assembly GCA_017439185.1). Classification (GTDB taxonomy): domain Bacteria; phylum Bacteroidota; class Bacteroidia; order Bacteroidales; family P3; genus Colimorpha. Next base: position 49,193 of record JAFRTM010000012.1, on the reverse strand, counting down.
CTGTATCTCCTCGATAGGGTGTTTGATGTTCTCGGTGAAAATCTCGGTTTCACCATCGTAGATCGACGCCTTGGTCGATGTGGCTCCTGGATTGATGGCCAGGGTGTACTTCCTGTTATTCATATTGTAGTGTATTTATTCTTTTCTATTTATTGTCAAATTTCGACTGCAAAGATACTAATTTTTTTTGAATTACCAAACTTTTGCACAATTATTTTTTCAGTAGGCTCGTCCGCGTTTCAGTAAATAGGGTATCATTATCTGTTCAAATCCTTGTTCTACAGGCACCGCCACATAGTCTATCCCATATTTTACGGCGTTTTCTTTCAGCGTCGCTCGGCGTCTCTCCATCTCCTCTTTGTAGCGTGTCGCCACTTCTGCGGGATTTACCTTCAGGTGTCTCTTGCTTTCCAGGTCTATAAACTCTGTCGGGCGGCTCTCGAATTCCAGCGCCATCTCCAGCGTCTCTTCGTAGGTGTGGAACAGCAGCACTTCGTGCTTGCAATGTCTCAAATGTCTCAGCGCCTCCATTAGCTCTTCCCATTCTCCTCCGTCGAGAAACGCATCGGTGAAGATTACCACCATCGAGCGCCGGTGAAGCCTTTCCGCTGTGAGGTGCAAGGTCTCGGCAATCGACGTCCGCCGCTCTTCCTTGTCTCCTTTCACCGGCTGCTTCAGCGCCTCCTCAAGCAATCCATAGACGTAGTGCTTGTGAACTCCGCTGCTACGGCATACGGTCTCTTCGTCAACACCGTCGCTCATAAGGGTCAGCCCGAACGCGTCGCGTTGCCTCTGAAGCAGCTCCACGATTATGGCGGCTCCCATCACCGCAAAGGTCAGCTTGTTGGGATTCTCGAAGTTTCCCATGTTCTCCACCGGAAACATCATCGAGCGGCTCTGGTCCACCATCAGCTGGCACCTCAGGTTGGTCTCCTCTTCGTAGCGCTTCACATACAGTCGGTCTGTCCGCCCATACAATTTCCAGTCTATGTCGTGGGTGGATTCTCCGGCGTTATATTGACGGTGTTCCGCAAACTCCACCGAGAAACCGTGGAACGGGCTCCTGTGCAATCCCGTGATGAATCCCTCCACCACCTGGCGGGCTTTCAGCTCCAATCCGCTATATCGGGCTACCTCTTCGATCAAGGCCTTATATCCTTAAAGCAGTGCGTTCAGTTTCTCGGTCAGTGTGCTCTTGGCTACCGCTCCCACCGATTTGTCAACCACTTCGCCGCCTTTGATGAAAAGCACCGTAGGCACACTCCTGATTCTGAAGCGGGCAGCCAAGTTGGGACATTCGTCAACATCGGCTTTCCCCACTACCACTCGGCCTTCGTATTCTTTCGCAATCTCTTCCACCGTCGGCGCCAGAGCTTGGCACGGACCGCACCACGTCGCTCCAAAATCTACCATCATAGGCTTGCCGCTTCCCAGCAATTCCTCAAAATTTTGTTCTGTAATTGTCATAATTTTGCCTTTCTTTTCTTTATTATATATGAATTTAATCTCGTTTTTCTATTAATCAATTGGGAATCATTGTCTTTCGTAAAGGCAAACCCCAAGATTTCTTATTGCAAAGATAAGAATTTCAAACCGATTTTTATCACACTCTCCCGAAAACTTTTTTCGTTATATTTGGTTTTGTATGTTAATAGTCTGAATACAATATTATTACATGTTGATATCTTTTTCTTCTCCCCAGGTCCTCTTCTCTCGAATCAATGTCCTATGTGTGTCCTATATGCCTCCTATGTGCCTCCTACTTTTTCCCTCTCTCCAGTCGCCGGTCAACCAGCTTGGCCAGGTAGAAAACCAGAAAACCTACGCCTATTCCCAGCAGTGCCCCGCAAACCACATCGCCTGGATAATGTTTCCCAAGGTAGCATCGGCTGTAGCACACGGCGATACTCCAAAAGGCCGTCGCCGGCAGCAGCCATCGCCGGCAATTCTTCCAGTAGCGTGCCACAAAAAATGTCGCAATCGCCAGCACATTGGCGGCATGCGACGACACAAAGCCGTAGGCTCCTCCACAACTGGTGCGGAACATCCTCACGTCGTCAAGCACGTGGCATGGCCTCGGCCGGCGGACAATTTCTTTGAAACAAATTACGCTTAGCTGGTCGGCAAGTAGAAAACATAGCGCTATCGCAAGCCCCACAATCCACCACCGTCGCGGCTCCTCTCTCAGCGTGGTGAGGCAAAAAACCGCCACTATCACTACCAAATACATCCAGTGCTGGCTCATTGTCCACAAAAACCAGTCCAGCCCGTCGCAGTAATGGCCGTTTATCCAGCGGAAAATTTCTGTGTCAATGGCTTCCATCGGCAGTCTTTACGCTTGCAACTTCCTCACGATGCAGTCTTTCAGCTCTTGTATGTTGAGACCGCTCACCGCACTTATGAATATTGTCTCCACCCCTTCGGGAAGATGTTTTTTCAGTTGCTCAATCATAGTCTCGTCAAGCATGTCGCACTTGGTGACGGCGAGCAACCGCTCCTTGTCGAGCAACTCGGGACTATATTTCCGCAACTCTTCCAGCAGCACATTATATTCGTGCGCTATGTCCAGCTGTTCGCAGCTGACCATAAACAGCAGTATGGAGTTTCTCTCTATATGCCTCAGGAATCTTAGCCCCAATCCTTTCCCTTCGCTCGCCCCTTCTATGATTCCAGGAATGTCAGCTATGCAGAACGACTGATCGTCTCGATATTTCACTATGCCGAGATTCGGCACCAGCGTGGTGAACGGATAGTCGGCTATCTCTGGTCTCGCTGCCGACACTGTACTCAGCAGCGTTGACTTCCCGGCGTTGGGAAATCCCACCAGTCCAACATCGGCAAGCATTTTCAGCTCTATGATCACAAGCCTCTCCACTGCCGGCTCTCCCGGCTGGGCGTAACGTGGCGTCTGGTTGGTCGCCGACTTGAAATGGTCGTTGCCAAGTCCTCCTCGTCCGCCTTTCGCAATCACGAGCATCTGCCCGTCCTCGGTCACTTCTCCCAAGACCTCTCCCGTGTCGGCATCGCGGCAGATACACCCCAGCGGTACATCGAGAATCTGGTCTTCTCCTTGACGGCCGGTACGCAGGTTCTCGCCCCCATTCTGCCCGTTCTCGGCAAAGACGTGTTTGGTATATTTCAGGTGCAGCAACGTCCACCGTTGGGTGTTTCCTCGCAGTATCACATGACCGCCTCGCCCTCCGTCGCCTCCGTCGGGACCTGCTTTGGCGTTATATTTCACTCGTAGCAGGTGGGCCGAACCTGCTCCTCCTTTGCCCGAACGGACATATATTCTTACGTAATCGACGAAGTTGGAATTCATGGCGTTCTTTGTTTAGAGCTCGGTATAAGAAATCGTGAAGTCGTGATGGGTTCCCGACGGATGCCCTTCAAACCTCATTACAAGGTTCCCCTTGGCCTCCTTTATCATCTTTACCATTTGTCGGGTTTCTTCGTCGCCGCCCAACTCTTTTATCATCTCTGCCACCGGCACGTCGGCATCGCGGAACATGTCCTCAACGGTATTGCCGTAGAGGTTCTCGTCAACAGGAATGGAATATATGAAGTTGTTACCTTCTTGCGTACACTCCGGGTCTCCGAGTCCATCGTTGACGATAGGCGTGCTGGGTGCGACTGGCACGTAGGGCGTTGTGTATTCCGGCTCTTTGTCGTTGCCGTTGCACGTACATCCGGCAAATACTACAATAGCCGTTACGAGGAGCGTCAGCCTGATTAGCGTTCGGTGTGCCATCGGTAATCAGAGTTTGTCTATGGCGGTGGCTATGTCTGAGGCGATTTCCTCGATCTTGCCGAAACCGTTGATGTTTATATGTTTGCCTTGTTTCGCGTAAAACTCGGCGACGGGCAACGTCTTCTGCTCATATTCCACCAAGCGGTGCTTTATGGTTTCTTCGTTGTCGTCGGAGCGTCCGCTGGTCTTGGCTCTCTCCAGCATACGGCGTATCAGCTCTTCTCTTGGCACATCAAGGCTTACCATGCAGGTGATGCTCCTCCCGTGTTTTGCCATCAGGTTGTCGAGGGTCTGTGCTTGTGCCACGTTGCGGGGAAATCCGTCGAAGAGTATTCCCTGCTCGGTTGAACCGATAGCTTTGTCTATCATCTCTACCACTATATCGTCGCTCACCAGGGAGCCGCTGTCCATAATGCTTTTGATGCGTTTGCCCAATTCTGTCTGGTCGGCAATCTCTTTGCGCAGGAGTTCTCCGGTGGATATGTGGAACAGGTTGTATCTTTTCTCCAAAAACTCGGACTGGGTACCTTTGCCGGCACCGGGAGCTCCGAATATTACTATATTTTTCATAGGTGTCATTAAATTATTTTACAGAAAGGATATTAATGTCGAATACAAGTGGAGCATATGGAGGAATGGCATCTCCTGCACCCTTGGAACCGTATGCCAGCGATGAGGGAATGATGAGTGTGGCTTTGGTGCCTTCCGGGAGGTTCATAAGACCTTCGTCCCAACCTTTGATAATGTGGGCTGTGCCGACGGTGAATTCAAGTGCGTCGTGGGGCTGCAGTCCTTTCTCGTTTGCCAAGTCGGGATTGCTGGTGTCGAATACTGTGCCGTCAAGGAGACGTCCGGTATAGGCTACGCGTATGGTTTTGCCTACTGCCACCTTGGGGCCGTTGCCTTTTTTGTTTATGATCACATAGAGTCCGTCTTCACGAGGGGTGTCGGTTATGCCGTTGTCGGTAATGTATGTGGCAATGGAGGCGCTCTCTTTTTCTGCCATCTGTGCCAGCTCCTGGGTGAATTTCGTTTTGTTGGCAGCAACCTCTTCGGCAGATTTTACTCCGGTTAGAGAAACTTCATAATATATCTTCATCTTCATGCCGCTGTGGTACGAGAGGGGCATCTGGCTGGGCTCAAGATGTGATGCCATTGCGTCGGCATCGACGGCAAATACGGCTTTGTCTCCTTCGTGCATCATGGTGAGACCCTCGGTTAGGTCACCTCCAAATTTGGAGTCTCCAACGATAAGCAGGTTGCCTTCATCTCCTCGGTTGGAGAAGAGGGTGTCGCCATCGAGGCGTATGACCATCTCTCCAGTAAGGAGGTCGCCTTTCTGTACTTGACGGCCAGAGGGATTTTCTACGTCAAAACGGCAATGGAGTCCGCTTTGGGTTTTCTTGAACCCTTCGAGTTCCGACTTGGGTCCACGGTTGCATGAGGCAATAATCGCAACGGTTGCGATGCATAGGGTTATGATGATTGTCTTTTTCATATTGCTGTATGTATTATTGTTTATAAACTATTGATTGACTGAGACGATTTCTATGTCAAAAAGGAGCGGTGAGTATGGCGGTATAGGACCGTATCCGGGGCCGTAGGCCAAGTCAGAGGGTATGAGGAGGGTGACTTTGCTGCCCGCGTTGAGACCTTTGAGACCTTCCTCCCATCCTGGGATTACTTCGTGGTTGCCAAGTGTGATGGTAAACGGTGCGTAGTGTCCGCTGTTGCGGCCTTCAGCCTGTGCTACACTTTCTATATTTGTATCAAATAGAACTCCGTTGAGAAATCTTCCGGCATAAAGGACTGTTACCTTGTCTCCGTCGGCGATCTTTTTGCCGGTGCCTTTTTTGTTAACTATGACGTAGAGACCTTTCGCAGTGGGCTTTGCTTTGATGTTGTTGGTTTTTACGTATTCTTCTATAAGATTCGGCTCGTTTTCTTTCATCTGCTCCAACTGTTGGCGACGGGCTTCCATCTGTGCAATGTCCTTCTCTTGCAATTCTTGAATCTCTTCAGGCGTAAGGATATGGGTGATGTGGAAATTGTAGTAAATTCGCTGCCCAGCACCTTTCACGTATGCTTTCGGCATTTGGTTAGGTTCAAGGAATTGGGCGATGGAGTCGGCATAGATACCGAATATTGCATTGTCGCCTTCATGCATCATAAGGAGCGCTTCGTTGTGCCCTCCGGAGAACTGGTCGTCTTCCACACGAGTGAAAGGCTTGGGATCTCCAAAGGTGTTGACAAGGGTGTCTCCTTCAAAGGTTACAATCATCTCTCCTTCAAGAATGTCATCCATCTTTACAAGGGGAGCCTTCTTGTTCTTTTCAAGGAACTTGTACTCCAATCCACTTTCTGTGGTCTTGAACTTGTTGCAGCTCGTGAAAACTGCCATGGTCACTAACAGCAATACTACTGTTGTAAGTGTCTTTTTCATAGTGTGTTTATATTTTTTTGTTTCCATTATTTTACCGTTACGTTATATACGAGAATCATCCGTGATGTGATGCGGTCTCCATCGCCGGGTACGCCATAACCTTCGTTGGAAGGGACGATGACGTATGCCTTGGAACCGTGGTGTAGTCTTAAAAGGGCGGCGTCAAGTCCAAGCGTGGGCTGCTGGCGGCCTACTACCACAGTGTCGTTGACCTCGGAATAGATATTGCCTCCAGTAAGGTTGTCTATCGAGTATTCTATAGCGACAGTTTCTTCCCATTCCAATTGTTTTCCGTTGCCGGGTTGGTATTCCCACAACCTGACACGACAGGGAAGGGTCGTAACACTCCAGCCTCTTCTCTCTACGTATGAATCGATTTGGGTCTCTTCGGCCTCGATTATTATCCGGTTAGCAGCAGTGAGATGTTCGTCAATAGGCTTCTTGCCCGGATCTACCACAATGACCGGAGGATTGTTGCAACCGCAGGCAAGTGTGAGTATTGCCAAGAGGGTAAGGGCTGTTATGGTGTAGTGTTTTCTCACGATAGTTCTTCAATTAGTTTTTGCTCTATAAGTTGTGCCGTCTGCGCTAAAGAGAGTTTAGAAGTTGCTCCTGCTGCTTTGGTGTGGCCTCCTCCGTTGAGGTGGCGTTGTGCAAAGATGTTTACATCAAAGCCGTATTTTGAGCGTAGTGACACCTTGCAGCGTTTTTCCTCTTCTCGTATGAGAGCCCCGACGGTTATGTCGCGCATCATAAGGGTGTAGTTGACCAGCCCTTCCATATCAGCAGGGATTACGCCAAACTTCCGTTGGATGTCGAGAGGCAGGGTGAAATAGGCGAAGTGTTTGTCTTCAAATATTTTCAGGCAGTTGGTTATGGCGTAGCCGAAGAACTGCATACGGGCAATGGAGAAGTTGTTGAGTAACTGGTTGTGTATGTCGGCGGGGTTAATGTCGAAAGCTACCAGATTGGATGCCGCCATATAGAGGGACGGTTGGTCGTTGCTGTAGGCGAAGGAGCCGGTGTCGGTGCAGATGCCGGAGTAGAGGCAGGTGGCGGAGTCACGGTCAAAAGCCTCGTTGCCCCATAGAGAACGGAATAGCCAATAGACAAGTTCGCATGCTGAAGAGAGCTCGGGGAAGGAAAAGATAAGATCGAACAGGTCTCTGTCGGGATTGTGGTGGTGGTCTATCAGGACTTTGCATCCCTTGGCATCGTTTATGTCGTCGGCAAGAAAGTCAACTCTTGCTGCGTTGTTCATATCTACACACACAATGAGCGGTGCGTCTGCTATCAGTTGTCTGCAATGTTCTCGCTCGTTGTCGGCGGATAGGATATGTTCAGAGCCAGGCAAAAAATTGAAGTTCTCAGGACAACCGTTGGGCAGAATGCAATAGGTGGGAGTGCCGGAGTGGGACGAGATCAGTTGGCGGACTCCTAAGAGAGACCCGACGGCATCACCGTCGGCGTTGATGTGGGAGAGTATTACGATAGGACTCTCTTCGCCGAGTTTCTGTCGTAGTAATGCAATATCGTTATTGTCGAATGATAGCATCCCTGGGTTATCTGTTTGTTGTACAGTAAAATGACTATATAAAGTACACTTGCTCTAAAAGTGCAAAGGTACTAATTTTTTTTATATTAAGTACAAAAAATAAAAATATTTTTTGATGGTGGATTGTTATTGCGGGTCCACGTCGAAGATTATGGAGAGGTTTCTGTATTCGGAAAGCTTCTGTATGTCGTCAGCCATTTCGGCAATTATACTTTTGGCCTCGGCGATATTTTCGGTCCGGTTGAAACGTATGAGGATTTTCTTGATGTAGGCGTTACGGATGCGCGAGACGCTTGGATATTCGGGACCTACCACGCGGGTCGCGAACTTGGAACGCAGGACTCCGGCATATTTGTCTGCGGCTTGGTTGAGGACTTCGGTGTCGCGATGTTTAAGAGTGATGTCGATGAGTTTGAAAAAAGGAGGGTAGGAGAACACTCGCCGTTCGTTGAGCTGGCTGAGGTACATCGCCTCATAGTTGTTGTCGATAACGTTGCGGATGGCCTGGTGCCAGGGGTTGTATGTCTGGATGACCACTTTCCCCTGATGCCCATGGCGTCCGGCACGACCGGCTACCTGCATCATCTGCTGGAAGCTGCGTTCGAAGGCGCGGAAGTCGGGGAAATTGATGAGGTTGTCAGCACTGATGATGCCAACGACACTTACATTGTCGAAGTCCAGTCCTTTGGTGACCATCTGTGTGCCTACGAGGATGTCGATTCGGCGGTCTTCAAAGTCGTTGAGAATTTCGATATGGCGGTTCTTCTGCATTGTGGAGTCAAGGTCCATCCGTTCAATACGGGCTTGGGGGAAGAGAGTGTGGAGGTCGTCTTCGATACGTTCGGTCCCTATGCCACGGAGGGAAAGTTTTTTGCTGTGGCAGACGGGACATTCGGTAGGCATGGGGATGCTGTATCCGCAATAGTGGCACCGAAGGGAGTTGGTCGAGCGGTGATAGACAAGCGAGACGTCGCAATGCTGGCATTGCGGTATCCAATGACAGTCGTCGCATTCTATGCGGAGGGAGTAACCTCTGCGGTTTTGGAACAAGATGACCTGTTCGTGGTTCTGCAGCGCCTCGGCAATGTGGTTGAGGAGGAAGTTGGAGAAATGTTGTCCCTGAACCTCTTTCTTGCGGTGGGCGTCTTTCATGTCAACGCAGAGGACCTCCGGCAGTTGGAGTCCTCCATAGCGATGTTGCATTTCCACAAGCGAGTATTTCCCGTTCTTGGCGTTATAGTAGGATTCCATCGAGGGGGTGGCGCTGCCGAGTACGGCACGGGCTTGCCACAGGTGGGCAAGGTAGAGTGCGGAGTCGCGTGCATTGTAGCGGGGCGTGGGTTCATATTGTTTGTACGAGGAATCGTGCTCCTCATCGACAATTACCAAGCCGAGATCTTGAAACGGGAGGAAGAGGGCGCTGCGGGCTCCGAGGAGTATGTCGTAGCGTGGGGAGTTGTTGTAGGCGTTTTTGGTGCGGTTCCAAACCTCGGCCCGTTGGCTGGGACTGAAGCGGGAGTGATAAACCCCTACCCGGTCGCCGAAATATTTGCGCAGGCGGTTGATAATTTGGGAGGTCAGCGCTATCTCCGGAAGGAGGAAGAGCGCCTGCTTGCCTTGGTCTAGAGTGTGTTGTATGAGTTTTATATAAACTTCGGTTTTGCCCGAGGAGGTCACGCCGTGGAGGAGAGTGGTGCCCGGGTTGGCAATGATGGAGTCGTAGGCCGCCTGCTGCTCATCGTTGAGAGATATGGAATCCACGGGAGTGGTGGAGGCGTAGGTCTGGAGGCGGCTCTCGAAATGTTCTTCTTGTAGGAGGACCTCATTGCGTATTAGGGTGGAGAGGCTCGAGGCCGAAGCTTCGGAGGAGTCGAGAAGGTCCCGTTTGGCAACGGGTTTCTGGCCGAAATCGCTGAGCTGCATAAACCGAAGGAGGAGCGACACTTGTTTCTGGGTGCTCTTTTTGCGCTCAAGGGAGTTGAAGAGTTCCCGGGCTTTGTCGGAATCAAGATATTGTGGCGCTAGTGTGATGTAAGAGACTTTCTTCGGGGTGAACCGCTGACGGAGGTCTTCGTCCATGACAACAATGTTGCGCTCTATCATGGAGTTTATGACGGGCATAATCTTCTGGACGCCGAGGGCGACACTTATGTCGTTGACTTTGAGGACGGGATGTTCGGAGAGGAGGTTTACTATGCGCAACTCCTTGTCGGAGAGGTCGGAGAGTTCGCCCGAAAAGTCGGGGGAGATGGTTACGGAGGATTCGCTGGCGAGTTTGAAGGCGGAAGGGAGGGCGGCCGCCATAACGTCGCCGAGGTAGCACATGTAGTAGTCGGCCATCCAGCGCCACAGGCGGAACTGCTGGGGAGTGGCGAGCGGTTCGGCATCGGTGATGGAGAGGATGTATTTGGCTTTGTAGGAGGGAACGTTGTTGTGGAGTTCGACGACGAGGGCGGAGTAGAGCTTCTTCTGGCCAAACTGGACCACGACCCGCTGGCCGACGGCGATGACGTCGGCATAGTCGGACGGTACGCGGTAGGTGAACGTTCCGCGCAGGTGGAGAGGAAGGACTACTTCAGCGTATAGTGTTTCGTTGGTCAATGTTCTGCCTTGGGTTATTAGTTGTCAATGAGTTCGAATTCGAGGATTTCTTTTCCGTTGTCGAGGAGGATGAGGGAGTAGGAGTCGCGGCGGAAGGAGTTGGCGCGGGCGAGAGTGGAAATGAATTGGCGTTCGCGTTTGGAGACACCGTCGGGGCATGCGCGGTCGGCGATGCTGATGTCGGAGAGGGAGAACGTCGATTTCTTGTTGCGGTCCTGCTTGAGGCTGTAAAAGCCGCCGTAGGGGTTGCAGCCGGAGTTTCCGGAGAAGGTGGAGGCTTCGGTGTTGAACGAGAGTGTTATGCGGTCATTGTCAGACTTGTAGCGTATTTTTTTGCCCTTGATGGAGCGCAGTTGCCAGACTTCGTTTTGGGAAAGGGGAATGGAGTCCAGGTGCTGCGCACTGGCGGAAGGAAGAGCCGCGAGGAGTGGCAGCAAGAGGGCAAGGAGGGTGAGTATGTGTGAGTTAGTATTCAATTGGGATAGATTTTGAAAATGCAAATATATATAATTAATATGAATTAAAAAGAAAAAGAGGCAAATATTTTTCAACATAAGAGTAAACTCTTATGACCGGACAGATGGTCATAAAGTAGTCTATTGGTTTTGCTCCCCTTTTGCTCCCGTATTGTTCACGTTTTGGGTAAAACCGAGTCTGGATAATGTTTTGCGGTGCTCAAGGCAAAGGCAAGGAGGGGGCTTGGAGCAATAACGGCTCAACCATGGACCAACCATGGCGCAACTATGGCGCAACCATGGAGGAAGTATGTTCCTCAAAAACAACAAAATGATGTCCTGCCAATCGGAAAATAAGGGGCGAAAATCAAATATTTTTTCAGGGTGATGTAACAATTTTGATTTTTTTACGTTATATGTAATACATTATTATATAATAGGGACAAAAAATTAAAAAATAAAATAAGAAAAGATGAAATTAAGCGAGTTTAAGTATTCGATGCCCAAGGACCTTTATGCAATGAGACCGGCGGCATTCAGGGACGACAGTAGGCTGATGGTGATTAACCGTGAGACGGGTGAGATTGAGCACCGGACTTTTAAGAATATTGTGGAATATCTCGATGCGCACGATGTGGTGGTTGCGAACAATACGAAGGTCTATCCTTCGGTTCTGAAAGGAGAGAAAGAGAAGACTGGGGCAAGCATCACGGTCAACCTGCTGAGGGAGCTGAACCCGGAGACCCGTCTGTGGGATGTGATAGTGGACCCTGCGAGAAAGATAAGGATTGGCAACAAGCTCTATTTCGGCACGAACGACGAACTGGTGGCAGAGGTAATAGACAACACGACGTCAAGGGGAAGGACCGTAAGGTTCCTGTATGACGGAAGTAACGAGGAATTCATAGCGCACATAAAGAGCTTGGGCACAATACCGTTGCCCGACGAAATCAGAAAGGTGAGGGAGCCCGACAAGAAGGACGTGGAGAGGTACCAGACCCTTTACGCCAAGGAAGAAGGGGCCGTGGTAGCTCCGTCGGCAGGGTTCCATTTCAGCAAGGAACTGCTGAAGAGGCTAGAAGTGATGGACGTCTATTGGACCGAGCTGACACTCCATGCGGGCATAGGAAATTTCAAGCCCATCGAGGTGGAAGACTTGAGCAAACACCGGATGGACGCAGAGGAAATGCACTTGGGCGCAGAAACCTGCGACAAGGTAAACGGAGCCAAGGCGGAAGGCAAGAAGGTGGTGGCGGTCGGCGTTACCACGATGAGGGCATTGGAGTCGGCCGTGACGATACCGGGCAAAATATCTCCCTATGACGGCTGGACCAACAAGTTCATCTATCCGCCTTACGACTTTACCGTAGCCGATATGATGGTCACCGGATTCCATCCGTCGCAGTCGTCAATGTACATAATGGTGTGCGCCTTCGGTGGAACCCTGCTGATGAACAAGGCTTACCAGACTGCGGTAAAGGAGAAATATTCGTTTGGACCCTACGGCGACGCTATGCTGATCCTATGAAGCCCCTGGCAGAAATATTGAGACCACACCGGCTGACGGAATATGTCGGTCAGACCCACCTCGTGGGCGAGGGCGCAGTGCTGAGGCGTATGATCGAAAGCGGGCGGCTGCCGTCAATGATATTGTGGGGACCTCCAGGCACGGGCAAGACCACATTGGCGGGCGTGATAGCCGAAGAACTGAACAGGCCGTTCTATACGCTGAGTGCGATAAGCAGCGGAGTGAAAGAGGTCAGGGAGGTGATAAGCCAGGCCGAGAGCGAGGAGGGGGCTATCCTGTTTATTGACGAAATACACAGGTTCAGCAAAAGCCAGCAGGACTCGCTGTTGGGTGCGGTGGAGAAAGGTGTGGTGACCCTGATAGGTGCGACGACGGAAAACCCATCGTTCGAGGTGATAAGCGCGTTGCTGTCAAGATGTCAAGTGTATGTGCTGCAGGATTTCGGCGAGAACGAGATGAACGCGCTGCTGCAGAAGGCGGTAAATTATTACGCTAGCCAAGGGAAGAAGGTGGAGCTGAAAGAAAAGGAGGCTCTGATGCGGATAAGCGGCGGCGACGGGCGGAAATTGCTGAACGCACTGGAGATGGTTGTGGGAAAAGAGATCGGCGAGACAGTAGTGGTAACGAACGACAAAGTCAGCGAGACAATACAGCAGAACCTTGCATACTACGACAAGCAGGGAGAAATGCACTATGATATAATCTCGGCGTTCATAAAGTCGATGAGGGGAAGCGACCCTAACGGGGCTGTTTACTGGTTGGCGAGGATGATCGAAGGAGGAGAAGACCCCCTGTTCATAGCGAGGAGGATGCTGATATTTGCGTCGGAAGACATCGGGAACTCCAATCCCAATGCCCTGTTGCTGGCCAATGCATGCTTCGATGCGGTGAACAAGATAGGCTATCCGGAGTGCAGAATAATATTGTCGCAATGTGCAGTGTATCTGGCTTCGTCGGTGAAGAGCAATTCGACATATATGGCAATCGGAGCTGCGCAGGAGGCTGTGCGGCGAACCGGGGACCTGCCGGTGCCGTTGCATATAAGGAATGCCCCTACGAAACTTATGAAAAACCTGGGCTACGGTGACGGATATAAATACGCCCACGATTTTGCCGGCAACTTCGCAGTGCAGGAGTATCTCCCGCAAGGGCTGGAAGGAAGCCGGTTCTATGTGCCAGGCAACAACCCAAGGGAAGCCGAGACACGAAGGCTCTTGAAAGAGAGATGGAAAGAAAAATACGGCTATTGAGAAGATGATTGAGGACCGCAGGACATACAGGGTGTATAGGAGAAAGGACTTGGCAGCCCATGGGCTTACGAGAGTCGGGTTGTATAACTATATGTGGATGGATTGCGTCAGATTCCAGTTGCGGCTAAGAAGAATAGAGTATCTATACAATACAAAGAAAAATAACCCACTGAAGGCATTGGCATGGTTTGTGGAAGAGGTGGTGCAGCATTGGGAGTCAGTTCGACTGGGCTTTACAATACCAAAGAATGTTTTTGGGGCTGGGCTGTGTATTGTGCACAGAGGTACGATAGTGGTGTCAAACAAGGCAAGAGTGGGAGACAATTGCCGAATACATCCGGGAACAAGTATAGGAGACTATGATGGAGCGCCGGAGATAGGCGACAACGTGTATATCGGTCCAGGTGCCAAGATCTTTGGCCCGATAAAGATAGGCAACAACACGGCAATAGGCGCCAATGCTGTCGTGAATCGCTCATTTGAAGGAAATGGGACGCTTGCTGGAATCCCTGCCCAGCGAGTGTCGAAACTTGGAGCGTTGGAACAGGGCGTATTTGGAGAAAGGAGGGAAAATCTCTGATGGCGAGCGCAGTGTTGACGGTGGAGAATCTGACAAAGAGCTACGGCGAGAAGCTGCTGTTTGAAAACATCTCGTTCGGAGTGAACGCCGGCGACAAGGTGGCGCTGATCGCTAAGAACGGATACGGGAAGAGCACTTTGCTGAATATTTTGACAGGCAGGGAACTCGCCGATGACGGACTTGTTACATTTGCCTCGGAGGCAAGAGTCGCTTACCTGCCGCAAGCGGTGGAATACGCACCACATCAGACGGTGGAAGATTATATCCATACGGCCAAGATGCCAGAAACGATGGACGAGTGGACATACGAGCAGCAAGTGGAGGAGGTCTTGGGGAAGCTGGACATAAGAGATATGGGGAGGCTGATGGACACGCTGAGCGGCGGAGAACAGAAAAAAGTGGCATTGGCCAGGATGTTGCTTGATGACTCGAACTTCCTGTTGCTTGACGAGCCTACCAACCACCTTGACATTACAATGATAGAGTGGCTGGAGGATTTCCTGTCCCGGCAAAGGGTGACGATACTGATGGTTACGCATGACAGGTATTTTCTGGACCATGTGTGCTCAGAAATCATAGAACTGGACAACAGTGCGATATACAGATACCGGGGGACATACAATTACTATGTAGAAAAGAAGGCCGAGCGGCAGAACGCAGAAAGGGCCGAAGTGGAGCGGGCCAAGGGGCTCTACCGGACCGAACTGGAATGGATGAGAAGAATGCCGCAAGCCCGGGGAACCAAGGCCAGGGCAAGAATAGACGCTTTCTATGACCTCGAGGCCAAAGCCCATACGAGACTGGATGAACCGAAGATGCAACTGTCGGTGAAGACCGAGAGGATAGGGGGCAAGATCTTGGAATTGTACAATATATGTCATCAGTACGACGGGAAGGTCTTGGTTGACGACTTCTCATATTGCTTCAAGCGGGGCGAGAAGATAGGAATAGTTGGTCCAAACGGAGTTGGAAAATCTACGTTGCTGAATATAATAACCTCGCAGAGAAAACCTACGTCGGGTCATATCGTAGTAGGCCAAACCATAAAGTTCGGTTACTACACGCAGAAAGGTTTGCAGGAACGTGAAGACCATAGGGTGATAGACATTCTGAAGGACGTGGCCGAAGAGATAACGCTGGATAACGGGAAATCGATGTCGGCGCATCTCTTTCTTTCCTATTTCGGATTTGACGATACTACACAATACAACTATTTCGGCAATCTCAGCGGAGGCGAGAAACGCCGCCTGTACTTGCTGAAGGTTCTGATGGCGAACCCCAATTTCTTGATATTGGACGAGCCAACCAACGATTTGGATATGTACACGTTGGAGATATTGGAAGATTTCCTGCGAAACTACAAGGGCTGTCTTGTGATGGTGAGCCACGACCGCAGTTTTATGGACAATATAGTTGACCACACTTTCGTGTTCGAGGGCGATGGCAAGATAAGGGACTATCCGGGTAACTACAGCGCCCACCTTGCCGCAAAAGAGCAGTGGAGAAAGACAAGCAATCAGCAGAAACGGGAAGAGAAGCCGAAATATGAGCGGAGCAAGCCTACGAAGAAAAAGGCGACATGGAAGGAACAGAAGGAATATGAGACACTTACGGCCGAAGTGGAACAGCTGACAGCCGAGAGGCAACAATTGGAGACATTGTTAAGCGGGGAGGGGAGTCCCGACGAAGTGGTGTCGGCGTCGCAGAGGTTGGGCGACGTGATTGCAGAGTTGGATGCAAAAGAGTTGAGGTGGCTCGAACTTGATGAATTAATAAATGCATAAATAATGCCAGAAATACATCTCAATAGGACAAAGAAGGTTCTGCCTGTGCTGACGTGGCTGGGCATATTCCTGATGCCGTTGTTGGTGGCAATGTTGGAAGGAGAACAAAAACCATTGGAAT
The DNA here is from genome assembly GCA_017439185.1 of Bacteroidales bacterium. Lineage (GTDB taxonomy): Bacteria > Bacteroidota > Bacteroidia > Bacteroidales > P3 > Colimorpha. The sequence continues at coordinate 33,125 of JAFRTM010000012.1, read as the reverse complement.
GGTATATCGGCAATCTGCTGCTTTGTCTCTCGATATTCATAGTCTATTATGTCGACTACTACCTGCTTATTGAGAGGTACATAATAAGGCGTGGCAAGTTGTGGCAGTTTGTCGTGTCGAACGCAGTGATGTCATTATTGCTGAGCATCGCAGACTATATGCTGGTGGGAATGTTGCTCAACGACAAGATGGAGAATCCCTACGAACTTGCCTCCAATGGCATATATTTTATGCTTACAGCAATAGTCCTTATGATGCTTGCGGCAAGTCTGAGTGTGGCAATAAGGATGACGGAGACTACATATAACTCCAATATAAAACTCTCGGAAGCCAAGAAGTTACAGGCCGAAGCTGAACTTACGAACCTGAAGAACCAACTGAATCCTCACTTTTTGTTTAATACCCTCAACAATATATATGCCCTCGCTGCAATAGACAACGAGCGGGCGCGGTCGTCGATACACGACTTGAGCCATCTGTTGCGTTACGTAATATACGACACCTCGTCGATCAAAGTGCCGTTACAGGGTGAGATGCGATTCCTTGCCGACTATGTGAGAATTGAGCGTCTTCGTTTGGGTGGGAATTTCGACTTGAAAATGGAATTGCCGGAGGACTGTGGTGATGTGGAAGTTCCTCCGCTGCTGTTCCTTCCATTGGTGGAAAATGCGTTCAAACATGGAGTGTCATTCTCAAAGCCGTCGTTCATACACGTAGTGGTGAAACTTGAGAATCAGACCTTGAGCTGTGAGGTTACCAATTCGGATCACTCGCGCCATCAAAATGATACAGGAGTCGGAATACAAAATACTACCAAGCGATTGAACATGCTATATCCGGGACGTTATACATTACTGCAGGGAAACACCAGCGACGGAGTATATCAGACAGTGTTAACCATAAACATAGCATAGCGACAAATGACCACCGAGCAGAGAACGATAACCTGTTGTGTTTTGGAAGACGAGCCGTTGGCGCTTCATCTTATGAAGTCATACGTGGAGCGTACTCCCTTTTTGGAATTGGTGGCGACTTATCTCGATGGGGAAAGATTACGACAGGATATTGAGGAAGAAGGATTGTCGTTCGATTTGTTGTTTAGTGATATTGAGATGCCGGGAATCAACGGGATTGACTTGTCTAAATGTATGCCGGCAACCACAAAGGTGATATTTACCACGGCTTATAGCCGTTATGCAATAGAGGGGTTCAAGGTCAACGCCCTCGACTATCTCTTGAAACCTATAAGTTACGAGGATTTTATGGCTGCGGCCAGGAAGGCGCTTGATTATTTTGTGAGAGAGGATATTTTGCGCCAGGCAGAGTCTCAGCATCGGATGATACAGGTGAAGTCTGACAGGCAAATGATCAATATTCCCTGTGATGATATTGTAAGGATAGAGGGACTGGGCGACTATCTCAAGATATTCACCACCGGAGGCAATGTGGTACTGACACTGATGCGTATGAAAACCATAGAAGCCCTCTTGCCTACGGACGATTTTGTCCGAGTTCATAAGTCGCATATCGTAAGACTTTCGGCAGTAACCAGTTATAGCAATAATAGTCTGAACATTGATGGGGTGGAGATACCGGTTTCGCGCCGTTATAGAAAAATTGGAAAAGGCAGCAAGGGAATAGATGACTGAGAGAAAATCTGTGACGAAGATGGTTGATTATCAAGAGGAACGAAAAGTGTTGAAAAAAATGTTGGCAAGAATGGTTGCGGAGTGAAAAAAAAAGCGTATCTTTGCACTATGGAAAAAAACGGTAGAACAGCGGTAAAAGGAACGCAACGAATAAGTTACGACAAGGCATTTGACCTCAATGGAAAGACACCGCCGCAGGCGGTGGAGGTTGAGGAGGCTATATTGGGGGCGCTTATGCTCGACCCTAATGCACTGAATACAACGATAGAGACTCTTCATAGGGAATATTTCTACAAACCGGAACACCAGTTGGTGTTTGATGCCATACGGAAACTTTTTGAGACAAATTACCCGGTGGACCTCATTACTGTCACGGAAAGGATGAGGGCCGACGGGACTCTCGAGTCGGCAGGTGGAGCCTATAACGTGTCCCAGCTGACAAATCATATAATGAGCGGCGCACATGTGGAATACTATGCGAGAATATTGAGCGAGAAATATGTGCAGCGCGAGATGATAAGAATATCGACCGAGACGATAACCGATGCTTACGACGAGACAACCGATGTGATGAACTTGCTCGACAAAACCGAGCAGCGTTTTATGGACATTAACGATAAGAACTTCCGTAGCGACTATAAAGAAATGGGAGTGCTTGTCGGACAGGCGATAAAGCAGATAGAAGAGACTCAGAACAGTGGTGGAGAAGTGAGCGGTTTGCAGACAGGCTATGTTGGACTGGATGCCGAGACGGCAGGATTTCAGCCGGGTACGCTGATAATCCTTGCGGCTCGTCCTGCAATGGGAAAAACGGCCTTCGCTTTGAGTATAGCTAAAAACATAGCAGTCGATTTCAACAAGCCGGTCGCTGTCTTCTCTTTAGAGATGAGCGGGGCGGAATTGGCCATGCGACTCATTTCAGGAACGGCTGAGATAGAAGGCAGCAAATTGAAGAAGGGTGACCGCTTGGAGCCATGGGAACTTGAAATGTTGAAAACCAGGGCTCAAGTCCTCAACGACGCACCTCTGTTCATAGACGATACTCCTCAATTGACAATATTTGAGCTCAGGGCAAAGTGCAGGAGACTCAAGCAGAGACACCCCGATTTGGCTATGGTTATGATAGACTACCTGCAACTGATGCAGGCCGGAGGGGAAATGACAAGGGTCGGCAACCGAGAACAAGAGATAAGCACCATCTCGCGTCAGTTAAAGGCTTTGTCCAAGGAATTGAATATTCCGGTGTTGGCACTCAGCCAGCTGAGCCGCGCCGTGGAAACCCGAGGAGGAAGCAAGGAACCTCAGTTAAGCGATTTGCGCGAATCGGGCGCTATAGAGCAGGATGCCGACATAGTGATGTTTATTTACCGTCCGGAATACTATGGCATCAAAGAGTATGAAGACCAAACCTCTACGGCGGGAATGGCCGATATTATTATAGCCAAGCACCGTAGTGGCGGTACTGGCAAGGTGCGATTGAGATTTGTCGGCAAATATGCCCGATTCGAAAATCCCGAAGTGATGGGATCTATAACTGCTGACGGAATGTCCGCCAATACATCTTTTGACTCCCAAGGTCAGCAGGTACAGGCACGAGTTGTGGACTCAAAATTGAATACAGAATACACTAATGATCCGTTTAACGACGGAGACGTATCCGAATTTTAAGAAAATAAACACAAAATAAATAAGACAATGGAAAAGAAAGACCTTCTGAAAGAGACAATCAAACACATTGACATCAAGAAGTATGACTCCACCGAGCTTATCGACGCGATGCGCGGTATGTCGTTCACCAGCCGTGACACGGCCCGTGCGGCTGACATCCTTACAATGATGTGTAAAGAAAAGGAGTGTACAAACATACTTACCCTTGCCGGCTCTACAAGTGCAGCGGGATGTATGCAGGTTTATGTGGATATGGTCAGAAACAAGATGATCGACGTGGTGGTATCGACCGGCGCAAGCATCATCGATATGGACCTCTTTGAGGCACTCGGTTTTAAGCATTATATTGGAACCAAGGAAAACGTCATTCCCGACACGGTGCTGAGAGAGCTATACATAGATCGCATATACGACACATTTATCGATGAGGAGGAACTTCAGGCTTGTGACAATGCTACCTATGAATTGTCAAATATGCTGGAGGCTCGGCCCTATAGTAGTCGTGAGTTCTTGTATGAGTTAGGCAAGTGGCTCCATGAGGGCCGCAGTGTCAAGAAGGACAGTCTGATACAGACCTGCTATGAGTGCGGAGTGCCCATCTTCTGTCCCGCATTCAGTGACAGCAGCGCTGGCTTTGGTATAGGAAAACATCAGTGGGAGCGTGCCCAGAAAGGCGAGAAATATCTCAGCATCGACTCTGTGTGCGATTTCGTGGAGTTGACCCGCATCAAGATGGCGGCACCTCAGACGGGCCTGTTTATGGTCGGCGGTGGTACGCCTAAGAACTTCGCCCAAGATACAGTGGTGTGCGCAGAGATTCTTGGACATGAAGTGCCAATGCACAAATATGCCATACAGATAACCGTAGCAGACGTACGCGATGGAGCCTGCTCGAGTAGCACACTCCTCGAGGCTGGCAGCTGGGGCAAGGTGAGCGAGGAACTGCAGCAGATGGTCTATGCCGAAGGAACCACGGTTATCCCTGCTATCGCCTCTTATGTTTATCACAATGGTGCGTGGAAAGACAGGGAATACAAAGAGTGGCAGAAGATTTTTAAGAAATAATAGAACTGTTTGCTTGTTGGGACTTGGGCACTCTCCCAAGTCCCATTAAACCATTTGAGACAAGAGAGAAATATATGGAGGAAACGAGGAGGCGAATGTTGCGTAACCTCTTGCAGGAGGAAGTCGTTTTGGCAACCGGATGTACAGAACCGGTGGCTGTGGCGTTGTGTGCGGCCAAGTCACGAGAGACGCTAGGTGTCGAGCCTGAGACTATTGAGGTGAAGCTGAGCAAAAATGTCTTCAAAAATGCAATGGGAGTAGGCATTCCCGGAACTGGTATGATCGGCCTCCCTATCGCGGTGGCAATCGGTGTGGTTGCAGGAGAGTCGGCGAGGGGTTTAGAGGTACTTAATGTGGAGAGAGAGGAAGTGGAGCATTCCAAGCGATGGCTTACGGACCATAGCGAGGCGGTTCGTATTGGAGTCAAGGATATGTGCGACAAATTGTACATCGAATGCCAATGTTCGGCAGTCGGTCATTCTTCTCGTGTTGTTATTTCGGGACGCCACAACCATTTCAGCCTGGTCGAGAAAGACGACAATTGTATTCTCAACGATAGTTGCGAATCGGTGGCAATGTCCAACTGTGTGGACGATGCCGCTTTGTCGGTAAAGACTGTCTATGACTACGCCACTACCGCTCCAATTGATGAATTGCGTTTCATATTGGACACCGTACGATATAACAAGGCCGCATCGGTAGAAGGAATGAAAGGTTACGGTCTCAATACTGGTAAAATATTGATGGAGTCGGCAGGTAATGATGTGGTCCATCAGGTGGTGGCTAGAACAGTGTCGGCCAGCGACGCTCGCATGGACGGGTGCACATTGCCGGTTTACAGCAATTCCGGTAGCGGAAACCAAGGTATAGCATGTACCTTGCCTGTCTATGAATACGCTCAGGCCAAAGGTTGCAGCGAGGATGCTTTAATTCGGGCTTTGGTGTTGAGCCATCTGATGTCCATATATGTGAAGAAAGGCATAGGCCGTTTGTCGGCTCTCTGCGGATTGGTAAACGCGTCTATTGGGGTTACAAGTGCTATAACTTACCTCCATGGAGGAAGTTATGAACAAGTAGGATATGCGATCAAAAATCTTATCAATACCATAGCGGGAATGGTATGCGACGGGGCGAAGCCAAGCTGTGCTCTCAAAATGTCCACGGGGTTGTATAGTGCCTTCGTAAGTGCGCAACTCGCTTGTAATGACCGCGTTGTTGATGTTACGGATGGACTGTCTGAGCGCGACGTGGATCATTCTATCCGCAATCTCGGACGTCTCGGCCACGATGGTATGAACGAAACTGACGAGATGGTTCTGGACATAATGACTCACAAACAAAAATGATAATAACAGATAGTCGGGTCGTTCTGTTGATAACTTTTTATTAATGGAAATTGTCAGAATAAAAAATATATGTATTTTTGCAAATTGTAATTAACGTAATAAAACATAGCAATGGATTACACAGAAAACAGAAAAGAAGAGTTGTATTCTCAGTCGATTCCCGCAGGAAAACGCAGATATTTCTTTGACGTGAAAGAGACGAGAGGTGGTGACAAATTCATAACTATCACCGAGAGTAGGAAGGTTTTTGACAACAACACTGGCCAATTCTACATCGACAAAAACAAAATGTTTCTTTATAAAGAGGATTTTGAGAAGTTCAAACAGGGATTGAGCAACGCTTTCTCGTTTATCGAGACGGGAATAGTACCGCCACCGGTAGTTGTCGAAGACAGTTACAGAGACAATGAATCCAACGGCAGTGCTCCGCTGGACGAGATGAATTTGGGCTATTAAGTCCATTCCGCCATGCATAGCGGGTGCCACAACGCCCGCTATGCGTGACGAAAAGCCGGGATGGGAATACGTAAATGCCGGTTTTGAAAAATGCGCAGGGGGAAAGTGCGAATAACCTTGTGCAAATCGTTTTATATACCTCATAAACATAGAAGAGCTTCAGCAAAAGATATTATGGGAAAAATAATCGCAATAGCAAACCAAAAGGGTGGAGTGGGAAAAACTACCACGGCAACCAACCTCAGCGCGTCTTTGGCGGTGATGGAGTACCAGGTACTCTTGATCGATGCCGACCCCCAGGCCAATGCTACTTCGGGATTGGGAATAGATCCCGAATCGGTGACCAATGGGGTGTATGAGTGCCTTTTGGGCCATGCTACAGTAGAAGACAGTGTGATAGATACAGATACCCCAAATCTCTCTCTCTTGCCAACGCGTATCGACCTGGTCGGAGCCGAACTGGAGTTGGTCAATGAGAAACAACGCGAATATTTTTTGAAGAACGCCATTGAACCGGTCAAGGATCAATACGACTTCATCATAATCGACTGTAGCCCTTCTCTTGGACTTATTACCTTAAATGCGTTGGCAGCGAGCGACTCGGTCATCATCCCCATCCAAAGCGAATACTTCGCACTGGAAGGTCTGGGCAAATTGCTCAACACTATAAGGATCGTTCAGACTCGACTGAATCCCAATCTCAGTATTGAAGGTTTGTTGATCACTATGTATGATTCTCGTCTGCGTCTGGCTCGCCAGGTGGTGGATGACGTGAGAAGCCATTTTAAGCACATGGTATTCGAGACTCTAATCTACCGCAACACCAAGTTGGCGGAAGCCCCAAGCTATGGCAAGTCGGTGATAATGTACGATGCCAGCTGCAGCGGCGCTATCAACTATCTTAACTTGGCCGACGAGATTCTTAGAAGAAACAACATAAAGAAGAAATAGGCAATGGCAACGAAGAAACAACCGATAGAGAAAAAACAAATGGCAGCGAAAAAGAAACCTGTACTTAAGGGGAGAGGACTGGAATCCATACTGGGTAATATAGATGTGGATTCGATGCAAAGCAAATCTACAGTGGCGGCTGTCATCACCGAAATTGCCTTGTCGGATATCGAAACTAACCCATACCAGCCCCGTAAGGAATTCTCCGAAGAGTCTATGGACGAATTGGCACAGTCAATCAAGCAGCAAGGGGTTATAACCCCTGTCACGGTGCGCAAGATGCCGGATGGCAAATATCAGCTTATCGCTGGCGAACGTCGCTTGCGTGCCTCGAAGAAAGCTGGTCTGGAAAAACTTCCGGCGTATGTCCGCGTGGCTACCGACTCCCAAATGATGGAGATGGCTCTGGTGGAAAATATCCAGCGTGAAAACCTTAATGCCATTGAGGTGGCTCTTTCATACAACGCCCTCGTTGAAGAGTGCAATCTTACCCACGAACAGCTGAGCGAACGCCTCGGCAAGTCGCGCGCTACCATAACGAATTATCTGAGACTGCTCAACTTGCCGGCCGAAACACAGCTGGCTCTTTCCCAGGACAAGATAAGCATGGCCCATGCACGCGCCATGGTCAATGTTGAAGACCCGGAGCTGCATCTTCAGATTCTCCACGATATTATCAGTAAGAATCTTTCGGTACGCGAGACGGAACAGTTGGTCAAGCAGGGAAAGAAGAATCCCGCTGTCAAGAAAGTCCAGGTGTCCACACTCCCGCCCGCTTATAGTCAGGCTCGTACTCAGCTGAAAAATACTCTCAAGTCTGAGGTCGAAATCAAACGCAACCGCAAAGGAAAAGGTTCTGTGACGATATTCTTTAACAACGACTCCGACTTCGATCGCTTGGTGAAACTCTTGGAAAAATAATCGCTATCGTAAAGATACACCATAAGAACTTGTCAACAGGAGCCAGGATTGTAGTTCTGGCTCTGTTGGTGTTAGTGGGAGCCCTGTCGGCTGTCGCCCAGACCGACACTGTCTCTCTCGGCAGGCCTGACAGCGTGTCCGTTTCTGTGGTCTCCAAGCAAAAAACGTCTCCCAGTAGCACCACCAGGGTCGCTGCCCATGAGGAACATTCCGCCACGAGGGCTCTCCTATGGTCGCTCCTTCCGGGTGCGGGGCAGGTGTATAACCGCCAGGCATGGAAGATACCCATCATATATGGCGCCTTTGCCGGGGTTGGGTATTTCGTCTATTACGAGGCTACCAATATGAAGAAGTTCAAGACGGAGTACCTCTATCGCGTCAATCACGACGGCGCTACACAGCTCGCCGCATATAGCAACTATCCAACCAGCAATATATATAATATGTATCAATATTATAATAAGTATTTCCAACTAAGCATCATCATCGGGGTGGCAGTCTATGGACTCAACCTCATCGACGCTTATGTCTTTGGCCATCTTTTCAGTTACGATATCAGTGACGATATCTCCCTTTCTGCCTCTCCGTCACTCATCCCCGTAGCGGCTGGAGACGCCGTTTTTGCTCCGGCAATGTCTTTCCGCTTGACATTTTAACACGGTCCTGTTGATATTATTTGTGGACACTGGACTTTGGGGTCAGTAAAAGTTAGTATTTTTACACCCAAATTAGTAAGCACTATGAATAGTACTATTTTAATGATTCTCAATCAGGTAGCCACGGAAAATGTGGCAGAAGGTGTCGTAAAAACTGCGACAAAAGCCGATGCTATGAGCCTTTGGGATTTGGCTTTGAAGGGCGGTTGGATAATGGCTGTATTGGTTTTGCTCTTGATTTTGGCAATTTATATAGCCATCGAGCGCTATCTTGCATTGCGCAACGCGATGAAGGCGGCCTCGGACAATCAGTTTATGGCAAACATACGTCAGTATATCCATGAAGACAATATCGATGGTGCCAAGTCTCTTGCAAAACAGACACAGACTCCTATCGGACGCATGGTCGATAAGGGACTTTCTCGCCTTGGCCGTCCGTTGCCCGACATTCAGGCTGCCATCGAAAACGAAGGTCAGATGGAGGTGGCACGCCTCGAGAAAGGTGTTTCTTTGGTCGCTACTGTGGCTTCCCTCGGACCGATGATCGGTTTCCTCGGCACGGTGACTGGCATGATTACCGCTTTCCGCGATATGGCAGAGGCTGGCAACAACATCGAGATCGGTCTCCTCGCTTCGGGTATCTACACTGCCATGGTCACCACGGTGGGAGGTCTTATCGTTGGAATTATTTGTTACTTCCTTCACAATATTCTCGTGGCTCGCATCAACAAGGTCGTCTTTGACCTCGAACTTCGCGCTACCGAGTTTATGGATCTTTTGCACGAGCCGGCCTAATCCTGCCTATAGTTAGATTATCAGTTGTTTGTCAGATTTTTAAGCTATGATAAAAAGTCGCAACCAGATAAAAGTGGAAATGTCCAGTTCTACGATGTCGGACTTGGTGTTTCTGCTCCTGATTTTCTTCATGATCACCTCCACGCTTATAAGCCCTAACGCGGTCAAGCTCCTCTTGCCTACGGCGAGCAACAGCAAGACTATGGCTAAGCAGAATGTGACTGTCTATATTGACGAGAATCGTCAGTTCCAGGTCGACGACACTCCTGCCGACTCGGCCAGCCTGCGTCCGCTGATCGCTCAGGGAATCGGCGATATCGAGGATGCCTGCGTGGTATTGCGCAGCGACAAGACCGTGCCGGTTCAGTATGTGGTATCCGTTATAGATGCTGTCAATGCCATCAACGAGCAGCAGGGCTCCAAACATAAAGTCATACTCGCCACGGCGTCCAATTAACTTATCTAATAACGTATTTAAGACATGCTCCCCCGGACTTATAAAAACAAGATTATAGCGGCGGCAGTAACTCTGCTTCTGCTCATTGTGGCAGTGCTCATACTTGTGTTTGTTGTCCATTATCCGCCCGATCCCCCCATCGCCGAGCGCGGCGTTGAAGTGGCTCTGGGCGACAGCGACTTGGGCCTCGGTGACCACCCCTCTCTCAGTGAACCGGAGAGCGCTCCGGCCGCTCCCGCTACCCAGACCGCTGAAGAGCATGTGTCCACTCAGACCACAGAGAACACGGTATCCGTTCCGTCAAGTCCGGTAAAAACTCCGGCCAAACCGGTGGTGACACCTACCCAACCTACTCCTCAGCCCGAACAGCCCAAGCAGCCCGAGGTGAATCAGAATGCCCTGTTCAAAGGCAAGAACAGCAATAACTCCAACAACAACTCATCCACGTCTTCCGGCAGCAGCGGCAACACCTCCGGCAGCGGCAATATGGGCAAACCTAACGGCAACCCTAATTCCACCAACTATACCGGCGATGGCGGCGGCAACGGTACTGGAGTAGGAATTAATTATTCGTTAGCTGGTAGGGGTGTAGAACGTTTGCAGAAACCAACAAAGAAAGACGGCGTGCAGGGGTCTATAACGGTAAGAATAGAGGTGGATAATAAAGGAAATGTAGTAAATGCATCTATTGGCAAAAAGGATATTTTTGATAAGGATGTGTTAAATTATGTTTTGCAAGCAGCGCGTAGTACAAAGTTCAAGCCTGATCCGTCAGCCCCTGAGGTCCAACTTGGAACCATTACATATCACTACACGTTCTGATCTGCCTCCTATGGAAGAGTCGTTGCGTATAGACAAATATCTCTGGGCTGTGCGTCTGTATAAGACTCGGGCTCAGGCCTCCGAAGCCTGCCGTGCCGGCAAGGTGAAGAAGGACGGTGTCCCTCTCAAGGCCTCTCACGAGGTTAAGGTGGGCGAACGTTACGAACTTTCTATCGAGCAGCTTCACAAGGTTGTGGAGGTCAAGGCCCTACTGCATAATAGGGTAGGGGCGAAGCAGGTGGAAGGATATATGACCGACCTCACTCCTTCTGAGGAATATGAACGTATTCAGATGGTCCGCCAATATGGATTTGAACGCCGCGATCGGGGTTCGGGACGGCCCACCAAGAGGGAGCGTCGCGCCATCGAAGAACTCAAAGGCAGTTGATCCCCTCATGCTGGCACCTCTCTTTTTGGAAAATATTTCTCATTTTTTTGTTGTTTTGAAAAAAATGTGTATCTTTGTTGTTTAGAATTTTTGCGACAATGAGACGAATGTTGTTTATTATCAGTGTGTTGGTTTGCGTGTTGGTGACTGTCGGCTGCACAAAATCGGTCAATTGCCGTTGTGCGGTCAAGGGAAGCAACGACGTGAGGGTCGTCTCGGTTAATGAATTTTCCGACTGTCGCGACATCTATTATATCCAGTTCAACGCTAGCCCTCTGCCCGAGGATCAGAACCTCGTGGACTCGGTGGTGTGTACCGACTATCCCTTCGACGTCCTGGTGGTCGATAGTATGGTTACATTCTCCGATGGCGCTAAAAAGAAAGTCAGCAGATGAGGTTCAGAAATATTTCCATAGTAGTGTTGCTCCTTTTGGCTGTCTTGGTCACTTCATGCAGACGTACCAAGATGTGCGAGTGCAAGGGTTATATCGACGGCCGCGAGCAGACTATTTATATGAACGTGGAATACTCTTTCCGTTGCAAGGACATCTCCCGCACTGGTTATGAGACTCTCGAGGACTCTATATTTGTCCGCAGGATGACCAACCTCACTTGCCAAAAATATAAGGAGGAAGAATGAGTCGGGCGCTCTCGATAGCAGCCGCTGTAATGGCCCAATTGCTGGGCTGTTTTTTTATTCTCTCGGCATTGGGTAAGTTCGTCTCCATCGAGGAGTTCAACGTCTATGTCTACAGCTTCGGCTGGTTCCCTTGGCCTTTGGCCGTAATGGTGGGTTGGTTCGCCATCACGGCAGAGCTGATCTTAGGGCTGCTCCTGCTCCTTAATCGCCATAGGCGCTTTACTTACTTGGCTGCGATACTCGTCACTCTGGGATTCTCGCTCTTTCTGCTGGTTGCCCATTTCTTGGGACGTACCGACAGCTGCCATTGTATGGGCGAGCTCCTCAGCATGAATCCGTTGCGTTCTCTGCTCAAAAACGCGGTACTGGTACTCCTCCTGCTCCTGTCGTGGAAATATGGCAAACCCGACTGGCGTCCCCGTTGGTGGCTGGTGCTACCGATGGTTGCGTTGCCGTTCGGAATAATAGTGCTCGCCGGCTTTAGGGGCTGGATTCGTATGAATTTCTTCGACCTCCAGTATGGCGGCACTCTCATAGGTTGCGTGGCCGCCGCTGGTGTGCTGGGCTCTTTTGCCTTCTCTCGCCGTTGGTGGGTTCAGCTGCTGCTCGCCCTGGTGCCGCTGGTGGCGGTATTTGTACTCTCTGCAGCCGCCAATCTGCTGAACATCGACTCTTCTACGACGGACTACGACTCTTCTGTGCTCGAGGAAATGCAGGCAGGCGTGCTCAAGCCTTATAATAATGGCCATCGTATAGTGGCATTCTATAGCGTAGGATGCACCTATTGCCAGAAAGCCGAGGAAAAACTGTCTCTTATGCAGAAACGCAACGACCTGCCTCAGTCGGCTTTTGTCACGGTCTTCGGTGGCGACACCACCGGACGTATGGATCGCTTCTATTCCTCTCCCTATGCTGTCCGTTATACCACCGAAGTGGTGGAGGTTGAGCAGTTCCTGCGTCTCACTCGTGGCCGCTTCCCGCTGATCATGCTGATGGACAACGGCCAGGTCAAAGAGGTGTACTCTTCGTCGAGCATCTCGGAACAGGGTATGGTAAAATTCTTGAAAGATGAATAAACGCCTTTATCGATTGTTAGCACTCTCCGCTGTGGTTGCCGTCGTCTTGATGACAACCGCTTGTTCCCGTCGTTGCCATTGCTACGGCCGCGACGGCAGTCACCGCTATTTTACCGAAGAGGAACTTCAGGCAAAAGGTATGAAGTGCAGCAATATGGTGACCGACGGACGGGGCCTCCTCTATTCTCTCTGCGAGTACGACCTGTCCAATTATTAGCTGCTTTCTCAGGTCAGCGTTTCAGCAGCTTCCGCCGCAAGCCGCCGACCACCTGCTTCACCAGCCTTCTCTCGCAATAGGCTACCACTGCCACATATATCACAAATACTCCCGTGTTGGCGATAAGCTGCATCACGGTCGATTCAATGTGCGACGTCAGCATCTGGCACACGGCAAACAGCCCCATCGTCAGAGCAAAGTATCCGAATATAGGCAATAACCGGTAGGGCACCGGATTATAGTGCTGGCCGATAAAGTAGGAAAGTATCATGCATATCGAGTACCCTACAAATCCTCCCCAGGCACACGCCATATAGCCGTAGCGCGGCACGAAGATGATGTTCACCGCCAGCAGCGCCACACATCCTATGGCCGACATTATCGCTCCCCACCACGTCTTTCCTATAAGCTTGTACCAGAACGACAGGTTGAAGTATATTCCCATAAATATCTCCGCCATCATCACTATCGGCACCGCTCTCAGCCCCTCCCAGTAGTCCGACTTTATAATATAGCGCAGCAACGGCATATAGCACACCACGGCGAGGAAGGCCAGTAGCGTGAACATCACAAAATATTTCATCACCAGCGCCTGGCTCTCCTTACTCTCCTTGCCCGTGCCACCGGCAAACACAAAAGGCTCGTAGGCGTATCGGAAGGCCTGGGTAATCATCGCCATTATCATCGCAATCTTCACACAGGCTCCGTAGATTCCCAGCTGCACGTCGCCTTCGCTGCCGGGAACGAGAAACCTGAAGCATATCTTGTCAGCTACCTGGTTCAGTATTCCCATAAGCCCCAGCAGCAGCAGCGGCCAGGTATAGCGCAGCATCTCTTTCAGCAGTCTGAAATCTATGCCGTACTTGAGGTTCTTGAGTTCCGGGATAAACCCTAATGTGATAAGCGTGGTGCATATAAGGTTTATCAAGAATACATATCCCACCTGATAGTTCGGGTCGTACCAGCCCATCATCTGGGGCGCACTCTCCGCCAGTTTGGGAGCAGCGAGGAACACAAACAGGTTGAGGCCGATACTCAAAAAGATGAAGAGCAGCTTCAGTGTGGCGAACTTCCACGCCTTGCCGGCAAAACGTAGCTGGGCAAAGAGTATTGCCTGGAAAGCGTCGATGCCCACCACCACTGCCATCATCTCTATATATTCCGGGTGGGCCTCATATCCCAGCGTTCTCGACAGGGGGCCTATGAATATAAAGCACAGCGCCACGAAGAATCCGGCAACCGAAGCCACCGACCATGTGGCTGTCGAAAAAGTCCTCTTCGCGTCGCCGCCCTTCCGGTTGGCAAAGTAGAAGAACGTGGTCTCCATGCCGAAGGTCAGCAACACCAGCAGCAAGGCAGTGTATGCGTATATGTTGGTCACCACACCGTAGCCGCCCGACGAGGCCGCTATCTTGTACGTATAAAGAGGTACCAGCAGGTAGTTCAGAAACCTGCCCACTATGCTGCTCAGACCGTATATCACGGAATCGGAGAGCAGTTTGCTGAGTTTGTTTGTCTGTGCCATATCTTTAATAACGCATCATCTCCTCTTTTATTGTGCTCCCAACCATTAATCAACCATTAATGTGATATTAACCAACCTTTAACCTCCAATAAGCAAGGAGCCCGACATTCTCGCCGGGCTCCTTTATGAAAAAACTTCTATCGCTTCCTATCAATAAGCCGGGAAGGCTATCTCTCTCTCCACCACCTGGTACGGCGTGCCGTTGCGGTAGATGGTCTTGCGCACCCAGTTGTCCTCCTCGTCATATTCGTAGATGTATGAATGCTTCCAGTTCAGGTGCTCGTCATAGTTGAACGAGCTCTCCTCCACCAGGTTGTCGTGCTCGTCATAGTAGTAGGTCGTCAGCGCCACGAGGAACTCGTCGGCATCATAGAACCTCCACTCCACTCGGTTGCCCTTGTTGTCGTATTTGTATATGTATTTCTGGTACAACTCTCCGTCTCTGCCGTAGAACTCGGTCTCCGTGTTGTTGCCCTGGTTGTCGTATTTGAACACCCTCTTCTCCGTCATCGAGCCGTTGTCGTCATAGTTCTGCTCCTCTACAAGACGGTTGTTCTCATAGCGCGAGGTCTCCCTCCTGCTCATCTTGCCGTTCATAAAGGCGGTCCTCTCCACGCAGTTGCCGTTGTTGTCGTTCAGATAGGCCGTACGGGCCGTGAGCACATTGTTCTTGTCGTATTCGTTCCAGCCCAGCGAATATCCGTTCACGTCGAAATAATAGCTGAACCAAGTGTATTTTCCGTTCTGACGGCGGTATTTGTCCTGGAGGTTTCCACGCGTGTCGAACGTCATCGAGTCTATGCATATCAGCTGCTTGCTGCCTCCCTTGCCGCCGTGCAGGTTATACGTGTACTCAATCATATAGATGGCATTGCCGTGGATGCCCATCTCTTCGCGCGAACATTTCTTGCCACGGTTGGCTGCCATGGCTCCACTTGCCGCCAGGGCTACGAGAATCACTGCTAC
This sequence comes from Bacteroidales bacterium, assembly GCA_017439185.1. GTDB lineage: Bacteria > Bacteroidota > Bacteroidia > Bacteroidales > P3 > Colimorpha. The sequence continues at coordinate 17,527 of JAFRTM010000012.1, read as the reverse complement.
CAGAATCTTTTTCATATCTATTCTAATTGTATTATTATGTTAAACGTTTATTTGTACAACTTGTTTCGTTTTGATGTCATTTTTTTTATTCCTCGTCAACGGCCGCCGTGCCTTTCTTGCGTCTCATCACCTCGAAGAGCACGTAGGCTCCAACCGTTATCAGCCCTCCTATCGCATAACCCAGCCAGCGGGGCAGGAAGCTGCCCAACCCCTCTTTCTCCGCTATGAACAGGAAACATCCGGTAACCATGGTCATGAACAGCGCTGGTATGATGGTTATGATATAGGGCTTGTGTCTCCGCGACAGGAATATGGTGATGGCCCAAAGGGTCACCATGGCCAGCAGCTGGTTAGACCACGAGAAGTAACGCCAGATAACCTCGAAACCTTTGGCGTCGATGAGCGAGAATACCAATATGCCGGCCGATATGGCAAACACCGGCAGCGCCACCGCCAGCCGTTTCGCTACGGGCTTCTGGTCCACCTTCATGAAGTCGGCAACGATCAGCCTTGCGCTGCGCAACGCCGTGTCTCCGCTGGTCACCGCGGCACTCACCACTCCCAGTATCGTGATAAAGGCTATCACCGGCGGGAACCAGGTGTTGGCAATCACTCCCACCATCGCCGCTCCCGACTTGCCCAGGCACAACTCGGGATGGTCGTGGAAGAAATAGGCGGCAGCGGCAGCCCATATCAGCGCCACCACTCCTTCGGTTATCATGGCTCCGTAGAATATCGGTCGGGCTTGTCTCTCGTTGGTCATACAGCGCGCCATAAGCGGACTCTGCGTAGCATGGAAACCACTGATGGCTCCGCAGGCTATGCTGATGAACATCATGGGGAATATGGGGTTGTGTGCTGCGTCGGGGTGCTGGTTCGCCAGTCCTTCCCACACCTCGGGCAGGTGGGGCCGGAAGGCAACAAAGGCCACCACTATGGCCACCGCCATCGCCAGCAGCAGGATTCCAAACACGGGGTATATCTTCCCTATGACTTTGTCTATCGGCAGCAACGTGGCAAGGAGGTAGTAGAGGAATATCAGCACCACCCAGAAATACTGTATGACGTTATGGTCCAGGTGTCGCAATCCTGTAGGGATAAATATGTCCTGCGCCAGCAGGGTTGCTGGGGTGTTCACAAACACCGCTCCCACAAGTATCATCAGTATCACCGTGAAACCTCTCATCACCTGCTTCATGCCGTTGCCGAGGTATCTGCCGTGTATCTCCGGCAGCGACGCTCCGTCCTGCCTGAGGCTTATAAAACCGCTGATAAAGTCATGCACCGCACCGGCGAAGATGCTACCGAACACTATCCAGATAAACGAGGCCGTGCCGAACTGCGCCCCCATGATGGCTCCGCAGATGGGACCGACTCCCGCTATGTTGAGAAACTGTATCAGATATATCCTCCACGCCTTCATCGGCACATAATCCACCCCGTCGGGATGGGCCACGGCAGGAGTCACCCGCTTGCCGTCAACGCCGAGCAGACGCTCTACGAACTTGGAATAGAGCAGATATCCAAGCACCAGAAGTATGACCGATATGGCAAATGTTATCATTTATGCTCTTTTATTTCAAACTGCAAAAATACACATTTTTTTATAATTGACGACTTTTTCTGTAAAAAAATCTCTCTCGTGTGCTCTCTTGTCGCTGTCGTCACCGTGTCACTTTCAGTGTCGTGCTGTATTTTCCCGAGGCGAGGGTCACTACATACGAGCCGTGGGGCAGCCCCTCCAGCGGTATCCGTGAGTCGCCGGCGAGGGTCATCGTGCGCAACTGCTGCCCGGTGGGGGAGTAGATGGTCACGGTGCCGGTCCTGTTGCCCAGGTTCACAAACACCCAGTCGCCCACCCTCTTCAGTGTCGGCGCGGCTGCCGCCCTGGCGCTGCTTATCTTGGCCGAGTGGTTAAGCCGCAGGTATTCTACCCTTGCACTGTCGACCATGGCGAGAAATGCCGCGTCGTTGTGCATCCGGCTCAGCACACACTCGGCCAGCACTCTTCCGGCTAGGAGGTCTGAGGCATAGCAGGTGGCCGCCACCATGGCGTTATATCCGTAGTCGTAGCCCCGTTTGAGTATCTTGTTCTGCTTGTCGGGCGCCACTTCTGTGAGGACCAGGGCTGCCGCCCATCCGAGGGCTGCCGACAGCGAAGGATAGGACGAACCGTTGCTGCTCACCGGCAACATCGGCACTATGTCGAGCTGCTGCGACGGGTTGGTGCGGTGGCTGAGGGCCGCTACTCGCGTCACCTCGCCGGCTACGGCTCTTCCAGCTGCCGCTATCAGCCTCTGCGTGTGGGTCATCTCGTAGGCGGTGGAGGTGAAGCTGGCCGCCGTGGCGAGGATGTCCAGCAGGTAGTAGGCGCTGGTGTCGGCGTCGCCCAGTATCTGGCTGGTCAGGCTGTCGCGCTCGTTGGCGGAGTACCACAGGGCTGCTATGTCGCCATAGTAGCGGTAGGAGGCTGTGTCGGGCGCTCCGGGCAGTATCTTCAGCAGGTCGGCACATCTCGTGGCCGACGGGTTGCTGCCGTGCAAAGATTGGTATTCGGCTTTTGCCTCGGCCAGGTCGGCGAGGTAGTCGTTGTTTCCGTGCAGCCGTGCCATCACGGCTCCTCCTATCAGCAGCGAGGCGTCGATGTCGCTCTGCCAGTGTGCCCCCACTATCACGCGGCTCTCGCCGTATTCGTAGCCTCTCCTCAGCAGGGTGTCCTGCAGCGCTGGCGCCATCTCGGCGAGGGCCATCATCGCCGTCCAGCCGAAGGCGGTATGGGCCGAAGGATAGGAGCCGTCGGCACTCAGGGTCTCCTCGTTGTCGTAGGCTCCCGCCGTGTGCTCGTTCATGGTCACAAAGGGTCTCGCCCTTTTGTATCTCATCTTGGCTGAGGCCACCGCCAGGGCTCCGGTGGTGCCGCTGCGTTCTATGAGGTTCCAGATGGCGGGACTGTTGGCGGCCGATACCTCGAATCCGAAGATGCCGCTGCTGATGGTGGCTATCCGCTCGGTGCCGTAGAGCGACTCCTGGCTGGCTTGCTCGCCCCTCGGCGTGTCTCTCAGGCTCTTCCCCCATATCCACTGCTGGAAGTCGTCAACGAACAGCATGCTCGCCGTGTCGGGCGGCGCAGGCAGGTAGTTTATCGCGTTGGGAAGCTGGTTGCCGGTGATGTACGACTGCCCTTGGACGCTTCCGGTGACGCACAGAATTATCAATATTATCGCTAAGTATCTGTGTCTCATATTGTAACGTTGTGTTTCTGTGTTCTTTTTGCTTTGCAAAAATACTAAATTCCTCTTATTCCGCAAAGATATTTTGCCGGAAATTCTTTTTATTCAAAAAAAAATTGTAATTTTGCACTTTCGTTTTCTATTGAATCGTGACTCTTATGGATAACTTCATACATACTGTGGTAGAGACATTCACGATGGTGGTCCAGGTTGTCAACGGCTGGGTGTGGAGCCCTGCCCTGGTGGGCCTCTGCCTCTTGGCGGGTCTCTATTTCTCGCTGCGCACACGCTTTGTCCAGGTACGCCGTTTCGGCGAGATGTTCCGCCTGCTGTTCAACGTTGGGACCAGGAAACCTAAGTCGGGCAAGGTGGGCATCACCTCTTTCCAGGCTTTCGCCATGGCTCTCTCGGGCAGGGTGGGCACCGGCAACATCGTGGGTGTGGCCACTGCCATAGGCTTCGGCGGCCCGGGAGCCATAGTGTGGATGTGGCTTATCGCTTTCTTCGGTGCCGGCAGCGCCTTTGTCGAGGCTACCCTGGCGCAGATCTACAAGGAGGAACACCACGGCCAGTTCCGTGGCGGTCCGGCCTATTATATCGAGAAGGGGCTGCGGTCTCCTTTCTTCGGCTGCCTCTTCGCCGTGCTGGCTGCCGTGGGCTGCGGTGTGCTGATGCCGCCGGTGCAGTGCAACGGCATCGCCCTCTCGTGCTCCCAGTCGTTCGGTCTGGCGCCGTGGATCATAGGCGCGGGGGTGGCGGGTCTCATTGCCCTGGTCATCATCGGCGGGGTCAAGCGTATAGCCAACGTGGCTCAGGTGGTGGCTCCTGTGATGGCTCTCATCTATATAGTCCTCGCCATCGTGGTGCTGGTGGTCCATTATAGTGTGGTTCCCGAGGTGTTCATGCAGATGTTGCGTGGCGCAGTGGGCGTCAACGAGGTGGGTGGAGCTCTGCTGGGCACCACCATCGCCTGGGGCGTCAAGCGTGGCATCTACAGCAACGAGGCGGGTCAGGGCACCGGCCCCATCGTGGCTGCCGCCGCCAAGGTCTCCCATCCGGTCAAGCAGGGACTCGTCCAGGCTTTTTCGGTCTATATCGACACTCTCCTGGTCTGTACCGCCACGGCTCTTATGATTCTGGCCTGCAAGACCTATAATATTATAGATACGGTACAGCCCGTCGTTGGCGGCGACGCCGTCGTCACCTATCTCCAGCAGAACCCCGAGGCTCCTCTGGGCGAGCCGGGTGTCTTCTACACCTCCTCGGCGCTCGGCACCGTGGTGGGTTCGCGGCTGGGCGACATCGTCATCTCCGTAGCGCTCTTCTTCTTCGCCTTCACCACCATCATGGCCTACTACTACTATGCCGAGACAAACATCATATATCTATTCAGCCGTTTCCGCCAATGGCGGCTGCGCAGGCTTGAGAAGCGAGGCGTAGACACCACCCAGCTGCGCCGCAAATACGAGCTTGCCGACATGCAACTCGGCGACGACCGACCCGAGAAAATTGTGGTGTGGACCTTGAGGGTCTGTGCCATTGTGGCCATATTCCTAGGATCCATCACCGGCAGCGGAGTAGCGTGGACATTGGGCGACATAGGGGTTGGCGCCATGGCGTGGATCAACGTGGTGGCGATACTGCTGCTCTCGCCGAAGGCGCTGCGCACGCTGAAAGACTACGAGCGGCAGAAGCGGCAGGGCAAAGAGCCTACATTCAATCCCGAAGAGCTGAAAATCAAAAATGCCGACTTCTGGCAGACGGATTCCGAGCCCAAAGAGGACGAGAACAAAGACTGAGCCGCTGCGTTATATAGCAGACAACTTACTTCGGCCGGAGGGGACCTCGTATCGGTAGTTACGCCTATTTCATCACAACTTTCACAGAGTCTTCCACAGAAATCTTTATGATACTTTCATTCTGAGAGGGGGTGATGGTGAGAGTCTGCAGCGGGGTGTCCAATGCATGTATCTCCAACAGATTGGGGCATGGGCGCAAATCAACCTCGCGAATCTGTGTGCCACGGATATAGAGCGACTTGAGGTTGTGACAAGGAGAGAGGTCTATGCTGGTAAGTGGTGAAAATATACAGAAGAAGAACTCCAGTTCAGGGAACGGGTCGAGATTGACCTTGTCCAGCTGAGTGTTGCTCAGTTCAATGTGCAGAAGACGATGGCAGCTGTCGATGGCGATGCGCCTTAACGGCATGTTGTAGCCGTAGAGATGATGAAGATTGGGAAGGGCATTGAGGTCAAGATCCTTGATAGGGTTGTCGCCACATGTCAGCTGTTCCAGCTGAGGGAACATCTCTATACCCTGAAGCGAACGGATGCCCTTCTCGTAACATTTCAAAGTCTTCAGCGCACAGCCCTTATCAGTAGGTCTCAACTTGAGCCTACTTACTTTTACAGCATAGCCTTCGTCGATGAGGAATTCACGGAAAGCCTTGTCAGAGACACGCACAGCGCGCTGGCAGTCGCAAGTTACGTCGCCTGCATACCGCGACGCGGTACAGCCCGCCAGAAGCAGCAGGGGTAGTAATGCTATGAGAAGATGCAGCCGCATCGCACCGCGGATCCTATCAGAACAGGACGACCTTGACGGTTGCGCCATCGGAGAACTTCAGCAGATAGACGCCATGCGGCAACGCTGCGAGATTGAGCACCGACTCGCCGGCAGGCAGAGCCTGTCGCATCGCCGTGTGGCCCTGCATGTCGCACACAGTCACCTCAGAAGCCTCGGGCAGCATTATGTTCACAATGCCATGAGTAGGGTTGGGGTAGAGCCTCACGCGGCTGTCGCCGGCCTGCACCTCTTCGATTCCCACCGTCGGCATCTCGTCGCTGACGAAGAACTGGTGTATCACCTCGAAGTAGTCTATGTCGTTGGTCGGGGTGGAGTACCATTCGTGCACGCCGCCGATGACCTTTATGTGCTGTAAGGGTCTCTGGCCGCCGTGGTAGCTGTAGCGCTCGAACCTCAGGCCGTCGTTCCTCGAGTCGGGGAAGTTGTCGAAGATGGGCTCGCTGTTGCTCTGGTTGGCTTTTATCCAGTAGCGCATGCTGGAATCCACTGCTATGCCCAGGTTCATGCCGAAGTCGCGTGAGCTGCCGTCGTAGCCCACCGTCTGGTCGGCGTCGCCGTGGATGTGCAGCAGCTTCACTGCCGCCACGGGCGTCTGCCGGGCCATCGAGGTGGTTATCAGGCCGCTCACCGGCGCGCAGGCGTTGATCTGGTCGCCGTGCTCTATGGCCATCCGGTGGGTCATGAAGCCGCCCATCGAGAAGCCGGTGAAGAACACGCTGTCGCGGTCTATGTTGTAAGCCACGGTCAGCGAGTCGAGCAGCGCCATCAGGAATCCCGAGTCGTCGGCGGTGGTGTTCAGTCCCAGCCCTGCGTTCCACATCGTCATCGAGTAGCCCATCATCGAAAGGGTGGTGGCCTGCGGTGTCACTATCAGCCAGCCGTATCGGTTGGCGAGGCTGCTGAAGCCGAAGCCGTCGTCGCAGTTGGCGGCGTTGTCGCCCAGGCCATGGAGGAAGAACATCACCGGTATCGGCTGCGATGCGTCGCGTCCGGCGGGCTCACGCACTATGTACTGCCGCTGGCTTCCTTGCCAGTCGAAGGTCTGGGTCTGCGCCGTCAGGGTGGCGGCCACTAAACTAAGGATCGCAAAGGATAGGAGTTTTCTCATAGGTCTCTTCTTTATTGTTTGTCTCATATTAACGCTCAAAGGCCCGTTTTATTGTGTCCCCGACCTTTTTATTTTGAGATAAAGATACCCGATCTCAAAAATATCCAAGAAAATATTGCCATTTTCTTCTATTTTAGTATCTTTGCAGTTCGTATGACGATAACCGAATTGTATAGTAAGTCTCTGATAGTCGAAGAGTTGTCCTCTAAAATAGGGCAGGAGAGGAGCCGTGTGAACGTCTCCGGCATGGTCGGTTCCCAGGCCGCTGCGGTGGCTGCCGCCCTCTTCCGGCGCGACTCCACCGCCCTCCAGCTCCACATCGCCGCCAACAAGGAGGAGGCCTATTACCTCGCTGGCGACCTCGAGCTGCTCCTCGACGATGCCGACCGCGAACTCTCCGATAAGACGGTCGTCGTCTTCCCCACCACCTACCGCCGCCCCTATGTCCCCGACGAGGTGGACAACGCCAACGTCCTCCTCCGTTCCGAGGTGGTGCGTTCCCTCGCCATGGGCCGCCGCCGCCTCGTGGTCACCTATCCCGAGGCTTTGGCCGAGAAGGTGGTGTCGCGCAAGACCCTCAGCGGCCGCTCCCTCGAGCTCCGCAAGGGCGACTCTATCTCTATGGACGACATCACCGACATCCTACAGGACTACAACTTCGAGCGCGTCGATTTCGTGGCCCAGCCGGGCGACTACGCCGTACGCGGCGGCATCATCGACGTCTTCTCCTATGCCTCCGAACACCCCTTCCGCATCGAGTTCTTCGGCGACGACATCGACTCGCTACGCTCCTTCGACACGGTCTCCCAGCTCTCCACCCGCAAGTTCGACTCGGTCACCATCCTCCCCAACCTCCACTCCGAGGCTACCGAGGAGAGCCGTGTCTTGCTCCTCGAGTATTTCGGCTCTGCCGACAGCGTGTGGCTCCAGAGCGTGATGTACGTCTGCGACTCGCTCGACCACTCTTTCTCCGCCGCTCGTGCGGCCTACGACGCGGCTTCTTCCTCCTCGCCCGTCGCCCACCTGGCTCCCGAGCTCCTCTACTCCGACGCCCACGAATTCCTCGACCTCCTCCTCCGCTGCCGCATCGTGGAATACGGCAACAGCTGCTATTTCGCCAAGGCCGACCGCCTCAAGGTCCAGTCCGAGCCCCAGCCCTCTTTCTCCAAGCAGTTCGACCTGCTCATCGACTCGCTGCGCTCCTACGGCGAGCGCTCTTACCGTATGTTCGTCACCACCTCCTCCGAGCAGCAGAGCCAGCGTCTCGCCAAGGTCTTCGACCAGGCGGGCGACGTCCTCGTCCTCCGTCCCGAGATGCTCCAGGGCTCCCTCAGCCACGGCTTCGTGGACCACGACAACCGCCTCCTCTGCTTCACCGACCACGAGATCTTCGACCGTTACCACAAATACCGTGTCCACGACATGAGCGAGGCCCGCGAGGCCCTCACCGTCAAGGAACTCCTCGAACTCAAGCCGGGCGACTACGTCACCCATATCGACTACGGCGTCGGTCGCTTCAGCGGCCTCGAGAAGGTCACCAAGAACGGCAAGACTCAGGAATATATAAGGATTATATATAAGAACGACGACACTCTCTATATCTCCATCCACGGCCTCCACAAGATCAGCCGCTATGTCGGCAAGGAGGGCGCCGCTCCCAAGCTCAACCGCCTGGGCTCCAACTCCTGGCAGGTCCTCAAGCAGAAGACCAAGAAGCACGTCAAGGATATCGCCAAGGAGCTCATCGCGCTCTATGCCAAGCGCAAAGCCTCGCGCGGCTTCGCCTTCAGCGCCGACGGCTACCTCCAGCAGGAACTCGAGGCGTCGTTCCTCTACGAGGACACCCCCGACCAGCTCAAGGCTACCATCGACCTCAAACGCGACATGGAGTCTTCCGCACCCATGGACCGCCTGGTGTGCGGCGACGTCGGCTTCGGCAAGACCGAGGTGGCCATTCGCGCCGCCTTCAAGGCCTGCTGCGACTCCAAGCAGGTCGCCGTGCTCGTCCCCAACACCATCCTCGCATTCCAGCACTACAACACCTTCCGTGACCGTCTCAAGGACATGCCCGTGCGCGTCGATTACCTCAACCGCTTCCGCTCCGCCAAGGAGAAACGCCAGATCTATGCCGACGTGGCTGACGGCAAGATCGACATCCTCATAGGCACCCACGCCATCACCAACAAGGACCTCCACTTCCGCGACCTCGGACTCCTCATCATCGACGAGGAGCAGAAGTTCGGCGTCGCCGCCAAGGAGAAGCTCAAGTCCATGAAGGCCAACGTGGACTGCCTCACTCTCACCGCTACTCCCATACCGCGCACCCTCCAGTTCTCCCTCATGGGCGCCCGCGACCTCTCCGTCATCCAGACTCCGCCGCCCAACCGCCAGCCCATCGAGACCGAGCTCTGCCCCTTCTCCGAGGACGTCATACGCGACGCGGTGATGTACGAGATGTCGCGCGGGGGCCAGGTATTCTTCGTCTCCAACCGCGTCGAGAACATGCCCGAGATGGCGGGCCTCGTCAGCCGCCTGGTGCCCGACGCGCGCGTAGCCATAGCCCACGGCCAGATGGAAGGACGACTCGTCGAGGACACTCTCCTGCAGTTCCTCGCCGGCGACATCGACGTCCTTGTCGCCACCTCCATCGTCGAGAACGGCCTCGACATCCCCAACGCCAACACCATGATCGTGAACAACGCGCAGAACTTCGGCCTCTCCGACCTCCACCAGATACGCGGACGCGTGGGACGCTCCAACCGCAAAGCCTTCTGCTACCTCCTCGTGCCGTCGCTCACCTCCCTCACCGCCGACGCGCAGAAACGCCTCAAAGCCATCGAGGAGTTCTCCTCCATCGGCAGCGGCTTCAACATAGCCATGCGCGACCTCGACATCCGCGGCGCCGGCAACATCCTCGGCGCCGAGCAGAGCGGCTTCATCTCCGAGATAGGCTACGACATGTACCACAAAATCCTCAACGAGGCCATACAGGAACTCAAGGAGAGCGACTTCAAGGACCTCTTCGCCGAAGAGACCCGCGCCTCCGGCACCTTCGTACAGGACTGCACCCTCGAGACCGACCTCAAGGCGCTCATCCCCGACGAGTATGTCTCCTCCACCCTCCAGCGCCTCCAGCTCTACAAGGAACTCGCCGACCTCTCCACACCCGAAGACCTCGACGCCTTCCGCCTGCGCCTCGCCGACCGCTTCGGCCCCGTGCCGCCAGCCACCGACGAGCTCATACGCGCCGTCACCCTGCGCCAGCGCGCCAAGCACCTCGCCATCGACCGCCTCATCATCAAACAGGACACCATGACCTGCTACTTCGCCGCCGACAAGGAGAACCCCTTCTATTCCTCTCCCTCCTTCGGCGCCCTCATACGCTTCGTCCAGAGCCAGCCCAACCGCGTCCGCATGCGCGAGCAGAACGGCCGCCTCACACTCACCGTCTCCGCCGTCTCCTCCATCTCCCAAGCACTCGACACCCTCGCCGCCATGCAGGGCTGATTACAATATTTCAAGGTCCTCATAAAATTCCCTGACGGGTAATAGCTTTTTTGGCAAAAAAAAATACATTTGCCGAATAAGTTATATGTTTGCATCATGACTTTTAGAGATTTGTCCGCTTCTCCAATGTGTTTTTCGGTGTGTTTTGTCCGTTTTCCCAACACTGGCTACTGACCACTAACCTCGTGTGCCGGAGGTACACTACCTCGCTCTGCCCACTGGCCACTTTTAACATATCTACATATCAACATTTTTCCGCCACTTGTTTTTCTTCATATAATAGTATGCTGCTGGTCCATAATATTGCATGCCGACCTCCAAATCTTTTTGATATATATTAACCATCTGATTCTCCCCTGTATTAACAAATATATCTGTTGGCTCAAATGCGCTCTCACAACAGTATTCAACTATACATAATATCTTGCCATAGTAAAAACATCCAATAAACTCGTATGGATAATAGTATCTTGGCGCAAACAGAACATTATACATATAATAATTTAACGCTGGTTCTATCCTAAGTTGTATTAATGATTTCTTTATAAGGGGACAAAATGACACACTGTCTTGTAAAGATAAAACCACAAAAAAACCGGAAGAATCCGCCTGAAAAAAGTCCGCAAACGACAAAGATTCTTTAATGCTTTTTTTTACCATTCGATAGATTCTCTTATCATTTACCTTAAGAATAGGCAAAGAAAGTGTGGTCTTATATATATTAGATGATCCACTGCTACCCATGTCCGTGGATCCAGTAGGAGTACTGTCACACACACCGCACTTGTTATATTCTAATATAGACGATTCTTCAACCTGAGATGTACCCATATTATAGTACTCTATGGAATTAACATAATAATTCTGAGAATACATTTCTATAGGTGAGCATACAAACAGCACTGCTAATGAAATATATATTATCTTGCATAAGTTCGCCATAATTTTCTATATTTTGCAGGGTCTATATATTTATCTTTCTGTTGAGGAACATATCCGCCAAATTCAAACTGTTTCCCTTGCGGAAAAATGTGATGCTGTCCTTATGTGCCCATCAACATTAAAAGATCCTTTAATTCTGAAGGTGTATCAAATATTTGATTATTGAATAAGAAGTGTAGAGGGTCAATATAAATAGGTATTTCCTCCAGCTGCAAATCTTTGCCGTAATACACAAAAACAATTTTACATCTTACATCAAGTTTTGGTTGATTGGTCATATGCTGATTGTGCCGTGCATTTTTAATTAACCCATACAGCCTGCTGATGGTATCGGCGTCAGATATAGTCTTGTAATCTTTTGCATATACGGAATCATAAAAATGTGGTGTTATATAAAACAATGACGCCACATCATATCCCAATTTAAGGTTAGACATATAAACTTGAATAGACCGCGGTGCCTTCTCCAGTACATATGAAGAAGAGATCGGCTTTATGTCAGGGTATGAAAATGGGTAAACCTCTGGTTTATCTGTCCAATTGGAAGCTATGCAACAATTATTTCTAACCATTTGCCACACAGCTTTACTATCATCATATGCAAATTGGCATTGCATTGAGTCTGTCTTATTTAATCTTTGCACGGTCATTTTCCTACCTTTTGCCATTACTCTACATTTATATAAGCATACAACAATCGAGTCAAAAGAATTATAACTATTTACTCCGTAAATTGTATATTCTTTGCTGGTTATTTTCTTTAATCTTTGCTTATTTAAGTTCTTCCACTCCAACGGATCTCCGTATTTATAAAAGCATATACGGTTTGTGGGAAAATAGTATAGCCAAGTTTGGTCATCCTTTGCCAAATCATATTCATTCATTGTCTCAAAGATTAAATTATTTGGTTGCCCAAACGCACAAAATTGCGCAATGACCATAAATAAAAAAATATAATATCCTTTCCCCATCCTATTCTTTTTTTCCGATTGATCTATAAATATTAAATGGTAACGACACCATAACACCAGTAGCATTATAGAAGTTAACCTTTTTGCTAACCATCCCCATTTGCATTGCATAACCCAAGAGAACTGGTGCCTTTAAATAATTGCCGATGTCGTTATCTGGGCCGTCTGATTGTTTAGATGGATTCTGATTCAACCAAATTCCATGTGAATGGAAACGGGTAAGAGGTATTCCGTTACTATTTACTATTATATTTTTGTCTTCTGGCATAATTGCTGAAGAAACGGATCCTTTCTCCCCTTGTTTGTATGGTACGCCGGGTTTGTATCGTGCAAAGTTATCTGTGCCATCAGATTGACGGACTACCACTCCACCATATTCATTGTTCGGTATTCCTTCATGTGAAGTCTCCAAATAATCCAGTATCCTATTTCTAACCTCATGTGATAATAATTGTAGTTTTGAACTGATGGTACTAGATTCCGTATACATAACATTACAATCCGCAGCATTATCAATAATCTGGTTAACCTCTTTTTCATCTGTAACCAAATATATTATATTATCTTTCCTTCCGTCTGAGCCAATATAATTCCCATATATATCATAATAGTCTGCAATTTCCATTCCGTCATTATCCACCAGTTTTATCGGATTCCAAGCGCAGTAGTTATATGGTGACAGACTTGGGTACTTGTCAGCCATCGGATCAACCGAGTTCCAGATGCTCAAGGTGGGCATAAAGTACCGGGCTCCGAAGTAGTAATAACCTGATTCTGAGTCTTTTTCTTTGCCCGTAAAGCGACGAAACAAAGACCCCTGATAATCAGAGGGTTGTGAAATGGAAAAACTATTTTTCATGGTCGAACCATAACCGTCTACATTTATTTTCATCAATATAGCTTATAACTTGAACAACATACAAGGCATTAATTTTATATTTTTTTGAATAACTACTGGAGTCCGCTATTAACGCATGTGGCTGACTTAGTCCTTGATGGATATCTCGATACATTAATTTTTCATTTTTGTAATAGCAAAAAAAACTAGAATTATCTGTCAAACAAAATATATAGCCGTTTGAGTGTTGTGTCACATGATCTATATTACTATTATATATAGCTGAATCGTCTTTTATATCACATGATTCGCGTGTACGCGATGAGGTACACGATGAATAAGCCGCAATGATGCAGATATATATTGCAATAGTCATTATCTTCTGTGTTTTGCCCATTTTATTCCTAGTTTTATTGACAGTTGATCATCTTTAGAATCAAATTTTCTTTGAGACAATGGCAATGTAACATTCTCTGAATCATTGAGAAAGTTGTTTACATGGGCACCGATTGTAGCAATTATAGGAGGTATGCCTAATTCGGCAGTACTGGCGCCCCATAAGAAATTGCCAAAATTAAAATCATTGTGGGCCACCATAACATCATCCACCATTGTCAGATAAAGAGTATTGCTATTAAGACCTTGCTCGCCAGCTGTAATAACAAAATCCAATTTGCCAGATCCGTTCTCCTTGCTCGCATTACTTTCCGTTAAAAGATAGTTTATTTTTTCTTTCCATGTGGATTTTGACATATCGTAAACACCAGCAGCATTAAGAAAATCAGTTATACTTTTATCCGACATAAAGTTTATTTTTGAGATTTTCTTTTTATCTATTGATTGAGGATCATTAATAGGGTCTGCAAATGTGAATTTTACTTGCTTGTTGTTTATCGTTATTACACCATAGTGTTCTCCTTTAGATTTTGTTTTATGAGAATATGATCCGTCCTCATTGAAGTAGTATACATCCATTCCGTTCGGATCCACCAACTTCATCGGATTCCAAGCACAGTAGTTATATGGTGACAGAGATGGGTACTTGTCGGCCATTGGATCGACGCTGTTCCAGATGCTCAGGGTGGGTTGGTAATACCGAGCGCCGAAGTAGTAATAGCCTGATTCTGAGTCTTTTTCTTTGCCCGTAAAGCGGCGAAATAAAGCCCATTGATAATCAGTGAGTTGGATATAGAAACCTGAAATCATAAAATCTTATCATCAGTTGCAAAAATCTTGAAATTCATTGTACTTGTTAAAGCATTTTTTCATTTGATTGGCCATATATGTCTTCCACAGAAAGCACTCGAAAGTAGGATCTGGCGTATCGCAGAGAAAGCTAGCTTGCAACTTTAAGTACTTAATAATAACCTCTTGAGGTATAAACACATTATTTTTATGATACAACTTGTTCAGTTTTACATAATGCATATTAAATCCAACCTCAACACTCGCTCTGTAGAGGGAATCTGGTTTCAATGTCATCGGTAATTCATAAACTAGATATTTAACACTATCAAGGTAATAATGCTCATCTATAAAATCGGTAGTGTGCATGCAAATAACAGAATCGACATTTATTCTGATTATATCGTATGTGTGATTTGATGAGGATCTTATATCATATCGTTCTGCATATGAGCATGCACAAGAATCTGCAAGATGAAAATCAATTATTGCACAATCATAAGTTCGCAAGATTATTGTATCTTGGCAGTACGCTGCATTTGCCATCATTAAGATTGCTACAGGTAACGATGATATTATAATATTAGCGAATCGGAAAAACATTATAATGACCTCCTTCTTTACGATTAATAACATTGTTATCCCGATTTTTGGCATCTACATCTATCCCATACTTCAGGTATTGTTTTGCTCTTTCTGGACCATAGGTATCGATGATATATAACTCGGTTGGGATACTGTATATATGATTAATATTATCATCATAATAAAGACTATATCTATTCCGAGTATTCTGTATTGCGAATCGCTTTGCATTATATTCACTTTCAATAGTACTGGCAGCAGATAATTTATAGTCACCTTCTACAATTTGCCCTGCATGGCGAAATTCCTCCATATAAACATGCTCTATAGTTCCTCCGTAATTATCATTCGGTGTTCCCCATTCGACATCAAAACAGCCATGGGAATAGCTCGCCAACTGGGTTTCCGAATAGTCAATTATGCCGTTTGAACCCTGACTTTTGGCGTACTGATTATCATTGCCTTCTTTGAAATAGAATAATACACTTTCATCCCTATTCAGTTTGTTGTATAGATTTGTATATTCCTCATAACCTTTTTTGTTGTAGTACTTGGCGTGTATGGCTTCAGCTGATTTTGACAATATTATGCTATCCCCCTCCGGATCCACCAACTTCATCGGGTTCCACGCACAATAATTATAGGGGCTTAAACTGGGGTACTTGTCAGCCATCGGATCCACCGAGTTCCAGATACTCAAGTTTGGCATAAAGTACCTCGCACCGAAGTAGTAATAGCCTGATTCTGAGTCTTTTTCTTTGCCCGTAAAGGTGCCATAAAAAGACTGTTGATAATCAGCGAGTTGTATAAGGTATTGCGATTGCATTTTGGGTAATAAGAATCACTTTTTTTCTGTGTCTGTTTTGTGCAATGTGCCTAGTTCCTTCATCTTATGGTGAAGAAATTTGCCCCACTCGTTTAAATTGTAAAGTTCATCTGTTTCGTATTTTATAAAAAACATGTCAGCGTAAAAAGATTTTTTCCCTATCATTCTGCTGCAACTAAACATAATTTTACAATTATTTTCATAATACTTTTTTAATAGAGGTATTTCATCTTCTTTTACTAACAGGAACAATTGAGCAAACCTTTCTGTGGTGTCGTTAATACAGGAGTCAATATATGAAATATGATCCTTCAGTCCATGTTTTTTTCCGTATATAAATTCATCACTAAAAAAGATGTCAGAAAAAAACATTTCTATTAAAGGACTTTCTTTTGACCTATACCACTCTAATATTCTTATTTGTAAATCTAATACTTTAACAGAAGTGTTCATTCCAATACAAACATTAAATGGCAGATCACATATATTCAATGTGTCATTTATTGTTTCAATTTGACAAAGAATATAATCATCATCCAAATAGCGACATTTGAATTCTGGACGATAAAAATAAGCAAAGGAATCAGTGTCTGATATCTTAGGAACATTGAATTTATCCGTTTCGTGCAAAATAATATGCCTATATCTTCTGCAAGTTGCTGATGGCGCTTCTTCTATCTGAGCATTAGCCTCAAAACAATGCATACAGCAACAAACAAGGAAAAACAATATATATTTTTTTCTCATCATTCTTTTTTTCTTAACCGGATAAAACTATGCTCAATCCAACCTCTTGTGTTATATGAAGATTCAGTCATTCCGGGATTGGAATTCAAATAGCCCTTATAGTCCTGATATGCCGTTCTGGGCTCTAACCCTAAGGATTTTACATTATAACCATCATTCGTAAGATCGGTCACACTATAACTGGTTTTTACCCTATTTGCCACTTTCGCGGCCCACTCTTTAGCATTAATTTCATCCATACAATCTAACCCGATGGTACCCCACTGAAGGTTTCGTTCTTTATTGTAAGTTTTTATAAATCCTATATCACCGTTATAATATTGTAGGGCATGTGCAACCTCTTCAAATAGAGCATAATTATCATCCATTTCAATATGGTTGATTATCACTTTCTCCCCATCATATAAAAGGTTTCCATCGATTTTTCTCCCATCCTCTATAGCTGAGGTGCCCCATACATTGAATGAATATATATTATCTTGATCATTTGACAACGTTTCATATGCATCTGCGAATGCACTACTCGTAGTCAGCAGCGTTTTGATATTTTCAGAGACGCTAGCACTATCAATAATCATTCCATTCGGATCCACAAACACCACCGGATTCCAGGCGCAGTAGTTATAGGGTGACAGACTTGGATACTTGTCCGCCATCGGGTCCACACTCAGCCAGCCGTTCCACAGCTCGCTCCAATAATATCTCGCCCCGTAGTAGTGGTACCCGCTCTCGCCGTCCCGCTCCTTGCCGTTGTAGCGGTACATCCCCAGCCGCGACGTGTCGCTCAAGCCGTTCTGCTCCACCCAGTCCTCCCCATAGGGCAGGTAGGCCAGCGTCTGCACCACATGCCCGCCGCCGTCAGTCAGATATGCCGCACTGCCCAAGTGGTCGCCGTGGTAGAAATGCAACGGTTCCGCCACGTTACGCCACCGCTCCTGCTTCTCCAGTATGGCCGGCAGGTTATACACCCCTTTCACGCTCGCCCCCACTCCGAAGCATCCT
>JAFRTM010000011.1 GCA_017439185.1 Bacteroidales bacterium | reverse complement strand
TTCAATTTTTTTAATTTGTCTTTTCTTTTATCGTCTGACATTTAATTATAATATATATTATATAAAATTTCTTTTTCGCTTTTGCATAGCGTAAAAAACAACTGTAGCAACTGTAGCACTGTAGCAGACAAGTGGTCCTTGTTTATAACACAGCGGCACTATCACTGACACTCAGTCGTTTATAAAATAATTTGAAAAAAGTTGCCATGGAATTTGCAGAGCGCACTCCGGCCATCGTACCTTTGCAAAATATTTCGAGAGCGAAAAGCGCGCACCGCTCGAGGGTCAAGTCAATCAAAATCAAACAAATACAATCGAACACAAAAATCAAAGAAAGGGCAAAAACATGCGTAACAGTCAAATTGCAGCGTTGCAGTTCAAAATAACGGAGCACACATATCACTCATCCTTGCCCACCGGCTTCAGGCCGAGTTCCTGGGCGAGGCTGTACATCAGCTGTAGGGCCGCCTGGCGGTCGTTGGGAATCTTGCCGTCGAGGATGGCGTCTTTTATGGAGTCTTTTATGATGCCCACTTCCCTGCAGGGCTGGAGGCCGAAGGTGGCCATGATCTCCTCGCCGCCCACGGGAGGCTGGAAGTTGCGTATGCGGTCGCGCTCCTCGAGTTCCACGAGTTTGTGGCGCACCAGGGCGAAGTTGTCGAGATAGCGGCGCACCTTCTCCTCGTTCTTGGAAGTGATGTCGGCTTCGCAGAGTAGCATCAGGTCGTCGATGTCGTCGGAGGCGTCGAAGAGGAGGCGTCGGACGGCGGAGTCGGTGACGATGTCTTCGGCGAGTATGATGGGGCGGAGGTGCAGGAGCACGAGTTTCTCGACGTAGTGGAGCTTGTTGTCGAGCGGAAGTCGCAGGTTGGAGAATATGCGTTTTACCATCTTGGATCCGCGCACCTCGTGGCCGTGGAAGGTCCATCCGAGGCGTGGGTCGAAGCGTTTGGTGGCGGGCTTGCCGATGTCGTGGAGCAGAGCCGCCCAGCGGAGCCACAGGTTGTCGCTTTTCTGGGCCACGTGGTCGAGGACTTCGAGGGTGTGGTAGAAGTTGTCCTTATGGGCCCGGCCGTCGCGTTTCTCGACTCCTTTGAGGTTGGCAAGTTCGGGGAAGAAGAGCGGCAGGAGACCTGTGAGGTCGAGGAGCTTGAGGCCTACGGAAGGCTTGGGCGAGAGTATTATCTTGTTGAGCTCGGTGGTGATGCGCTCTTTGGAGACTATCTCGAGGCGTTTGGCGTTACGTTTTATGGCTTCGAAGGTGTTGTCCTCGATGCGGAAACCCAGCTGTGAGGCGAAGCGTACGGCACGCATCATGCGCAGAGGGTCGTCGGAGAAGGTGATGTCGGGGTCGAGAGGAGTGCGGAGGATGCCGTTGTTGAGGTCGCGGATGCCGCCGAAGGGGTCGAGGAGAGTACCGAAGGAGTCGTCGTTGAGGGAGACGGCGAGCGCGTTGACGGTGAAGTCACGGCGGTTCTGGTCGTCTTCGAGGGTGCCGTTCTCGACGATAGGCTTGCGGCTGTCTGAGCGGTAGGACTCCTTACGTGCCCCGACGAACTCCACCTGCCACATCTCGCCGCCCTGACGGTAGTTGAAGGCGGCGGTGCCGAAGTTCTTGAACACCGACACTTTGGGCGACGGCGAGAGGCTGTCGGCTACGGCATGGGCGAGGTCGATGCCGCTGCCGAGGCACACGACGTCAATGTCGGTGCAAGGGCGCTGGAGGAAGTAGTCCCTCACCACGCCGCCCACGGCAAAGGCACGCACGCCGAGACGGTCGGCCTGGCGTCCGATGGCACGATAGATGGGATTATCAAGGTTTACGTCCACAACTTTCAATTCTCAATTACTTAAACTCCTGTGTATGTTGAAGTCTACCCTCTTCGTCATAGAACTCCCACTTGCCCACACGACGGCCGCCTTCGTAGGTGCCGGCATAATAGGGCACACCGTTCTCGCGATAGACTGTATAAGGGCCGTTCTCGCGACCATGTGCGAAGGATGCGTCTGTCTGTATGGTGCCGTTGGGGTGGTAGAAGAGCCACCGGCCCTCTTTGCGCCCCTCCACGAGTGTGCCGGTGGAGCGGAGGAGGCAGTTGGAATAGAACTGATAGCGGAGACTCATGGAATCCTGTATAAAGA
The DNA here is from genome assembly GCA_017439185.1 of Bacteroidales bacterium. Classification (GTDB taxonomy): domain Bacteria; phylum Bacteroidota; class Bacteroidia; order Bacteroidales; family P3; genus Colimorpha. The sequence goes on along the minus strand of JAFRTM010000011.1, from coordinate 49,620 downwards.
GAACCGTGGCAGGCATGTCACACTCACCATATTCCTCTACAACTACCGAGTCGCAAGTGGTGACATAGTCGTTGCCCTCGCGGTCGAAGAAACGCCAAACGGGTATTGCGACAGAGTAGTCGGCAGTGGCGAAGGTAGAACCGGTGGGGTAATAGTATTGCCATACGCCCGACGGGGTCTCGGCCTTGCCCTGATAGGACTTCTCGCTCTGGGTCTTGCCGTTGCTGTAATAGCGGGTCTCTCCCACCTTGGAGCCTTTTTCCAGGGAGCCTTTTATGTGATAGACCAACTGAGGCGAGCCGTCGGGGAAGGAGGCTTTCACCACGTCCTGAACTTGGGGTTGGCAGGCGGTAAGAAGAAGAAGAAGAAGGCCTGCAATGAGTGTGGATATAACTTTTTTATTCATAGTCCTATATGTTTTAATCGAATTCGTATGCTGCGCCTATGGCGAAGAAGTGGTCGGGATTTTTGACCAACATCTCATTGGAGGCTTTGAGATGGATGGCGATGGTGTTGTGACGGTCTATGCGGTATTGGGCCTCGATGACGGTGCGGAACTCGTCGACCACCTTGTGTGAGGGATGGTTGAGTCTCTGAAAACATTCCTCCGAAAGAGTGAGTTTCCATGGCTTGGAGGGGATTGTATAGGCAAGCGAAAGCTTGTAACGCATATACATCTGAGGGTTATACTTGTAAGAGCCTCTGTGGGTGTCACGAAACGTGGTCTGGTAGCGCACTCGGGTGGCCAACGACCAGTCGCCCCAGCGCTTGGAAGAGGTCATCTGCACGTTGAGCCGGTGCTGTGGTTCGTAGTAGTCGTTTTTGTTGTATCTATATATAAAGGCATAGGAGACTCCTAAACGCAACTTGACATCGTGCTGTTTCAGCGTCTTGCGGAAAAGGGCCTGGGAGAGCGCCAGAGTGGTCTCGCTCTTGGTGAGCCGCGTGCTGTAGCGCTTGAGGCGCAGCTCCTCCCCTACCGATATCGAAGTCCCTTTCACTATGTTGTGCGAATATTTGGCCTCCCACTCGGTGCCGAAGTCGAACGACTGGCCTTTTACCGCCACGAGAGGAAGCATAAACAAAACTGACGCCAGGATTATGGGTAAACGATTGTTCACCAGATCAAACCGTGCCTTTATATTTCGTTACCATATCGATGGAGTTGCCCTGGCCGTTGTGAGGCTTGTAAAACACTTTGACGTAGGCGGTGTCCTTGAGGAAGTTGATGTAGCCCACCTCGGCACGCACTATGTCGAGACCGGTGCGCTCTTTGAGGTCGGCGATCATCTCGTCGTAGCGTTCGGGCTTGATGAGTTCGATCTTCTCGTAGAGTATCATCTTGGTGGCCTGCGAGTTCTTCGACTTGGTGCCGTATTCCATCAGCCAGGTCATAAGGATGACGAGTACGTTGGTAGCCAGGAGGGCGGCATAGCTGCTCGCCGCCATGCCGAAGCCGTTGATGATGGAGACGCCGATGATGACGAAGAGGTAGGTCATCTCACGGATGGGCACCGTGTCGGTACGGTAGCGCAGAAGTCCGAAGATGGCGAACAGACCAAGTCCGAAGCCTATCTCGATGCTCAGGTTCTTGAGCATAAAGAGCAGGGCGAAGATGGTGACGCCGAAGAGCATATAGGTGAAGTAGTAGTCCTTGCGGCGCGACTTGCGGTAATAGAAGAAATGGACTATAATCCAACACACCAGGAGGTTGAAGGCGAAGAGGCATAGGAGCTTGATGAGGCCCGGTCCGTCGAAGAGCGGAATGCCGAGCATGTCCATCACCGCCTCTTCGGTGCCGAACTGGTGGCTGATGATGGTATCGGTGGCATGGGAAGCCTGTGTGCTAAGGGTTTCGGCCAACAAGTCACCATCCATCGGGGTGGTGTCTGCCAAAGGAGTACCGGTATAAATTTGTAAAGGATTCATAAGTTTTCTGTTTCGTTGTTGCTAATTAATTGATAGGCTCAGCCTTGACAATCTTGTCTATATAGCGCAGTTTATCCTTGAAGCGGTTTGTCTTGGCTGAAGGGGCCGTGAGAGCCGTGCCGATGCAGTATTTGCTCATGCGCTTCGGGTGGATGCGCATGTCGCGAAGAGCCAGGTCGATGGCCGTAGAGGGTGCCCCCACCTCCCGTTTCACCTCCATCACCACGAGTGGCGAGAGGTCGTAGGAGAGTGCGGACGAGTGGTTGGCGAAGCGAATCTCGCTGTCGATGGTGACCCGCTCGTGCATGCCTTTATCGACCAAGGTGATGCGGCGGAAAGAGTTTTCGAGCTGGTCTCGCAAGGTATCTATGGGATAAGGGCTTTCCTTGGCCAGGAACTCCTGCACCTCCGGCACTTCGAGGCAATGGTCGAAAAGCGACGCCTCGATGGGAATACGGATTTTCGAAGTCTTGCCCTTGTTGTTCTTGTTCTTGATTTCGAAGAAGGTGGTCATGTTGCTGCGATAGCAGCGAACACGGAGTTTCTGTCGGTGGAGCTTGCGGTTGTGGTGGGCTGTGTACATAGCCAAGTCGGCCGTGTCGAAATAGAGGGTGTGGTAGGGAGCGAGGGCGTCGCCGTCGATACGCTGTACGAAGTACGACGGGGCGATGCGCTCGAGGAGCTGGGCGAGGGAGACCCGCGAGAGGAGGTACTTGTCGTCAACCCGGTTCATAAGCCTTACCGCCTTCATCTCCTGCAAGGATATGGGCGTCATGGTGTCTAGTATGGCGTTGTACCCGTCCATTACTGCTCGCGAGTGATGCGCTCGTAGATCTTGGTGCTTTTCAGCTTTCCGTTGGGCAGGTAGGTGTACTGCTTGCTCTTGGTGCCGTCGGCGTTGTACTCGAACTTTTTGATACTCACCACTTTATTCTTGTCGTTATATTCTACCTCTCGGGAGCATTTGGTGTTCTTACCTTCATACTCGAAAACGATGCGGTATTTCTGCCCGTATGATGCATACTCTATCTCTTCCACCTTGCGGCCCATCTCGTCGTAGGTGACCACGTTGTCGAGGAAAGGAGTCTGAGAGCCCGCCTTGAGGTTCCACTCTTTGACGACGAGGTTCTTCTTGCGTTCTTTCTTGCTTCCCGTGTTTTGAGCCATCAGGGGGACCAGGACGCCGACCATCAGTGCTACTGCCAAGATTTTTTTCATATTCAATTCGTATTTGTTATCGTTAATTATGCTTTGAGTCTTATGGAAAGGGGTGCGGCGTCGTAGATTCTGCCCGCCTCGTCGACCACGACGGTGTCATAGACCGGCACGGGAAGCTCGTTGGCGTCCTGTCCGTAGGTGACGACCACGTAGGTGTCGGGCTGGAGCTTCTGGAAATAGTAGTAGCTGTTGTAGCCCACACGGGTGTCGTCAATGTGGTATTGTTCGCCGAGTCTCATAAGATAGACGCGCTGCTCGTAGGCTTCCTGGGTGCCGAGGTCGCCGTTCTTGTCGAAATAGGTTGCCCACACCTGGCCCCTGATCATAGAGGTGCCATAGGCTTTGCCGTCGTGGACATAGATGTCGGCGACGTTGAGGGTTTCGCCCCTCTTAAGGGTCACCTCCTGCTTCACCGCCACCTTCTCGCCCGACGGGAGTTCACTGTAGGCATATACGGTATATTCGCCCGGCATGAGGTACTGGAAGCGGTAGAGGCCGTCGTCGCCCGTCTCGGTGTCGTCGCCGTAGATGACGTCGTCGCCATAGACGATAAAGACGTCCTGCTTCGCTGCAACCATCGTGTCGGCGGAAAGGGTGAAGTTGTCGTCGTCGTGGAGCACCTTGAAGACTTTGCCCTGGATGGTGCCGGTTCCCCCTTCGCCCTCCTTGGTGCAGGAGAGCAAGACCGACAAGGCCACAAATATAACCGCTATTGTCGTGAGTTTCTTCATCTATTGCTTTTCTTGGTTAAAAAAAGTGATTTGCGGGTTACTCTGTGGATTCGCTCACAAATCACTTTCTTTATCGTTAATCGTTATTGGGCCGATACGGTAGAGCTGGTGCCGCCGGTCGATGTGGCTCCCGAGTAGAGTCCGTGCCAGCTGGTGCCGCCGGTGATGGTGGGCGACTTATAGACGGTGTAGGCGCCCGCCTGCACGTTGGGGGTGGTGATATATATGCCGCTACTGCTGCTGCCGCCAGGGCCGGGTTTGGCACCCGCCGTGGTGTCTTCGAAACCGCTCTGTCCTGTAGAGATGGTGGGCCACTTGAAGGTCATAATCTCGGTGCCGCTGCTGTTCTTCACGGTGAAGCCGCTTTGAGCCGTGGAGAGCCCACCGCCGCCACCGCCACCAGGATATCCGCCGCCGCTCGAGCTGGAGCTGATGTTGATAAGCTTCTGACCGGTGAGTTGAGGAGTAGCCTCGCAGATTCCCATATTGCCGCCGATGAGCACGAAGGTGCAGTTGGTGGCTGAAATGTATCCGCCACGGTCGCCGCAGTCATCTACGGCCACCTCGGTGCCGCTGGCTATGACGGTGCCTCCTGTGATGTTTATTGTATTGACCGAGTTGCTTGATCCTCCCCATTGACTGCTACCCGAGTTCTCGGCTCCGTTACAGTCGATGGCATCGTTGCCTCGTGCGTATGCCCACACATAACCGCCAGTGATTTTTATAAAATTGGCCGCGTTGATGGCATCGTCGTATGCATTGGCTTCTACATATCCACCATTGATGATTATAGAATCTTTACTCTCTATAGCTTCTCCCGAGGGGTCGCCTGAGGTCTGGGCACAGAACGAACAGAGATGGCCACTGTTCACAACTATATTGCCAGCACATTTGACTCCCTTGGGCAATCCTTTCCAATAGTCGCTGGAACTTCCGCCACCTGGCATTCCTCCACCACTACTCGTCGTGTTCACTGCTGTTCCCGAGGTCTTGACATATACGTGCAAGATGTCGTCGCTGGCTCCCGCTATTCCAACAGTCAGGGCCCCGTCTGCCTTCAATCCTCTACCTCCTTTGCCGGTGCTTATGCATGAGAGTGTGCCGGCATAGAGATTGATGTTGCCATCGGTACTCACTCCGGCCGAACAATAGCCGTCGGTTGCCGACGTGCCACTACCGCTTATCACTGCTCCATTGGAGGATGTGGTTATGGACACATTGCCACCGGTCATATTGAAGTTGTAGTCTGCACTCACTCCCTTACCGCCTACATTCATGGTCACCGTGCCTCCATTGATGCTGACACTTCCGTTGCTTTTGAGTCCTGCGGTGGTATAGCTCTTGGTGCCGGTAGTAGCGGTATAGGAGCCGCTGCCGCCGTTAGCGGTGAGGTTCACCGTGCCGGCGTTGATGTTGATGTCGCCGTCGGCAGAGATACATTTGCCGCCGTTGTTGGAGGTGCCGCAGGTCACAGTGACGTTGCCGCCGTTGATGTTGACCAAGCCATCGGCTTTGATACCGGTACAGTATGACATGTCTCTATTGGTGAGGACGTAGGTGCCGTTGGCGTTGACCGTCAGGGTTCCGTCGTTAAATACGAAGGCTCCGTCGGCCTTGATGCCTTTCGACTGGTTGCCGCTCACGGTGATATTGTGGTTACCGCCGGAGATAAAGATGTTCTCGTTGCCGGAGATTCCTTTGGAGTCGGCACCGGACATATTGATGGTAATCTCGCCACCGGCGATGTTGATGGTGCTGTCGCAGCCCATACCTTTCACTCCCGCGGAGGAGCAGGTGATGTTGATGGTACCGCCGCTGACCTGTATGTGGCCCTGGTCGCCGTCGATGCCGTCGCCGAGGCTGGTGACGGTGAGGGAGCCTGCCTGCATCAGCAGGTCATCAACGTTCATGGCGTCGCCCGTGGTGCTGAGGCCGTTGACCATGACGGTGCCGCCCAGCACGGAGGTCTTGCCGCTGCTCTGGATGGCGTGCTTGGTGTAGCCTTTCACCGTCAGGGAGCCGTCACCCTGTATCTCGAACTTGCCCTGGCTCTGCATGGCTGCCTTGTGGCTTGTGTTGGAGATATTGGTGGTGTCGGATATGAAGTTGACGGTGTTTTGTGCGAGATGTATTGTAGCCCTGTGGTCGGTAACCACCCAAAGGGCAGGACCGGTAGTGGAATGCAGGTGGAGACCCTGCATCAGGAGGATGAGGCTCTTGTCGGTGTTTATCTGCAGGCTGCCGTCGATGGCGGTGCCGTCGAGGACGTAGGTGAGGTCGTCGAGGCCTGCTGTCGCCGTCACCGTGACATTTTCGCCGTCGGCCACGATATCGACTCCCTGACCACTGTATTCGTTGACTATGGTTACCGCTCCGCCGTTATTCCACGTGATGTGGATGCCGCTCTCGTGGTCCACCTCCGTGGTGTCGTGGGTCGGAATGGTGTCGGGATCGTCGGGGTCGGTGTTTCCGCCGCCACCGTTAGGGTTATAGAAGGTAACGCTGTCTATCTGGGCAAACGTGCGCTGGAAGAGGCTGCTGCCGTTGTAGTTGAAGTTGGCGTTGCCGCTGTGGAAGGTGATGCTGTCCACCACGGAGGTGGCCTGGTTGAATATCACCTCACCGTTTTTGTGGACTTTTACCTGATAGGTCTGAGCCATCAGCGAGGTAGCGAAGGCTACCATAACTATTGCAAACAATAACTTTTTCATAAGGCTTACCATTTGCTGAGTTTGGTGGCTACTCCGTTAATTCTCACTATGTAGAACCCTTTCTGCAAGGCGCTGAGGTCGAGACGCTCGCCGTCGCCGACGGTTGTCTCTATGACTTTGCTACCGGTCGCCGTATATACGGTGACGGACTGCCGCTCCTCCCCTATTCCGCTGACCACGCAATAGTCGTGAGCAGGATTGGGATACAGCGCCAGCTGGGTGGCGTTGGCCACGTCAGCTATGCCGTTGGTTCCAAAAAGCAGCTTCCTGACCGCCGCCATCGGAAACGACTGGGTGTTGCCGCCTGCCGACTCGGTGATTATCACATAGTCGCCGGCGAAAGTCACACCGCCATTTTCTGCTACTCCGATGGTGGACGTCGAACCATTGGTCCGCACCACTGTTACCGTTGCCTGTGCATGCGCTGCCGCCCCCCCTAAGAGCAGTACTGCGAACAAGGCACTACGAACGATAGTTTTCATCTTTTTGTACTTTTTATTTTTGTTATTAGTTATAGTATCATTATAATTATCAGAGACTTGCGTAAACAAGCCCTTTTCTTTTGAGAACTACAAAGATACACTTAATTTTTAACTGTGCAAGTTTTGAGGCCGTTTTTTTTTCTCCGGCGGCACCTCTTAAGTGGACAAAACAACGGGGCAACCGTTGTTTCGGCTGCCCCGTTGTGGCGACTATAAATTCTGTACTTTAGAATTTCCGATTAGTCTTCCTTGCTTATGAAGGGATACTTGTAGTCGTGAGCCGGGTCGAAGGTCTCCTTGATAGCCTGCGGCGAGGTCCAACGGATGAGGTTGAGATAGGAACCTGCCTTGTCGTTGGTGCCGGAAGCGCGGGCACCGCCGAAGGGCTGCTGGCCTACCACTGCTCCCGTGGGCTTGTCGTTGTAGTAGATGTTGCCGGCGGCATATTTCAGTATCTCGGCACCGAGACGCAGAGCTTTGCGGTCGTTGGCGAAGATAGCACCGGTGAGAGCGTAGGGCGAAGTCTCGTCGCAGAGGTGGAGAGTCTTCTCATAGTCTTTGTCGTCATAGACGAAAATGGTGATGATAGGTCCGAAGATCTCTTCGCACATCGATTTATATTTCGGAGTCTTGGCGAGAATGACGGTCGGTTGGATGAACCAGCCTTTCTTCTTGTCGCCCTTGCCGCCGAACACTATCTCGGCATCCTTGCTCTTCTTGGCGTGGTCGATATAGCGCATGCAGTTGTCGAACGAAGCCTCGTCGATAACGGCGTTGACAAAAGCGCTGAAGTCGCGCACGTCGCCAACCTTTATCTCTTTAATCATCTTTCCTACGAGCTCTTTCACCTTACCCTTACCTTCCCAGAGGCTCTTGGGGACGTAGGCACGGCTGGCAGCCGAGCATTTCTGGCCCTGGAACTCGAAAGCGCCACGCACGATGGCGGTAGCCACCTGGTCGGCATCGGCACTCTTGTGGACGAAGATGAAGTCCTTGCCACCGGTCTCTCCTACAATCTTAGGATAGGTGCGGTAATGCTCGATATTGTTTCCGATAGATTTCCAGAAACTGTTGAACGTGCCGGTGGAGCCTGTGAAGTGGACTCCGGCGAGGTTCTCGTCGGCAAAAGCCACCTTGCCGATCAGCGAGCCGCTGCCGGGCAGGAAGTTCACAACTCCGTCGGGAAGTCCGGCTTCCTTGTATATCTTCATCAGAAGGTAGTTCGACAGCATGGCGGTCGTCGAGGGCTTCCAGATGCACACGTTACCCATCAGCACAGGGCTGAGGCAGAGGTTGGAGGCGATGGAGGTGAAGTTGAACGGGGTGATGGCGAAAACGAATCCTTCGAGAGGACGATAGGTGACATAGTTCAGAGTACCTTTGTCGCTGCAGGGCTGGTCGCTGTAGATCTGCGAAGCGTAGTAGGCGTTGTAGCGGAGGAAGTCCACGAGCTCGCAAGCCGAGTCGATTTCAGCCTGCATCGTCGTCTTGCCCTGGCCGAGCATGGTGGCTGCGTTGATGAGCCAACGGTATTTGCCGCTTATGAGGGTGGCGATTTTCTGCATCACGCTTGCACGCTCAATCCACGGGGTATTGGCCCATTCCTCGTGAGCCTTCATCGAAGCTGCTATAGCGGCTTTCACCTCTTTGTCGGTCACCTTGTAGTATTTGGCCAGCACGTGCTTGTTGTCGGTGGGCATCACTATCTGCCCCATATCTTTTGTCTTCACCTCTTTACCGCCGATGATGGGGTAGATGGTGGTCGTTTTCTTGTAGAGTTCCTCGAGGGCCTTGCGTATCTCTTTACGCTCGGGACTGCCGGGTTTGTAACCGAGAACGGGCTCGTTTTCGGGTTTCGGGAATGAGAAAAGTGTGTTGTTCATAATTTTGTTATTGTTTTATGTTATTACTTTTTATTTGAATACACTGTTTTTGAAAATTTCAAAGTGCAAAAATACATATTTTTTTCTTACAATTCAAAAAAAGTTTGTACTTTTGCAAAATAAAATTACTACCACAAGAGTGTTAATATCGTACTAACGCGCTATCAATCATAGTAATAAACAAAGAAAAATAATAACCCTAAAAACGATAAAAAAGATGAAAAAATTAGGTATTCTCATGATGTGTTTTGCCGCTTTGGCATTTGTTTCGTGCGGCTCTATGAACAATCTGGCCTCCTCCAACTCGGTTGCCACTGCCAACGGCACCGCTTGCGGACAGGCTCTCATAGGTCTCTACAATAACTACAAGGCCACCAAGAAACTCGACCTCACCAACGCTTCCAACATCACCTATGCCATGTCTATCGTCACCGCTTCCGTACAGCTCAAACAGAACGCCAAGGACAGCAACTACCGCAAGGCATTCACTAGCGGCCTGGTTCTCGGCGGAGCCGGCATCATCACCAGCAACAACGCCAGCAGCATCACCAGCCGTATAGCCAACGCAACCGGACTGAGCAGCACCACACGGAGCAACATCTCTTCGGCGGCAGGAACCCTGACCTCGATACTCTCGCTGCTGCAATAAGCGGTCCCGAATATCAGACTTTAAGAAACGGCAAGCTGATGTTTGCCGTTTCTTTTATTTTGAACGGGGACGAATGTGAGTCGAATTTACATCGAATTTGCCTCCTACTTCCATTTAACTCACATTAATGGTTCATTTGACTTTCCTTCGACTTCTCCCCGCCGTATCCCCTCCGTATCAAGGCCGTGTTTGGTTCGACTTTGACCTGGCTCTCTTTTACCTCTCAATCAGTTGGTCGAGAAACGCCTCAAGCCCTTCCTCCAGATCGTCCCAAGTGTCCTGGAAATTGCCCGTGTACCACGGGTCGGCGATGTCCTTGCCGTGGTGCGGCCCGTCCACGTAATCCATAAGCATCTGTGCCTTGGAGGTGTCGGACAGTCGCCACTGCAGCTGCCTTATGTTGGCCCGCTCCATCACTATCACATAGTCGTATTCTTCATATTCCTCGGCGGTAATCTGATGGGCTCTGTGGGCCGACGGATTGATGCCGTGCTGCAGCAGCATGGCCCTTGCAGGCGGGTATATGGGGTTGCCCTGCTCCTCGCGGCTGGTGCCTGCCGAGGCCACCTCAAATTGCTCCGCCACCCCGTGTTGTTCTACGAGGTGACGGAACATGTATTCTGCCATGGCGCTGCGGCAGATGTTGCCGAGGCACACGAAGATTATCTTGACCTTGTCCACTACTTCACTTCTATTTTCTCGCCCTTGGTGTTGGCCCTGAACTCGGGAGCGTACATGCACTGTATTGTGGCCAGGCCGAGGGTGAAGCTTCCGCTGTTGGTGACAAACTGGTCGTATTCCACCACATATTTGCCCTTGTTCAGTCGGTCGATGAAGAAGCTCGTCGAGGCGTTGCGCACGGCGATGTAGTAGCTGAGACCTCCGTTGCGGTGCCATCCGCTCTCTGTCGATACCGGCTCGAGGCATGAGGCTCTGCCGTCCTTGAGTTCCACATACTCGAGGTTTCTGTCGCAGTCGATGACGATTCTCACCCTGAGGCGGTCGCCCACCTTCAGCGATGCCTTGGCCTCGGCGGTGTTGAGCACCGAGTAGGAGCCGTCGGTGTTCACCTTGTAGAGGGTCTTCTGCAGCTTGACTCCCATGTCGTTGGCGGGAATCTTGTCCATATCCTCGAAATACTGGTAGTAGGCCGCACCCCATGCTATGCCGTCGTTGGGCTTGTCGATGGTCAGCGTCGGGTCTTTCTTTATCTTACCCGTCAAAGCCTTCAGGTCGTCGCCTCTCCAGCTCTGCGACATATATCCCGTGCCGGCCTGCGAGGGTGCCACGATGGGAGTTCCGGCAAGCGTCAGGGTCGAGACCGCTGTGTCGAGGGCCATGCCGTCGCTGCCCGACACTGGCGAGAGGAGGGCGGTCACCGCGTTGACTGTAGCCACGTCGGTGCTCCAGCTGGTGGTCTGCTTCTGTTTCAGCAGCCACTGCTGCATCAGGGCTATGGAGTTGTGGTCTTCGGGAGTAACCTCGGCGAAAGCCTGTATCAGCATGGACTGCGTCTCTATGGGACGGCTGTACCAGTAGTAGCCCGACACGTTGTCTCTCCAGTACATTCCCATCTCGTCGTTGTAGAGGGCCGACTCTTTGATGGTGTTGACTATCTCGCGAGCCTGTTTCTTGTTGCCTGCCCGGTTGAAAATGAGAGCCAGCTCGGCCTGGGTGTAGAGCGAGGTGTAGTCTTTATAGTATTTCAGCGCGTTCTTGTAGAAGTAGTCGTAGGCCTCTTTCTGTTTCTTGCTGAGGCTGTTGCCGGGATAGAAGCTGCGCATGTAGAGGTAGTCGATATTCACTGCCTCGAAGTGGGTGTTCTTGAGGAATGTGCGATAGAATTCGTATTCCTCGCGATCGACGTAGTCTATGGCCTTGTCGAGGTCCGCCTTCTTGGCCGACGGCTTTACTCCGAGCCGTTCCAGTTCGCCGAATTCGCGCAGGATATACTGTGTCACATACGCGCTTGCCCGTTCTCCGCCTGCAATCCAGCTCCAGCCTCCGTTGTTGTGCTGGGCCTTGAACAGCTTGTCCACGTCCACCGCCAGCGACTTCTGCAGGGCTGCCTGGTCAAAATAGGCCGAGATGCGCTGCATCCTCTCTGTCTCGGCGTTGCCGTCTCTCAGCCACGGCGTCTCGTCGAGGATGGTCTGCTTCACGTCGGCGTTCTTCTCCAGCTGCGACACCAGCGGGTTCACCGTGTCTTTCTCCCACTGGGCGAAGACACTCTTGATATTCGGGTTCTCCTTCACTATCTGCGAGGCGAGACTGTTGGTGTATATTTTGTTTATGAGGAACAGGTTCGACGGGTTCTCGTGGTCCACCACATACGGCAGCGACTGCACGGCATACCATATCGGGTTGGAGGTGAACTCCACCTTCATCAGGTTCGGCTGATGGGTGTTGGAGGTGGCGAGGGTCTGCGTCAGTCCGCCCAGGTTGTAGGTCTTGCTACCTTTGCCGTTGATGTACATGGCCTGCGACACCGTGACCAGCTGCCTATTGGTCACCACCGGCAGAGGCCCTTGCTCGCCGTCGCTGTGTTTGTCGCCACGCGCCACTATCTTGTATTGTGCCAGGAACACATAGTCGGGCACCTCTATGGCGAAGCTCACCGCCTCGCTGTTCTTGCCCTTGACCTCTATCTTCTTCGTCTGGCTTGTGATTATCTTGCCGGTGGCCATGTCACTGAGTTCAAACATCACCTCCACCTGCTCGGCATCGCCGGTCAGGTTCGACACCTTGGCCAGAAAGTCTATCTTGTCGCCCTGACGCAGGAACCGCGGCACATTGGGCTGCACCATCAGCTCTTTCTGCGTCACCAGGCTGGCTTCCACCTCGCCGTGCTGCAGCGCGCGGGTGTGGGCGAGTCCTTTGATGGTCCACTCGGTGAGCAGCTCCGGCACCTCGAACGTCACGCTCAGCATGCCGTCGTCGGAGGTCCTCAGCGTCGGCTTGAAGAATGCCAGGGTATTGAGGTTCTCGCGAACCTGCGTCTCTTCCGCTCCTCCCTCTTCGGCCTTTTCGGCCATTACCGCGTTCCCTCTTATGGTAAGAATCTCATCATCTAGGGCCGCCTCTTCCTGCTCCATCACCGGTGCCGCCAGCATCACTTCCTGCTCCACCATGCCATCTTCGCCCCTCGCACGGCCTCTGGCTCCTCCCATCGACTTGTACACCTCGTGCCGTGGGGCCACATAGTTGAATATGCCCCTTGCCACGCTCCACACGTCGGCGCGGTCGCGGTAGGAGTAGCTGCTGTAATAGGGGCTGTTCTTCTGATAGTCCGAGGTGTAGTAGCTCTCGTTGCTTGTCGAGAAGAGGTTGATGGAGCTCCTATACTGCCAGATGCCGCTCATGTAGTAGCTCAGCGAGCCGTAGGTGTTCAACGCTGCGTCGTACATCGTCAGCACCATGTTGGCCGGCACTCCCTTGTGGCTGTCGTCGGTCTTCACGCTGAGCGTCCAGGTCTCTTTCTCGCCGGGTTTCAGCTTGTCGCGGAAGGTCTCCAGCTTTATGTCGAGTCCTTTGTCCACATACGGCACGTTCACTATATGGCTCTTGTGGGCTGTCTGGTTCTCTTTCATCACAAAGAGGTCAACCCTCATGTCGCCTACGCTCTCCTCGGTGACGGGTATCTCTATCTCCTTCACCTCGTTGTTGATGTCCACTATCCTGCGGTCGAGTATCTTTTTGCCCATCGAGAGGCAGTAATAGACCTTCAGTCCCGTATAGCGCGAGCCGAACCTGAGCACTGCCTTGTCGCCTGCCTGGTATTTGCTCCTGTCGAGCTTCGACCACAGGAGGTTCTGGGTCTGCGGCATGTCGTCGGACGTGTTGGTCACCATGGTGATGCGCTCGGTCTCCACGCGGTTGCCTTCGCTGTCGGTGGTCCACGCCTTGATTCTATAGGCGCCGGTGGCCAGCTCGTAGAAGTCTATCTCGTTGTCCTCTTCGCCTTTGGCTATCGTCACCTGCGTGCTCAGCACCTTGCGCTCCACTGCCCATCCCGCGGGGTCGAAGTATGTGTTGTCGTATCCCATCAGCGTATAGCGCTTCTCGAACTCGGCCTGGCTGATGCCCTGGTAGGCGTCGGCGTCGAACAGGTCGTGTTTCAGATGGGGTTTGGCGGGTGACTTGAGCTTCTCTATGCTCACATATATCTTGCCCTCCAGCGGTGCGCCGTCCAGGTTGTAGTGGCCCACGCTCAGGCTCGAGAGGTTCTCCTCTTCCTCCCCTACCCCGAGCGAGAGGTAGCTGTTCTCGTATCCCACCCGCGTGGTGAAATATTTGTCATGGGTCTCGCCGTTGATGTCGGTGACGTCAACTTTCACCGTATATATGAAGCAGGGCTTCCTGCTGAGCTCCACTGCCGAGTCGGGCATCGGCACGAAAGTCACGTCGAACGTGCCGTCGCTTGCGCTCTCCGTCTCGCCGGTCGCCACCGTGGTGACCACCGGTCTCGGGTTGAACCACCATCGCCAGGGGCGGTACATCTCCCTGCGGGTCACGGTATATTTCACCTTGGCGCCCGATATCGGCACCTGGCTGTAGCTCGCCGCCCGTCCCTTCACCGTCATAGACTTGCCGAAGACGTGCTTGCCGCCGTCCCCCTCCATCGTCACCACAAACTTGGGCTGCTTGTATTCCTGCACGTTCAGCGTGGTGCTCTCGGTCACGTAGGAGTCTTTTATCCTGCCCTTCAGCGAGAAGTTGCCCGGCAAGGCGTCGGTCGGCAGACGGAAACTGCCGTGGCACATGCCGAACTCGTCGCTCACCAGCTTCACGCTGTCCAGCACCTTCCTGTTCACGTCGTAGAGCTCCACCGTTATATGGCATCCTTTCAGCGTCTTGCCTTCGGTGCGGTGGTTGGTCTCGTAGCACACGTAGGCGAAGCTCACCTCCTCGCCCAGCTTATAGACCGGCCTGTCTATCACGCAGTGCAGGCCCCGTCCGCTCGAGAGGCTCTCCTGCTGTATCGTCTCGGCGCTGCGGTCCATCGTGTAGCCCTTATAGGTGGCTATCACCCTGTAGTTGCGGTAAAGTCCCTTGGGGTTGTCGAAGTGGTAGTAGCCCTTGCTGTCGGTGGTCGTCTGCGCCACCGTCGTGCGGGTGTCCTTGTTGTAGTCGTAGGCTTCCATCTCCACCTTCACCCCCGATAACGCCTTGCCGTCGGTGCGGGTCACCACATAGCCTTCCATATAGTTGCTCCACCCCGGAGCCGCCGACACTATCTGTGCCTCGCAGCAGTCAAACTGCTTCGCCACCATGCCGTTCTCCTGGAAGTCTTTGCTCGACGACACCAGCAGTATCCATTTCCCATGCTCCATCGGCGGGATATACACGTAGGCCTTCTGCTCGCCGTAGTCGGTGCGGTGGGGCAGCTTCTGGCTCCACTCCTTCTCCACCTTGGCCTTCCTGTAGACCGCCTGCAGCTGGTCGCTCGAATATATCTTTTCGTAGGCTTTATCCTTCTTTATCACGCGGAAATACAGCTGGTCGATATTCCTCACCGTCACCCTCGCCAGCAGGTCGTGACCCTCCATCTCGCTTCCCAGCATCTCCAGCTTTATGTTGGGATGGGCAATGTCCGCCGACATGGTCTTGCAGCCACCTATCAGCGTGCTCTCGCCGTAGCGCGCTATCGCCTCGTCGCATATCGCCTTGGCCTCCACCCGGCGTCCCTCGCCCAGCAGCCACCGTGCCGCCTCCTCATAGAACGACACTATCCACTCGCATTTCGTACCCCTGTATTTCTCTATATACCTGCGGTAGGTCTTGTCCGTAGGCTTCTCCCCGTTCGGAGTTCTCGCCAGCTCGTCCAGCAGCCTCAGGTCGTAGTATATCCTCAACTCGTCGGCATCACCCTTGTGGAAGTCTATGAGCTTCTTTATCAGCTCCACCCTCTTGCCGTAGTCCGACGCGCAGTCCACCGCGTAGTTCATCACCACGTCGTAGAGCGTCGGCGTCACGTTGGTGCTTCCCCGGTAGCTCCTCTCGCAGTAGCTTTTCTGATCCTCCACCTTGGTGCTCTTCAGCAGCCGCTCACCCTCCAGGGCCAACGCCACATGCTTCTCCACCTCGTTCCTGAACCTCTCCTCCGACCACAGCTTGTAGTCCAGGCCGCTCTCGTCGGTGTTGCTGTTGTCCCTTATCCTCCAACGGTTGTGCATCATATAGTCGTGGTAGAACTTGGCCAGGAATACCTCGGCCAGAGCCTTCTCCACCGGTGCCAGCTTCGGAATCAGCGCCCTGTAGCGGATTTCCGCCGAGTCGGCCGCCCCTTCGCGGTAGGCACCCTCTATGCGGGAAAGCAGATAGGCACCCCTCAGCATGTTGGGCGAGTCACCCGCCTTCACCGCCGCCTCATACAGCGGCTTGCATTTCCCGTAGGCCGAGTTGTACTGCCGCTCCTTGTAGAGCGAATCCACCGCTTTCCAAGACTTTTCATAGTTCACCTGTGCCATAGCCGATGATATCAACAAACTGACAATCAGCAAAGAAAACACCTTCTTCATAGTCAAAACTGTTTATATTAATAGGTACAAAGATACAAAAGTCGAGCGGAATAGCAAGAAAAAAAGCAATTTTTTTATTGGATTCCCGAGACGCAGTATCTTCTTTCCGTAGGAAAAAAGATACTATTATTTTTAATAATAACAAAATTTATCTTTACGATATCGTATCTTATGTCCATAGGGAAGAAAGTAAGTCGATTTCCTCTCTTACGGATATCGGATATTACTATGCTAGATTTGTTGTATCGCGGTTTTCCTCCGGTCTCGTTTTCTGTTTTTTTTTCTCAACCACTCATTTCTAACAGATTCTAACCATCCGTTTGTGTCCTTATTTATTACTTACCAATGGCTGCCTTTATCTGGCCCCATACGGCGAATATTCTTCATTGTTTGTAGTTTTTTTCAATTCATTTTCTGTACCACTTTCTGTGCTTCCTTATAGTCCACTTTTTGGTCTACTTGAACATTATGTTATGTATTTGCTCCAGCATTTATCGGCATCACTCATTTACATGCTCATTTACATGCTCATTTACATACTCATTTACGTGCTCACTTATAGACGGCATCGGTATGTTCAGTATGAATTATTTATGGTTATTCTGTTGGAGCAGAATAGTGCATAGGAGAAAGGCTGGATTATTTTAGTTGTCTTTTACTTGCTCATCAAGAATGTTCTTGAATTCTTCTCGGATGTTGTCTGAAGTAATCATTCTGACAATCTCTGGATTTGATAGAAAAATAACTTTTTTCTCACCTTGGCTTTCTCTCATGGCCTCTAAATAGGTGGTTCTTGCAATGTATCCTGATGTACAAAGAATTCCCAGTTCAGACATTGAAGATGCATTACGCAGTTTGTTGTAAAATACTATAAAATCATTTTTACCAACAGCTTCATTGGGTTTGTTTTTACATTCCACTAAAAAATATTTTCCAAATTTGTTAAGAAATAAATCTGTCGTTTCGTTTCGTACTATCAAATCGACCTCATTGGAACTACGGTCTTTCACCCTCATTCGAATCCTACTATACCCCATATTGCTGAATAAAGTAGATATAAAATACTCGAAACTTTGCCCTTTTTTAAATGTATCAGTTTCATTTTTGGCATCATTATAATACGACAATAACGCACGTTGTCCAATATAGTGGTTGTCTTCAAACTGCAAAAAACAATCCTTGATTATTTCTTCAAGTTCAGGCAACCAAGTACTAAATGATGATTTGGAACTGAATCTAAAAATATTCCGGCCGTCAATTAATTTTTTTAATGCCTCTGCATATTCTGATGAATATGCAGATACAGCTATTACTTTTGCGATAGGATTGCGTTCATTAATCTCCTGTATTATACCAATGCCATCTGTTTGTCGGCCATCCATTCGAAGGTCAACGATGGCAATGAGAAAAAAGTAATGATTGATTTTAGACTCAATCTCTTCTTCGGAAGATGCAATTTCGAATTTACAATCAGGAAGACTTTTTGACAATGCTTCTTTTAGGTTTTTTGCCTGTTGTTCTTCATCATCAATAATTAAAATACTTTTATACATATTGCTTTCTTTTTTAAATCTTTGAATTGAGAGGGAAATATATAGCGAATGATTTTACATATTCTGAATCTTCGGGCTCATTAACAACAGATATCCCACCATTCATTCGCTTTAAACATTCATTGACCTGAAATAGACCTATACCTGAACCTCCTGTTGTTGAGAATCCATATTTGAATATATTACGGGAAATATTTTCATCAATAATACAGCCATTATCTCGGACTTTTAAATGACATAGTCCTTCCTTTATATCAATATCTAGAGCCAGCTTCTTTTGATCAACATTGGACATTGCCTTTACAGCATTTATTATTAGATTGTTTATTATTATCTGTATAGTATGGTATGGCTGTTCTATTACAATGTTATTATCACTATAGTGTGTGACAAAATCAATCTTCTCCTTCTGAAAAACATTTCTATGTATAGAGGTAATAGCCGATACTAATTTTTTTAGTTCAAATTTTGTAGTATCTGAAACCATAGAGACATTTTGAAATTGTAGAATTGAATCATGCATCATCTTTAATGATTGTTCTAATGCTTGCATTTCATCAGGAGTCCAATTTTCATTATTCTTTTTATTGTAAAGTAATCCATCAATTGTAATCAAACAATTTTTCATATCGTGACCAACCATCGAAGAGAGCATTTGGATGTATGACTCATAAGCGATTTGATGACTTTTAATCAAATTGCCAAGATTATCTATCTTACGTTCCAATACTTTTATCTGAGCCTCTCTAACTCCAGAATGGAATGGCTTATTAGTACTGTGTTTACCTTTCGAACTCATTTTTTGAATAAATAAAAGTGATGATTGTCTTTATTCTCCATGTATAAATACACTTTCATCGCCGCAGATGTTGCGGATTTTGAGGCGGAGGGGAGGGTTGTCGGTGCGGATGGTGCCGTCCCAGAAACGGGTGGTTTTCTTGCCGTTCTCAATGACGTAGCCGAGGCGGTCTATTTTGATTTCTGCGTCGCTGTGCCAGGGGGCTGTCTTTTCGGCCGTCGAACAGTCAACAGAAAGCCACTCGATGGTTTCCAAGCCTTCTTCGCTGATGAGAATGGGCTTGAACTCTTTCCCTTTGGCTGAGGCCTGTGTCTGGCCGTTGATGTTGTAGTCATCAATCTTGCGCTTCACGCGGTCACTATGGAATCGCTCAATGCTTACCTGCCATTTTTCGAGAATGCCATCCTGCACCTGGCTCAAATTGAACTCGGCTTCGTCTTCCACCACCACATTGTCGAGCACTTGTTTCAGGTCGCGCAGTTCTATCTCTGCCATAGACACATCGTTGTTTTCGTGTATGAAGGCTTCTATATCCTGCCGGTCAGTAATGTCGATGTAGTAGACAATTACCTTACGCACATCATCGGGCAAATCGGGCATTGCCTCGTGAATTATTCGATTCATCAGCGGACGGTCGAGCAAGCGAGTGGTGCTATCCATCAGGTTTGGCAGGTAAACTGGCATCATACCGCACTGGCTGTCGTGGATGCTACCCTCCCAGAACTTGTCAAGTTTGTCCTCATTACGCAAGCCAAGGATAAGGCTGCGCAGTTTCTCCATTGTCTGCACGGGATTGCGGTAGAGCGACACACCATCGCGCACCTCCTTGATGTCGAAGCTGGCACCGAGAGCCTGTAGGCGGTCGCGGGTGGTTTGGATGCTGTTAATCCCAATGTCGTTGTGGATAAAGCGTCGTCCCAGTTTTTGAGCGACAGCAGCAGTCACCCCGCTGCCGCCAAAGAAGTCTGCCACCAGCATTTCCTCATCGCTACTGGCTTTGATAATACGTTCTAATAAGGCTTCTGGTTTTTGGGTGGCATAGTCAACACGCTGAGAGTCAGTGGAAGCTATATAGGGTATTTCCCATACATCTTTAACTTTCTTATCTACGGAAATCTCATAAATAATATTACCCGCTTCATCACGAGCCCTCATGTTTTTTCCATCTACTTTAACTCGTTTACTCTGTTTGACAGGCTCGTCCCTTCCCTCTGTAATGACATTGTATAAATAACCTTCACTTTTAGAATAACGAAAAATCGTATCATGTTCGCATACGAAATCGTGAGGGCTTGTTGTACCACTCATTTTATTAGTATAGTGCCATATTATTTCATTTCTGAAATTATCCTCCCCAAATATCTCATCCATAAGAATCTTGACATAATGTCCAATATGGTAGTCAAGATGTACATAGATGCTGGCATGCTCACTCATCACACTTTTGATGGACATCAGGTTCTCATACATCCAGTTAAGATAACGTTCTTTGTCCCACACGTCGCCATACATCTTTTCCTCAAAGGCTTTCAGCTCCTCTACATCCAATTCGCTTTCCGCTTGCTGTATAGCCTCTGCCACCTTGGGGTTGCGACGCACATACACCTTCTTGGCATAGTCGGCACCCGATGCAAATGGTGGGTCGATATAGACCAAGTCCACCTCAATGCCCTGCTCCTTCAGGTAGGCGCATGCCGACAGACATTCGCCCCGCAGTAGCATATTTCCATTGCTCTCTGCACCCACATGTTCCACCTGCTGCACTTCATACAACGGCATCCCCCTTTGTATATGCTCCACCACCACATTGTTGTCCCGATAAGAAAGCATCCTCCGCGTCCGCACAAAATTGTCCAGCAACGCTTGCCCCTCAAGGGTATTGGGATAATAAGGTATGTATTTTATTGCCATAGGTCATCGTATATTGAACCTATTCCAAAATGGAACAAGTTGTTATTATTCTATTGTTTAGGTCCAACTACCGAGGATTCCTCGGTAACTGCTTTTTCATTAAAGAAACTGTTAATGGACTCAAATATTTTCTGTTGCCGTAGCGCAGGTTTGAGCGTGTCTTCAATATACAGGAATTCAAAACGGCGGTAGCCGAACTTTTCATTGTTCTGCTTGATGAATTGGGACTCCATAAAGTGGCGGCGGTCGGCGAACTTGGCGGCAAATCCTTCGCCTTTGGTCTCTACAATAATCACCTTGTGGATGCCACCTTTGGCATTGCGACTGAGGACAAGAAAGTCGGGCACATACTTGCCTATGCGCACCCAATGCCGACCACTCCGCTTGAAGCAGTCTATCTTGAAGTTGGTGAGCTGGTCATCCCCATTGTAGTACACTTCTATGTTTTGGTCTTTGATGCAAGCCAAAGCCTGTTCAAGAT
Source organism: Bacteroidales bacterium (assembly GCA_017439185.1). GTDB lineage: Bacteria > Bacteroidota > Bacteroidia > Bacteroidales > P3 > Colimorpha. Next base: position 28,752 of record JAFRTM010000011.1, on the reverse strand, counting down.
ATTCACGTTCCAACGAGCTGTCGAAACGGTAAGGCATATAATGATAGGTGTGGTTGCGCTCAGGATGATGCTCCTTGCCTCGCATATAGTCGGGGATTGGCATCCCGGCGGCCTTGAGCGTATCTATCGCCTTCTGCATCTCGGGGGTAATAACGTTGGGCTGCTTGTCGTCATCGGTAATCTCTTGTACAGTCTGTTGATCTGGGTAGTAGCGTTTGTCTCCGACATAAGACTCCACTGGCGAAGTTAGTTTTTCAATCTGGAGCAGACTTGCCTCAGTGGAAATAACTTCTTCCTGGGTTTCAAAGTCGCGCCGAGGCACAAAGGCTTGGCGGATAAGTGACCTGATGCGTTGCTGATTGTATTGCTCGTCAGTGAAGCGAGTACCCTCTTTTTCAACGGTGATTTTGGAAAAGATGCTGCGCAAATCTGCATCATATATTTTCATCTCTTGAACAGAAAGAGTATCAAAACTCTCTTTAGCGATGGTATGGAGCCAGTCGGTATAGGTAATTCGTTCTCCTGTTTGGGTGTCGAGAGCATAGGTTTTGGTTACTTTTCCTGACAAGTCTTGCACATTGACAAGTGTGTGATGATTCTTTTCAATGCACTTGGTTTGTAATCTGTTTTTCGTGTCGGGAGTTTCCTCGATCAACAAGGTGTTATAGACAACCTTTAGTTGGTAGAAGTCAATCGGCGGCACTTTTTGCACCTCCATTCGGGAATACCGTTTAATCATCACCGGCTCGGCCTGATGCTTGGCATTGATTTCCTTGACAGAGGTGTTCTGGGTCTTGCTTAGCTGGGTGTTCAGAGTGTCGGCGTTGTACTTGTTGAGCCAGATTACGGCCTCTTCTGTTTTGCCTCGTTCCACTTGACGCAGACAACGGCAGCTGGTTTGCAGCACCATGTTCTTTGGACAGTCGCCCTGTTGCGAGAGTATGACTCCAGCCAAGCTGCGGCAATCCCACCCTTCCTTGCCAATCTGTACCAGTAAAACAACTCGAATCATCGAAAGAGAGGTATCGAGCGCAGCGAAAGCCGATTCTGCACCTTCAGGGGCTGAATACTGCTTGTTACCGTCGTGGTATTTCAACACTGCTTCGGCCGGGTTGATGCCATGGGACTGCAACACTTCGGCCACAAGAGGATAGACCTTTTCTTCAAGCGTCTCAATTTTCCCGCAATAGATTGCCATCTTGGCACATAAGCCACCGGCATAGACTTTGTCTTTGAACCTGTCGAGGAAGTGGGTTAAACCATTGCGGATGATTGTCTCGCTATCGGCATCGGCAGTGCGGATATCAGGATATTTCAGGAAATTACCGATGCCATCAATCAACGGATAATGATAGACCACATTGGACAGATCGGTGTTGCTGACGGTGATAGAGTCATTTATCTGAACTCTTTCGGCATGTTCCAGATAAGGAGTGCCTGAGAAACCCAGCATACAGTTGAAGTTATTCCCTTCAGCCCAGTAGGTTACTACTTGGCGAAGTCTGATTTCGCTGTCAGCAGCGTGGTGTACCTCATCGATAAATACCGCCATTTGTGGTATCTTGCCAATGATTTGGCGGAGTTCGTTGGCGATGATGTCTTCTGAGTCAAAAAGTTTAGCATCTTTGTCTTTGTCCCAACGGTTGAGAATTACTTTTTCAGCGTTTGTAACTGCCACAAGACCCATAAGTCCTTCACCCTCACATCCAAGGTGCATGTTTAACTTTTGAGCATTGGGATTCTTGGTGCGGTTGCTTTTCTTGGCACTTTTCTGCTCATCAAGGATTTCAAACTTGATAAGCCTCTTGATATTGCCGGCTGCGGGCTCTGGCAACACCCATGAGGGATCGAAATTCTGTATCTTGCGAAGCGATGGTATAATGGATGATTTCAGGCCTGATGGAGCCAGAATTATGAAGTTGTGGGCAAAGACGGGATTGTCTGGCTCGTTCTGTGCAAAATAAAGGTCGAGATATATGAATGCCGCCATCAGATAGGTCTTGCCTGCGCCCATCGGGAGGCTAAAGAGATAGTCAGGATAACTAACATTATAGAAGAGTTGGCGGAACACCTGTTCATAGTTGATGGCAGTAGGGTTGGACTTGATGTTTTTGACAAGTTCAGGAGCCAAAGGGTTGCCCTTTCTGTTCGGCAGAGTGGCATATTCCATCAAGGCCAATGCCGGTATGTTGTTGCCAAGGATATCCCGTTCTGTACCAGTGATGGCTATCGTTTCGGGAGAAGAAAGGATGCCTTTATAAAACAACTCCCAGAGAGGTCTGTTGCCACAGGCAATCTTCAAGAAGAGATATGTCTTTATTGCCTCAATTTGAGCATCACGCATCATGCCTCGGCTCTCGATGTAGTCAACAAGCGTCTTGACTGGACACGATGGCGATTGACTCCACTGGTCTCGCTTGTTCTTTATAAGTTGGTAGAACATTTTCAATATAACATTTCAATTTGCAAAGATATGCTTTATTTTTCATTTCGTGGTGCCATAGCTGGTATTTTTTTCAACAAAATATCCACCTCACCGACAGCTACGCTGTAACCTTCTCATTTTCAAGCCGGGGGCATCGGTTTCCTTCGCCGACACCCTTCCCCGGCAAGGGACGCCAACTCCAACTTGGCATCCATCCTTCGTCTCTGATATGTCCTCGTGCGTGTCTCTTACGACATAATATGTCGCTCCCTGTCTTCTGTATGGGTCTGCCACGCACCGTTATGTTCTCTCCACCTCGATGGCTCATCTGCCTGTCTCTCGACTGTCGTTTTTGGCTCCCGCAAAATACACCCTCTCACTATTATAGACGAAAATATCCCCTTTTAAAACAGCCATTTTCTTTAGCCCTCAATCAACACCCTCCATAATACCTTAGTAGTTAATTTATTACAAAAATGTTAAAGTTTGTTAATCGCAGTTATCACCACTCTATTTAGTCATATCCGACAACAAAAAACAGTCTAAAAAAAATAACCCGTCAACCAACATCCGCCGAAAGACAAAAACTGTCAACCATTTTCAGAAAAACACAGGTAATATCAAAGTAATACCAAAGTAATATATAAGTAAGACAAAAGTCAAATGTGTGTACTATGTGTGTACTATATGTGTACTATGTATAGCACCTCATCCCTAAAAACGAAGACAAGCAACCAGCTATAACACACCCACTTAACCAATATCAACAAGAAAATGTGGACTGGATTGGATTTCAAAAACGGCTTTTGAGGTCTTTATTAATAGAAAACTTCGTTCTATTTCTCTATCGGTATGAAATCTCTTGTAAGCGACCCTTCGGTTTTTATATTATATACTCTAACGTTGGCCTCCTCTGCCATATCTCTCCAACTCTCCTCCCCTCGCCTGCTGGGACTCACCAGCACAAGGGTGTCCACATCTTGCAGTATCGTGGCATCGTAACGGTAATAGTCATGATGGCCTGCCACCACAAGGTATTTGCCACCAGAAGAGGAAGTCAAGGTAAGCGGCAGGTCTATACGCTGAAGAGTACGCGAGCTTATGCGGTGGGCGATGTCGTTGTCTTTCACCAGGTAGTCCAGATAGTCGGCTCCGTGGGCAGCGTCGTAGAGCACCAGGCTCCGGTTGCCCGAGAATATCTCGACGGTGGGACGACGGTGGAAATAGACGGTCCAGAGGTGCTGGCGCGAGGCCTGGCGGAGGTTCAGGAGGTCGTAGGCCACAAGCATCACCAGCAAGGCTGCCGCGAGAGCTCCCCACTGCCACCGGCGCCGGTAGAGCAGCACACAGCAGCTCACCACCACCCCGACGCCCACCAGCAGCATCGGACGGTCGAAATAGATGCCTTGCACCACCGCTCCCGGAAGGGAGGAGACCCAGTCGGCAAAGCCCTGGAGCCACGAAAGCATCTCGCCTACCGCACGCTCCAAGAACAACGGCCTCAGGCCACAGCACAGCAGCACCAGCAGCAACGCCATGGCTCCCAACATCAACGAGGCAAACGGCACCACCATCACATTGGCAAGCAAGAAATAGACCGGAAACTGATGGAAATAGTAGAGCGAGAGCGGTAGCGTGGCAAGCTGCGCCACCAGGGCGGCTATGGTGCAGTCCACCAGCCGAACACACAGCCACTGGAACAGCAGGTAGGGATAGATGACAAACTGACGGGCCTTGGGATCATCGACCCTCAGCGGATTCCAGACCTTCTCGACCCACACCTCCACCGGTATCTTCCGCCGTATGGGAGAGGTGAACAGCACCAGGGCCGACACCGCCGCGTAGGAGAGCTGGAACCCCATCTCGTGGACCATGGCAGGACGGACCATCAGCAGCACCAACGCCGAGAACACTATGGCGTTGAGCATCGGCGGCCGACGGTGCCACAGGCGGGTGAGAATCATAAAGGAGAACATGACGCCTGCTCGCAGGGTGGACGGCGCCATACCGGTGACAGCCACAAACACCCACACTCCAGCGACCGTAAGGATTGCAGCAGCCTGACGCCCTCCCTTCAACGCCCTCAAAGGCTTCAACAGCAACAGCAGCAAAAGAGCCACGATGCCCACATGAAGGCCCGACACACAAAGGAGATGGGTGATTCCCGACCGACGGAAAGCCTCCTCGGTGGCCTCGCCGGGAGCCGAACGGTCCCCGAGCACAAGCGCCTGCATCAGACCCTTCTGCGACGGGGAAAGGCCGGTGGCCTGGACCTTCGAGATAAGATGTTCGCGGTAGTCGGCAACCCTCTGGGGAAGACCTTTCCTGTCGTTTTTGAGGCTGAACAGCTCGCCGCCGTTAACCCAGGCTCTGTGGCAGATGTTGCGCGAGAGCCAATAGCGGCAGGTGTCGAAGGCGTGGGGATTACGCGGAGGCTGCAGCTCGTAGATTTTGGCACACAGCAGGAACAACTCGCCCTGGGACAAGGCCGTAGCGGTATCGACATACAGCAACATCATGCCCGAAGTGGCCACACTGCTGTCGCCCACAAGGACGTTATCGACCCTTGCCTCCACACGGTTATAGGGCCCTGTCGGATGGGGCCGGTCACTCACCGTCACCTTCACCACCGACGGCTCGCCCGACTCTATGAACCGTGCGAAATGGGATGGCGAATTCAACGGGTTGCGCACCTCCCCTGCCGAGAAGCCCAACAGCAGTGCACTCGCCGCAAACAGCGGCACAGCCACACCCTTCCGGTGCAGGAACGCCAAAGGCTTGGCCACAAAGGCCACGCCGAACAGGAGCATAAACGCCAGCACGGCTGCCAGCAGGAACGGCGACAGATGATGGCCGGATTCCAACGTGCCCACCCAACAGCCTACTCCAAAGAACAGCACATAGAAAACAAAACGCCACTTCAAGCCGAGAGTCGCCATACCGTGGTGTTATTTCCTGTAATGGGGATGGTAAGCCTCGATGGTGTCGCGCAGGAACTGCCGCGAGAGGTGGGTGTAGATCTCGGTAGTGGAGATACACTCGTGGCCGAGCATCTCCTGCACCGCCCTCAGATCGGCTCCGTTCTGCACCAGCTCGGTGGCAAAGCTGTGGCGCAGGCTGTGGGGACTCACGTGCTTGTTGATTCCCGAACGCCGCACCGCCTCTTTCAGGAACATAAAGACATAATTGCGCGACAGACGAGTCCCAAAGCGGTTGAGAAACACATATTTCTCGTTGCCCGCCTTGGGGGTCTGATGGCTGCGAATCTGGTGTATATAAGTCAGCATAAGGCTGAGAGCCCGCTCGTTGATAGGCACCCACCGCTGCTTGTCGCCCTTGCCGGTGACCATGAGGCACTGCTCTTCGGCGTAGATGTCGGCAAGCTTCAGGTTCACCAGTTCCGACACCCGCAAGCCACAGCCGTAGAGCACCTCGATGATCACATAGTTGCGCTCCTGGTCGGGAAGCGAACGGTCGAAGGTGGCCTGTATCGCCGTGATGTCGCTGTCGCTGAGCACGTCGGGCAGGTGTTTGGGACGCGAGGGCATCTCCAGCAGATCGGCAGGATTGTCGGACACCAGGTCGTCGATGAGCATCATCTTGTAGAACGACCGCAGAGCCGAGATGAAACGGCACTGGGTGGTGATGGCGATGTCCAGCTCGTTGAGCTGGGAGAGCAGCAGCTGAAGGTCCTCGACGGTCACCTGCTCGGGAGCGATATGGCGCTCTTCGGCATATCGGCGCAGGTGGGTGACATCGTTGATATAGGATACCAACGTGTTGTCCGACAGGTGCCTCTCCAGCTTCAGATGGGCTTTATACTCTTCTATTGCCGATTGCCAGGTCATAGGGTATCATTAACGGCACAAAGCATCGAGTACTCTTGTGATGGCTCCTCTCATCTGGTCGTGGTAGTCGTTGAGGAAAGTGCCGGTAGGACGGTTGGCTATGACCAGGCACACGGTGAGAGCCTGATGGCCCATGACCGAGGAGAGACCGTAGATGGCGGAAGTCTCCATCTCGAGATTCACCAGTTTGAGGCCGTCCCACGCAAAGGAAGACAACTGCTCGTTGAGGTCGGCGACAGCCGGAGCAATGCGCAGGTGACGCCCCTGGGGAGCATAGAAGCCCGGCGCAGTGGCGGTAATCACGGGGGCCATTCCCTCTCCCACCCTGTCGAAAAGTTCCTTGGAAGCCGATGCGCAATAGGGCTTGGCCCAGTTGCCGGGAAAGCGGACATGCCCGGCGAACGCCTGTGCCATACCTTCTTCAAGCTGGCTTGCCTCGTGGGCATAATAGTTCAACAGTCCGTCAAGGCCTACCACATAACGGGAAGCCACCAGGGAACCCACTCCCACCTCGGCCTGCAGAGAGCCGCAGGTGCCGATACGCACTATTCGCAGCGAGCGGTGCTCCTGCCGGGGCTGACGGCTCTGGAGGTCGATATTGGCGGCTGCGTCGAGCTCCGACATCACTATGTCTATATTGTCGCACCCCATACCGGTAGAGAGCACCGTCAGCGGACTTCCGTGATAGGTGCCGGTTACGGCGTGCATCTCACGGTTGTAGGACTCGTAGGTTATGGCGTCCATCATGGGCTTGAACATCTCCACCCTGCCGGGATCGCCCACGAGGACCACGTTGTCCGCCAGCGTATCGGCGGTAAGATGGATATGGTAGAGGGTACCGTCGGGAGAGAGAACCAATTCGCTGTCTTTTATCATAACTGACTGTTTTTTTCAAGAGAGGGAAGCCCATCGATGGACTTCCCTCTATATACATTATATTATATATAACAATTGCTTATCTGGTACGAGTGGCGCTGTTGCTGCTACGGGAATTGGTAGTGGTAGAGGAACCACGGCTACTGGAGGAAGTGGAGGAAGAGGTGCTGGTACCGCGTGAGCTGCTGCTACCGGTGTTGGTAGAGGTGGTGCTGGAACCACGGCTGCTGGAGCTGCTGCTCTGTGTGGAAGACGAGCTGCTGGAACCGCGTGAACTGCTGCTGCCGTTGTTGACCGACGACGAAGAGCTGGAACCACGGCTGCTGGAGCTGCTGCTCTGCGTGGAAGACGAAGAGCTGGAACCACGTGAACTGCTGCTGCCAGTGTTCACGGAAGAGGAACTGCTGGAGCCACGGCTGTTAGAGCTGCTGCTCTGTGTGGAGGACGAGGAGCTGGAACCACGGGAGTTGCTGCTGCCAGTGTTCACGGAAGAGGAACTGCTGGAGCCACGGCTGTTGGAGCTGCTGGTCTGTGTGGAGGACGAGGAGCTGGAGCCGCGTGAGTTGCTGCTGCCCTGGTTGACTGTGTTAGAGGAACTGCTGCCACGGCTGTTGCTACTGCTGGTATTGGCCGAGGTAGAAGAGCCACGACTTACCACTATAGTGTTGGGCGAGTCTTTGGTCGAGGTTGTTCTCGAAGTGCTTGCCGTAGAGGAGGTCTGGTATCTCGTAGGATCGCTGGTGGTACGGGTGGTATTGTTGCCTCGGGTGTTGCCCAGATAGCCATGTCCGTCGGGAGTCATAGTGCGCGGCATCTCGATACCGGGCGTGAAGGGCTCACGATGCATCGGCACGGGATCATGACGATGACGCATATAATAAGGAGGATAGTTATAGGGGTTGTGACCGTGATAAGGATGGCACCAACCCGGCTGATGGATGTCATAGTGGTAGGTATAGAGGAATCCGGGGGCGTGGAACCTACGATGGAAGGGGCGATAGGGCGGCATCACCCAGCTCCATGTGGGAGTCCTGTGGGAGTGGCGGAAACGCAACACGGTGGCAGCGTTGTACATACGCATGCCGGTACGGTTGTAGAGCCAGATGCAACCCAGGTCGATGGGCATATAGATTTCGTCGCCGGTGTAGGCATCGTAGCCGTAGAGCCAAATCTCATAGAACTGGGAGTTGACACGTTCGGCCCATACCTCGTTGACGAGTACGTAGGTTTCAATCTCATCGGAATAGCCACAATAGATCATCAACTCGTCCTGCGCATTGAGGTGACGGACGGTTCTTTCGGCCTGCGAATAGGTAAAATAACGTACCGAATTTGCAAAAAGCGAGTGCGAAAGTGCTAATATTGCAACAATTAGAAAGATTTTTTTCATATTGATAATGTTTAATTTGCGCTGCAAAGATACAACTTTTTTTTATTTTTTCTTGTAAATGAAAAAAAAATTAGTACTTTTGCAAAAGTTTTCGGGACAGAGGGGAGGCAAAAAAGCCTTGCCGAAAGACAAACGGAGAGATGCCGGAGTGGTCGAACGGGGCGGTCTCGAAAACCGTTGACCTCTTTTGGGGGTCCAAGGGTTCGAATCCCTTTCTCTCCGCTGAAAGAAAAGAGTGCTTGCATGGCACTCTTTTTTTATTGCCTGAACGGCATGAGTTCACATAGGAGGCAACTAGGAGGCAACTAGGACTTAAAGAGGACTTAAAGAGCACCTAAAGCCGAGGGAAAGGTCTTGTCGATTTTTGGGGCATAATTTATAGAATCCATAAAATTTATAGATATAATATAAGGTATAGGGAACGTGACTAGGATTGTGGAAAAGTTTTTTGGATTATTTGTTGTCAGTTAGAAAAACTTTCGTATTTTTGCAGTTTCAAACGACGATATTTTATAATCGCTATTCACTGTTTACCAATCATCTGAACATGAAGAAAGTCCTTACAATCCTAGCCCTCGCCACAGTGGCTTCAACTATGCTGGCGCAGACTAAAGAGATAACCCTTGAAGACATCTGGCAGAACTATGTGTTCTACCCGGAAGGGATCAGCAATATACGCTCGATGAACGACGGGGAGCACTACACGGTGCTGACGCGTACGGGGATAGACAAGTACAGCTACAAGACCGGCGAGAAGGAGGAAAGCGTGTGTCTTTTCAGTTCGCCCGACATGAAGAAGCTGGCGAAGCCGATGCCTCCGATAGAGAGCTACGAGTTCTCGAAGGACGAGAAGAAAATACTGCTGTCGGCAGAGTTTGAGCCTCTGTACCGCCACAGCGGAGTATCTACATACTATGTGTACGACGTGGCAGCGAAGAACATGAAGCGAATCACCCAGGAGGGGAAGCAGAGGCTGACGACGCTAAGCCCCGACGGTACGAAGGTGGCCTTCGTGAGGGACAACAACCTGTACTGGATGGACCTGGCGACGCTGGAGGAGCACGCCATCACGAGCGACGGCAAGGTGAACGAGATAATCAACGGCACTACCGACTGGGTGTATGAAGAGGAATTCGCCATCACCCAAGGATTCCAGTGGAGCCCCGACTCGAAGAAGATTGCCTACATGCGATTCGACGAGAGCGGAGTGAGGGAATACACGATGCAGATGTGGGGCGACCTTTATCCCGAGAACTACAAGTACAAGTATCCGAAAGCCGGGGAAGACAACTCCAAGGTGGAGATGTGGGTGTATAATCTCGACAAAGGGAAGGCGACACGGCTGCTCTCCACCGACAAGACATGGGAATATATCCCACGCTTCCAATGGACAAACGACGCCAACCGGCTGGCCGTGATGAGGATGAACAGGCTGCAGAACAGTATGGAGATTCTAGTGATGGACGATGTGGCTAACGGCTCGAACCATTTCTACGGGCTCTATGGCGAGAGATGCGATACCTACGTGGAAGTGCCCGACACCTGGCGATTCATCACCGTAGGCAAAGGCAAGAACGCCAAGGAGCAGATGCTTATCACCAGCGAGAAGGACGGCTACAGACACATCTATCTGTACAGCATAGACGGAAAACTCGTCAAGCAAGTGACCAGCGGCCAATGGGAGGTGAAGGCAGTGTGCGGCGTTGACGAGAAGAACAACACGATTTATTACACCTCGAAGGAGAGCAATTCAGTGAACACCGACCTTTACAAGATTGGGGTCGACGGGAAGAAGAAACAATGCCTGAACCATAGCGGCTTAGGCACCTATAGCGCAACGTTCAGCAACGGCTGCAAATATTACATCTCGGTATATAGCAACGCCAATGCCGCTCCAACCTATTCGCTGTACAACGCCCAAGGCAAGCTTGTCAAGACACTCGTTGACAACGCAGCGCTGCAATCCAAGATGAAAGAATACGGCACAGGACATAAGCAATTCGGCACCTTTGCCACAAGCAACGGCACCGAACTCAACTACTACACCATCAAACCTGCCGACTTCGACGAGAACAAGAAATACCCGGTATTGGTGTACGTGTATGGAGGTCCCGGCAACCAGCAGGTGACGAACAGTTACGGCTACAACGACTACTATTGGTACCACATGTTGGCACAGAAAGGCTATGTGGTGATGTGCTTTGACGGCAGAGGCACCGGAGGACGCGGAGCGGAGTTCAAGAAGCAGACCTACAAAGACTTGGGACGGATGGAGTGTGAAGACGCCATAGAGGCCGCCAGATGGCTGGGCAAGCAGAGTTGGGTGGACTCCGAGAGGATAGGCATCTGGGGATGGAGCTTCGGCGGATACCTGTCGTCACTTGCCATACTGAAAGGCAACGACGTGTTCAAGACCGCCATAGCAGTGGCACCGGTCATAACCTGGCGCTACTATGACAATATCTACACCGAGCGATTCCTGGCCTTGCCCCAAGACAACGCCAAGGGATATGACGAGAACTCGCCACTGAACTTCGCCGACCGGCTGCAAGGTAACTACCTCCTGATACACGGCACAGGCGACGACAATGTACATGTACAAAACTCACTGGATATGTTGTCGGCGTTGGAGAAGGCGGGCAAGCAGTTTGAGTTCCGTCTCTACCCTAACAAAAATCACTCAATCTACGGAGGAAACACCCGTTTGAACCTCTATCAACTGATGACAGACTACATTTTAAGAAAATTATAAAATACTAATATATAACATCTTAACAATAGATGTTAAAAAATATTACACAAAAATTAGCCCGTATTAAAGAAAAGTTCGTATCTTTGCATATTCTTTCTGCATATAATGCATCTTAGCAAAAGATGACAGAATTAACTGAAAATTAATGAAGAAAATACTTCTCATATTGACCCTCCTCACAGCCACAATCGGTGTGGCCAATGCCCAATGGGCCCGCTGGGGAGCCAAAGCAGGTGCCGGAGTATCCATGATTCACGACGATATCAGCAGCACCTCACCCATACTCGGAGGCTTTGCCGGAATCTATGTTGATTACGGTTTTGAAAATGCAAAAATTGCATGGAACACAAATCTCTACCTCCAATTTGGGGTTAATTTTACCCGCAGAGGCGGAAACTTCCAGGAACTATTTAAATACGAGAACGAACTGTCAATCAGGGAAGGATTTTACCATAACTACTATGCTCAAGTGCCTGTGTTGCTGGGATTCAAATTCGAAATGCCGGTAAAACACGCGGGACACTATGTGAACATTTTGTTCGGACCGGCATTCAGCGCTGGCGTATATGGAAAATACCGCTGGCGTACTATTACTCCGTACAATCCTCAAGTTAACGCCAACAACGACAACTATGGCACCGACGACAAAAGTGCCCGCAACTCTTTCTCGTTTGTAAACCGTTTCGATGCCAACCTTTTAGTATCGGTTGGATACCACTACCGCCACTTGATGCTTGACTTGGTGTTCGACTATGGATTTATACCGTTGAGACCAGAAGAAGATGCTATAAGAAAGATAGAACAAGAACAAACAGGAAACTCGAACTATAAAATCGAAGTCCCAGGCGGTAATCTAATGACCGTGATGCTTTCGGCTGGATTCAACATCCCCATCAACGAGAAGGCACGCTACAACCGCAGCAGCTACAGAAGAAGGTAACCTTAAAGGTTGAAAGATAGAGAGCATCGCAGCAATTGTGTTGCGATGCTTTTGTTATTATATATAAATACCTAGTATTAGTGATTGCGGGGAATAAAAAATGTTACTACTTTTGCAAATTGGAATATTCTCATAAAGAAACATGCTATTATCTGATTTACAAACAGGTAAGACTGGTGTAGTGGTAAGAGTTTGCGGACACGGAGCCTTCCGCAAGCGCATAATAGAGATGGGATTCATAAAAGGAGTGTCGGTCGAAGCCGTAATGAACGCCCCACTCAACGACCCCATAAAATACCGGATAATGAACTTTGAAGTATCGCTACGACGCAGCGATGCCTCAAGAATAGAAATCGTAGGTGAAGACGAAGCCGAAGAGGAAATCGTGAACCACGACGACTACCGCAGCATTGACGTCCCCGACTGCGACGCAATGCACCATATAGCCGAAGAGCGTGGCAGGGTAATCAATGTGGCGTTAGTGGGAAATCCCAACTGCGGAAAAACCACCATATTCAACGTAGCTGCTCATGCCCACGAGCGAGTAGGGAACTACAGCGGAGTAACCGTAGATGAGAAGGTAGGGACATTCACATTTGGAGGATACACCTTCAACCTGGTAGATTTGCCGGGGACATATTCCCTCAGTGCATACTCGCCCGAGGAACTCTATGTGCGCAAACACATAATAGAGAAGAATCCTGACATTATACTCAACGTGGTGGACGGCACCAACCTGCAGCGCAACCTCTACCTCACCACTCAGCTCATAGACATGGACATCACGATGGTGATGGCTCTGAACATGTACGACGAGGTGCAACGAAGTGGGGACACCCTCGACATAGAGCAACTCAGCACCCTTTTGGGAATGCACATAGTGCCTACCACCGGACGTAACGGCGATGGTATCGACAACCTGTTCAACACCATAATATCGGTATTTGAAGGCACAGACAAGAAGACTCGCCACATACACGTAAACCATGGCCCCAAACTCGAGCACTATATTGCACAATTACGCACAGAACTATACAACCACGGATTCAGCGACCAACTTTCGACGCGATTCCTCAGCATCAAATTGCTCGAAAACGACAAACTGTTTGAGGGCTATGCAAACCTCCACGACCCTGACGGGAGCGTCATCAAGATGCGCAACACGATTGCCGAAGAATACAAAAAGAACTGCGGGAAACGCCTTGTTGAAAGCGACGACAAAGGGCATAAAGTTGACATAGCCCAAGACGCCGAAGACATAGAAAGCGCCATCACCGATGCAAAATACGCATACATTCGTGGAGCCCTTGCCGAATGCTATAAGAAAAACAGCAAGAAATCACTTCACCACGCCACAGACCGAATAGACGCAATTGTGACTCATCGCTGGTTGGGTTATCCTATCTTCCTTCTGCTCATGTTCGTCACCTTCTTCTGCACCTTCGCACTTGGACAATACCCAATGGACTGGATCGACAGCCTATTCGCATGGTTCGGAGACTTGGTAACCAACGCCATGGACGAAGGTCCATTACGCAGCCTCTTGGTTGATGGCATAATCAGCGGAGTAGGCAGTGTGATAGTCTTTCTGCCCAATATACTGATCCTCTACCTTTTCATATCACTTATGGAAGACAGCGGATATATGGCTCGAGCCGCTTTCATCATGGACAAGATGATGCACCGTATGGGGCTTCACGGCAAGAGTTTCATTCCCATGATTATGGGATTTGGCTGCAATGTACCTGCCATCATGGCAACCCGCACCATCGAAGACCGCAAAAGCCGACTGCTCACCATGTTGGTGATACCTATGATGAGTTGCTCGGCAAGGATTCCCACATACGTGATACTTATCTCGGCTTTTTTCAACCGTTACGCTGCCTTGATATTGATGGGACTCTATGTCGGAGGACTGATAATGGCGATATTGCTGGCCAAACTCTTCAGCCGCTGGATAGTAAAAGGCGACAGCCTGCCGTTTGTGATGGAACTCCCACCCTATCGGCTACCCACTGCCAAGTCGGTGTTACGCCACACATGGGAGAAAGGCAAAGAATACCTTCGCAAGATGGCCACTATCATTCTCGCCGCCAGCGTCATAGTATGGGCCTTGGGCTATTTCCCCCACAACGAAAAATATTCCACCTCCCAAGAGCAGTTGGAGCACTCCTGCCTCGGCGTGGTTGGAAAAACCATTGAACCCGTGATGAAACCTTGTGGATTTGACTGGAGGCAAAGTGTGTCGCTCCTTGCAGGCATTACCGCCAAAGAGATTGTAGCAAGCACAATGGGAGTAATGTACGCCTCATCGGCAGACGAAATAAGCGACGATGACGATTCCGAGTTGCATATTGCGAAACTGGTATCCAACAATATGACTCCCCTCTCTGCCGCTTCCATGCTTATATTCATACTGCTCTACATGCCGTGCATAAGCACAATAGTGGCCATAAAGAACGAGAGCGGAAAATGGAAATGGGCGTTATTCACAGTGGGTTACACCATCACACTAGCCTGGATCGCAAGCACCCTGTTCTACCAAATAGCAACGCTAATAATATGACCGTACAATTGGCAATAGTGGTTCTGATAATTGCCGTTGCGGTAAGTGTCTCGCTTCGCGCACTTTTACACACCCTACGCAACAAAGACAACGAATGCACAAACTGCCAAATCAAGGGCAATTGTTCATGCTGCAACAATCATTGTCACAGCCGTTCTGATAAAATGCACAACTTCGATAGGTAATCGCCCCTAACGAAGTCGAATCGTTTATTCGGGTTTTTTGAACCACTCAGCCAATTTCTCAGCCGCACGCTTTTTGATTTCGGGAGTAATCTGGGCTGCAATAGTTATTACTGCAGCCGTGAGCACGCCGAAATCATCGAGGAATCCTACAGCAGGAGCCACATCGGGCACAAGGTCCACCGGCAAGATAAAATAGCCAAGAGCTCCTGCGATTACCCCTTTGGCCCAAGCCGGAGTATTTGGACTTTGCATAGCATAGTAGAGCTGAAGGGCCAATTCGGCTACCTTGTATCCTGCTATTTTTGCATAACGCTTCATCTTGGACCAGAAATCCTGCTCGTTATAATGTTTCTGGTAGAGTTCGAATTTCACCTGTTCCTGCTGCTGATTGGAACCTTGAGGATCTTGCTGTTGTTCGTTCATAATTTTATGTGTTAAATGTTAATATTTTCGTTTGGGCGTAGAGCGGAACGGAACCTTATCGAAAAGTTCAGACAAATAACGCTCGTTATGAGTACGGCGCAGAATCTGGGTTATAGGCTGACGGTTCTCGGGCTTGTAGGCAAAAAACATAAGGTTTTGTTCTTTTTTTCGCCTAGGGTCAGTCTCCACAAACACAGGTTCCATCGTGTCGGGATTTATGCCTGTGTAGTACATCTCGGTAGAAAGGGTCATCGGAGTAGGCGTGAAGTCCTGTATCTGCTCAAGACGGTAACCCAAGCGTTTCATCTGCACCGCCAGATCAGCCATATCCGCCACCGTACATCCCGGATGGCTTGATATAAAATAAGGTATCAACTGATAACGAACCCCTGCATCTGCACATATCTTGGAGAAGTCTCGCTTGGTCTTCACAAACAAGTCGAAGGAAGGCTTGCGCATCAGTTTCAACACCTTATCAGAAGTATGTTCGGGAGCTACCTTCAGACGTCCACTGGCATGGCGCAGCACCACTTGGCGGAAATAGTCATACCCGTGATTGTCGTCATAGAAAAGGTCACAGCGTATTCCGCTGCCAATATAGAGATGTTTTACCCCGGGTAGAGCCTCCACTTTCTTATACAAATCAAGAAGTCTGCGATGGTCGCACTGCAGATTCTTGCATCGCGAGGGATAGATACAACTGAAACGTTTGCACTTGCGGCAAATGGTTTTGTCTTTGCCGCTCATACCATACATATTTGCCGACGGACCTCCTAGATCGGTTATAGTTCCGTTGAAATCGGGAGCCTCCACCACTTGACGGACTTCTTGAATTATAGACTCCTCGCTACGGCTTACCACCTGTTTGCCCTGATGCGCCGATATCGTACAGAACGAGCAACCGCCAAAGCAGCCCCGATGAATATTCACCGAATTGCGTATCATCTCAAACGCCGGAATAGTCCCACGCTTTTTGTACTTCGGATGAGGCTGTCTCATGTACGGTAAATCAAAGCTATGGTCCAACTCCTCGGTTGTCATAGGTTCCAACGAGGGATTAACCACCACAGTCCTGTCACCGTGACGCTGAAACAGCACATGTTGTTCCACTATGTTGGACTCGGTCTCCACTATATGAAAGTTCTCTGCCTGACTGCGCTTGGAACGCTTACACTCTTCATAGGGATGCAATCCTATAGCGTCTTTGGTTGGAATATAATCCTTTGTGATATATGCCACTTGCGGAAGTTCCCTTAAATCCTCGACAGAGGCTCCCCCGTCAAGCATTTGCGCTATCTGCAACATCGTCCGTTCTGCCATACCATATACTAACAAGTCGGCAGAACATTCGGCAAGTATCGACGGCTTCAGAGTGTCTGACCAATAGTCATAATGAGCCAACCTTCTCATCGAAGCTTCTATTCCACCTATCACCACGGAAGTTTCGGGATAAATCTCCTTCAATATACGGGCATACACGTATGTTGCATAGTCGGGTCTGAATCCATAAGCACCTCCCGGCGTATATGCATCGTCATGCCGTAAACGACGGGCTGCAGTGTAATGGTTCACCATCGAGTCCATAACACCCGATGTAACACCGAAGAACAGTCTCGGTTTCCCGAACTTGCGGAAGTCACGCAGATCGTCACGCCAATTAGGCTGTGGCAATATAGCCACCCGAAAGCCGTCGGCTTCCAAAACCCTGCCTATCACAGCCGTACCAAATGAAGGATGGTCGATATAGGCATCGCCCGAAACGACCACTATATCGACCATGTCCCATCCGAGGCGTTTAACCTCGTCTGCTGTTATTGGCAGGAAATGAGCCATTGCCCTATTCCATTATCGCCTTGATACCCGGCAGCTGTTTGCCTTCCAGGTATTCGAGCATTGCTCCGCCACCTGTGGAGACGTAACTCATACGGTCTGCCAAGTGCATCTGTTTGACTGCAGCGACAGAGTCGCCACCGCCTATGGCTGCAAATGCACCGTGACCGCAAGCCTCAGCCACGTCTTTTGCTATATTGTTAGTACCTTTGGCAAAATTGTGCATCTCGAACACACCGGCAGGACCGTTCCACAGAATAGTCTTGCTCTGCAGAATCACCTCACGGAAAAGTTCGCTGCTCTTGGGACCGCAGTCCACTGCCTCCCAACCATCGGGAATCTCGTCTCCTTTGGTTATCATACGATTGGCGTCGTTGGCAAAACGGTCAACTACCACGCAGTCGATAGGCAAGTAATATTTCACGCCTGCCTCGTCCATTTTCTTTATAAGTTCCAAAGCAGTGTCCAACTTGTCATCTTCGTGTATGCTGTTTCCTATCTTGCCTCCCATGGCCTTGGTGAAAGTATAACGCATACCTCCGATGATGATCATATTGTCGACCTTCGGGATAAGGTTATACAATATATCTATCTTAGAGCTAATCTTAGAGCCTCCGATGATAGCGGTAAACGGATGCTCGGGTTTGTCAAGCAGGTACTGCAGATTCTTTATCTCGTTCTCCATCAGGAAACCGAAATATTTGTCGTTGGGGAAGAAACGGGCTATAACAGCCGTGGAACTGTGTTCACGGTGAGCTGCTCCAAATGCGTCATTCACATAGCAGTCGCCCAACTTAGCCAACTGCTCGGCAAGTGCCACATCGCCTTTGGTTTCTCCCTCGTAGAACCTTATGTTTTCGAGCAGCATTATCTCGCCCGGCTTCATGGCGTTAACCATCTCGGTAACCTTGTCGCCCAACAAGTCGTGAGTGAAAAGAACCTGTTGCTTGAGCAACAAACCAAGATATTGAGCCACGTGGTCGAGACTGAGTTTGGGATCTACTCCGTTCTTCGGACGTCCCATGTGGGCGATCAGTATTACCGATGCTCCGTCTGAAAGAAGTTTTTTAATTGTAGGGAGTGACTCGCGTATACGAGTGTCGTCGGTGATTGTCCGGTACTCGTCGGTAGGCACGTTGAAATCCACTCTCAACAGAACCTTTTTTCCGGCAAAATTTACATCTTTTATCGACTTCATAGCTCTATATATTAGTTATTAATTGTTTTTACTATTTTGAATTTGCTATATTTCCCTTCCGCGTTCTGCACCTTCAGCACATATTCCCCTTCGTGGTAACGGGAGAAGGAGATATTGGTATTCTGCCCACGAAGCGGTTTGTGTTCCAAACAAGCCTGCGTGCCATCAATCAACTCATACAGCATTCCCGACTCACTGGGCGTGACCTTCACCGTCAACTTGTTGTTAGACGGATTGACCGTTACAAGTATGTTCACATCGATTGCCTCACTCTCGTCTACTTCGAGACTTTCTATTATATACACGAAATGACGCTGAGCTCCTGTCGTTGCGTTGTCCTTTTCATTTTTAGTCTTATCCCCCATAAAGTCCTTGTTCTTCTTTATCAGCTCGGTACTTGCAAAACGGTTGTTGCTCACCGTCACCGGCTCTGCCTTTCGGTTGGGACGCTGCGCTACGGCTACCGATACAACCGCAACCATCAATATCAATATTATTATGTTCCTTTTCATCTTGCAGATTATTTTCTGATTATTATTCGTGTTCGGGAGTTTCCACTGCCATTCCTATGTAGAGAGCCGACAGCATCGTGAATACATAAGCCTGGATGTATGCAACCAAGCACTCCAACAAACTGATGAATACACTAAACAGCACACTCATCACCGACACCGCTCCTCCTACCATTGTTCCAAACAGATTGCTGAGGATGAAGATAATCACCACAAATCCGAGTATCACGATATGACCTGCTGTCATATTGGCGAAAAGTCGGATCATGAGAACTATGGGTTTGGTAAACACTCCAACCAACTCCACCACAGGCATCAAAGGGAATATCTTCAACCATGCAGGCACTCCCGGTGTGTTGAAGATGTCCTTCCAATAGTGACGGTTGCCCGAGAGGTTGGTGATAAAGAAAGTTATGAACGCCAATATGGCTGTTACCGCAATATTTCCTGTGATATTGGCACCTGCGGGGAAGAACGGTATAAGACCGAGAACGTTACAGAATATAATGAAGAAGAAGAGCGTCAGGAGATACGGCAAAAACTTGTCGGTCTTGGCACCGAGCATCGGTCCTGCTATATCGTTTCTCACGTGGAGGATGAGCAACTCAATGAGTGTCTGCATTCCTTTGGGCTCTTTCCCTTCGCGTTTCTTGTATTGGTTCTTCACCACCATAAGGATAACTATCAGGAGTACCACCGCAATGATGATAGCGGCAGCCGTCTTGGTGATGGAGAGGTCTATCGGGGCTTTGCCCTCTATGACTTTTCCGGCTTCGTCTCTTACCACATTGCCGGCCGCGTCAACTTCCACACACACTATCTGCTCCCTTTCCAATCCGCCTCCTTTAAGATTGTAGTTTTTGTATATCTTGTTGCCCTCTGCGTCTTTCTCGTGAGGAAATTTCGAGCTCATAAACACATCAAGATGCCCGTCGTTTATCAAGATGATAGGCAACGGTATCGCCACTGCGTGCACCGTACCGTCTTTCTTCTTGATATCGAACATGTGCCACGAATGGGCATCGGTCACGTGTCCGATAATGATGTCGCCCGGATTTTCTTCTTCGCTCTCGGTCTGAGACTCTGACACCGCGGCTGTCGCCACAACGGTGTCAGCCTCTTCCGCCTTGCCGAGGAACGGCAGGGTAAGGAGAGCCAACGTCAGGAATAATGCGATTTTTTTCATTATATAATGTTATTTATTTGCCGAATATGTCCATTTGTGTGCAGTCGAAGAGTCCCAATTGGTTCTTTGCCGTGTCGGGTTGGTCAGCCACCTCGTTGGCGAGGAAGTTACGCACTATGCGCTTCACCGCCTCGGGACGGGTGATGCCTTTGGACTTGGCATAAACCATAAGCTTGCGACTGTCTCGCAGTGAGAGCTCGAAGCTCATCCTTTTGGTCGTTTGCTGTACTTTGGGTTTCATCTACTGCCTTTATTTATCTTACTGAGCTTAATATCGGTTGCAGGTCTTTCGCCAAGGCGTCGTCACCGAGGATCTCATGGGCTCTTTTTGCCAATTCCGCGAAGACGTAGATACACTCTTCGAGGTCATAGCGAACTCCTTTGGCCTTAGTGCCGCGGAACTGCGAGAGGTAGATATATTGCTGCATGTAGTACTCTTCTATCTGCTTCCACAGCTCCTTAGCTTTCTCCGCTCCATAGACATCCTTGTACACGCCAAGCATCTGTATGCTGTACTTGTCTCTCGGGAAGTTCTTCGCCGGGAAGTTCTCCTCGCAGATGTCGAGCAGTTTCTTTGCCTCCTCTTTGCGTCCCATGCGGTTGAGTTCGTCGGCAAGCGACACAAAATTCTGAGTCTGCACCAACGCCATGTTTACGCTCACGGGGTCCACATAGATGTCGGCGTTCAGGTTGCCCCATTCCAATGGCTCGTAACTGCCGTCGTCCTTCTTGGCTCCGTTGATGAAGTAGTCGGCCGAATTGTCGGTGAAATGGCGGTCGAGGAGCACTTTTCTGCCTTCCTCCTCCCCTATCTGCACCGTCGAGAACATCTTGGCGGGATAGGGCAACAGTTTGTAGTTCATGCCGTCCTGCATCGAATAAGCCATAGCCAACGGATATTCTTCCTTAATATAGCTGGGGCTCATTATGTTGAGGTCGCGTTCAAACTTGTTGGTACCGATAATGTCGAGCATCATCAGCTGGTGACGGAACAATGCGTCTCTCTTCAGCTCCCATTTCAGTTCGCCCGGCATCGAGTCGGCTTGGACTTGTGTGACCACTCCGAGCTCCACCAGTCTGGCCTTGTCGAGGGTTATCTTGAAACGCTTGGTGGGTATTACCACTATGTCCTCGTCTCCTCGGCGGTCGTGCATGATGTATTTCTCCGGATGGTCACGCACCATTCCGAGCACGTCGGTAACCTCCATATATTCGCCTCTCGACGCATCTTGCAGATACACCATGTCCTTCCCCAAGCCGTAGAACTCCTTCGGCAGGGTAAACGGCAGTGCATCCGACTCATAGAGCTTGTTGAACAACTGCTCCACATACCAATGCATGCCCGAGAGGGTGTAGTTCAGGATTCTCACGTCGGTTCTCACCCCTTCCACCTCTTGGGCGTACCACAACGGGAAGGTGTCGTTGTCGCCGAAAGTCACCAACACACCGTTCTTCTTTATCGACTTCAGGTAGTTCTCCGCAAAGTCGCGGGCGGCATACTTGTGCGAGCGGTCGTGGTCGTCCCAGTTCTCCGACGCCATAAGCACAGGCACCGCTGCCATCGTCACCACAAACACCACGGGCAACACTATCTTGTACACCTTCTCTTTCTTCAGCAACTTGCTAATCCATTCAGCCAACGCCATCACGCCCAATCCTATCCATATTGCAAAGAAACTGAACGAACCCACGAACGCATAGTCCCTCTCCCTTGGCTGACGGGGAGGCATGTTCAGGTAGAAGGCAATTGCCAAGCCGGTCATGACGAACATCACCAACACCACGAAGGCGTCCTTCTTGTTCTTCATCGAATGGTACACCAATCCTATCAGTCCGAGCAGCAGCGGCAACATATAGTAGCGGTTCCTCGCCTTGTTGTCCTTCATGTGGTCGGGCAGGTTGTCCTGCGGTCCCAAACGGGCTTCGTCGATAAACTTGATACCCGACAGCCAATTGCCGCTCAGGTAGTCTATCGTGCCGTCGTCGTTGAAGTGGTGTCCCTGTATGTCGTTCTGCCTTCCGGCAAAGTTCCACATAAAGTAGCGCCAATACATCCAATTGAACTGATACCTCGTCATGAACTTGAAGTTCTGCGAGCCCGAAGGCTTCTGATTGCCGCGCACCTTGCCCGCCCAATATTGGTAGAACTGCGGGTGACGGCGGCTCTCGTCCGAACTCCACATCCTCGGGAACGCTCCCGTGTGGCGCTTGTCGTAGGTATATTTTTGGGCGTATGCTGCCGGTATGTAGCAGTCACGTCCCTCTTTATCTACACCTCTTATATATTTAGTATAGCCTTTCTCCACTCCGTTGGGGTTCTTGGCCGTGAAATACTGCCCTTTGAACAGCGGCGTGTCGCCGTACTGCTCTCGTCCCAAGTATGCCCTCAGCGCCACTGCGTCCTTCGGCGCGTTCTCGTTCAGCGGCGTATTGGTGTTGGCTCTGATTACGAGTACAAAGAACGTGCTGTATCCTATTAGCAGCATCACGAACGACAGCAGTCCCGTGTTCACCACCTGCGACACACGGCTCTTCTTCCTGTGCGTAAAGAACACTCCGACTGCCACCAACACCGCCAACAGCACGAAATAGACTATCGTGCCCGTGTTGAAGTGGGCGTGCAGCTTGTTCACAAAGAACACGTCGAAGGCACTGTCCATGTTCACCACTCCCGGTATCACTCCCCACAGCACCACCGCCAACAGCACCACACTCAGCACTCCACTCAGCAGGAAACCTTTCAGGCTCACCTTCTTGGTCTTCTTGAAATACACCACATACACTATCGCCGGTATCGTCAGCAAGTTCAGCAAGTGCACTCCGATGGCCACTCCCACCAACAGGCTTATCAGCAATATCCATCTCATCGAGCGGCTGCTGTCGTCGGCTTGCTCCTCCCATTTCAGTATCGCCCAAAACACCACCGAGGTGAAGAAACTGCTCATCGCATACACCTCACCCTCTACTGCCGAAAACCAAAATGTGTCGCTGAACGTGTATGCCAACGCTCCCACTATGCCCGCTGCCCAAACTCCCCATGTCCTCGGGTCTTTCAGGCTCGGATTCTTCGGGTCGGGCAGCAAGTGCTTGCCCAACAGCGTGATGCTCCAAAAAAGGAACAGTATGGTGAAACCGCTGCACAATGCCGACATTATATTTATCGCGTGTGCGGCCGACGACGGGTCCCCAAACATCGAGAACAGCCTTCCCAACAGTTGGAAAGTAGGTGCTCCGGGAGGGTGCCCCACCTGCAACTTATACGCCGTGGCTATATACTCGCCACAATCCCACCAACTCGCCGTAGCCTCTGCGGTCAGCACATACACCAAACAGGCAGCGATTCCCACTACCCATCCGATGATATTGTTTACTATGTGATATTTTTTCATTTTATTATATAATTCTCAACTTTCAATTTTAACTTATAAACCTATCAACCTATCAACATTCAACTTATCAACATCCAACCTATCAACATCCAACTTATCAACCTATCAACATTCAACTTATCAACCTTCTCTCATAATCGGCATCGTCATACATCTCGCTCCCCCTCCGCCTCTCGGCAACTCGCTGCCCTTGAAGGCCGCCACAAACTTGTCGTAGTCCTCCATCTTCACCTTGCCGCTGCAGATATCCTCCGCCTTCAGTATTGCAAAGCCAGCCCTGTCCAACGCCTCCATCGTGTGCACATTCCTCCGGTATCCGAGCACCTTGCCCTCCCCCAAAGCGAAGAAGTTCGCACCCGAATGCCACTGCTCCCTCATCTGGTCCCACGGCTCCTCCCCGCCGCACAGTATAGGCTTCATGTCCCATCCCGTCAGCTTCAGTCCCTGCAGTATGTTCGAACAACTGTTATACTTTATGTTTCCGTTATCTATCGTGATTATCGTCGTGTCCATTCCCGTGAACACACCCGACTTCTTCACCATCGGTTCAAACATCATGCACTCGTTCTGGCTCAGGAACGTGAACACCATGTCCAAGTGTATGAAACTCTCGGGCTTGTGCGGCAGCTCCTGCACCAATATCGCAAACTGCTCGTGCTTCTCCGCCATCTTGTGCGCCAAATATTCTATACCCTTCTTGTTCGTTCTGATGCCCGTACCGATACACAGCATGTTGCTTCTCGCTATCTGCACGTCGCCCCCTTCCGTCCTCGCATGGCTGCTCCATTCCTGCGCATTCAGCGTCTCCACTCCGAAGAACTTCTCGAATATCGCCTTGTATATCAGCGTCTCCCTCCTCCTCACGTCAAACGACATCGAGTTAATCAGCACCCGGTCATACACCGTGCTGCTCGCATCCCTCGTGAAAAACAGGTTATAAAGCGGCTTCAGGTCATAGCGGTCATCATCCTTCCCGTGCTCATAATCCCAATCCCCGTTCTGTACACCCTCTATCAGCTCCTTCGCAAGTACACGAGGCTCATGTCCGAGCAACCTCTGCACCAATCCCCCACAGCCGTCCAACCTGCAACTCTCCGTCACTATCTCCCTCTTCACCCCTTCGTCCTCCAACACCTTCGCCAACACATCCTCCACATAATATACCTTCGTCCACCTCTCCAACACTCCGCTGAAATCCGCATATTCCTCATCCACAACCGCTTTGTTCAGTATGTCACTGTACAGCGCACTGTTCGCATTTTGTGGCGTCATCCTCTCTATCTCCACCCCCGGTCTATGCAGCAGCACAGCCCTCAGCCGACCCGTCTCCGAGCTCACATTTACCTTTATTTCGTCGTTATTATATTGCACTATCCTTATTTTATTTGTTAAAAAATTTATTAATATCACTGACTTTCAGTCCGTTTTATACAAAACGCCCATAATCAGTAGATTTTGCAAATATACAAATAATATTTGATACCACAAAATTTTTTCCAATATTTTTTTCAACACCCCAACCGATTCCGAATTAATGTAACACTTAAGTCGAATATGCATCGAATGTGCCTCCTATGTGCCTCGGGTAAACAAACACAAACAACTGTAAATAAGTAAGTTACAATAATACTAAAATCATAAACCACTAATTATCACCCACTTACCATACTTCCTACATGGTTGAGCCATGGTTGAACCATGTTTGGTATTACTTTTATATAACCCACCACTGACAAAAAAATCGGCGGAGCATCGCCTCGCCGATTAAGCTATAAAAATCCATTATCGTGACGCAAATAAAAGCCAGCGTCAGCATTATTCCGCCACTCTCACTCCTTAGTTCTCCCTATTGTATGTATGGTATTCCGCTTCTATCTTCTTCCCGTCACACGTTCCGAACGAACTGCCTACACCTTCATACTCGTTATGCCCCTCGGAGTCGTCAACAAAAGCACTCTCTATGATAAGCTCGCCCTTTTCGTTCACATATCCGGTATAAGTAAAAGACGCTTCGAGTCCTTGCACCTCCGCCGTCCACTTCTTGTCGTTCCCGATTTTCACCACACCCGAGATGCTGAACCACTCTTCAGGCTGCTCAAACATCTTATAGGTTCCCGCCAACGCATACTCCTCAACTGCTCCTTTCTCCTCGTTGGTGACGGTCTGTTCCGTGTTCTCACTTTCTTCCGTGTTCACCTCTTTGGGATTTGACGAACATCCGCAAAACGACAGCATCATAACTGCCGCCAATGCAATGACAATGTTTTTTACCGTTTTAATCATATTCAATTTTCTGATGTTAAATTATTATAGTTAAAAAAATCTCCAATTTGCCAAATGCCTGACAAGTTGGAGACTTTTCCCTTCCTCTACCTCAGCAACAGCACCTGTCCCACTATCTCTTTCCTCACATCGGGATAGACCTCTGTCCTGTAAACTATGTGCCACACATAACTGCCCGTCGGGCACTCCACTCCGTTGTGGTCGCCCTTCCATTGGTCGTTCAGGTCGTCGGAATGGAAAACGTGGAGTCCGTTGCGGTTGTAGATGTCGAGATGATACTCGATGATTCCCACTCCCGAGGCGCCAAACTGACGGTTGATGGCAAGTTCGGGGGTGAAGACGTTAGGCACATAGACGCCCTCTCTCAGCATCGGCAGCACCACCTCGGCGGTGTCGGTACACATGGCGTTGCCCACGATGAGGATTATGACCACCGAATCGACCGCCTCGTCAGCACGGGCGCCAATATTCTCGTCGACACCGTAGTACATGCCATCCACGTACCACTGACGCCAATCCACATTCTTGCTTCGGTCTATAGCGGTCCAGTCGGGATAGTCGCGGTTGAGCACTTCCGGTGTCACCTCGATGGCCGCATCGGTAAGCGTTACAGGTATGAGCGTGGTGGTGTCCCTCACCGCACACTGCATCATTCCGGGATATCCGGCATAGAGTGTCACGAAGGTGGTGGCGTATGGTACAAAGACCACCTGCTGCTGATGAGCCTGCTGATTGAACTCCGCCATAGGCGGTATCGACTGCCACTCCACTATCGGAGCCTGAGTGTTGGCCACGAGGGTGTAGGAACCGTCGTCGCAACTGTAGTCCGACTGTATCCTTACCGAAGGATTAGGTGCCACCGTCAGGTGCAGCGTCACTATGCTGTCGCACCCGTTGGAAGCCAAGAAGGTGCCGTCGTAGTCGCCACTTGTGTTGTACTGACGTCCCGCAAAGATTATCGTCTCTCCCGTACAGATGGTGTCATATTCGTCAGCATAGACGTTATAGTTGACCGTGAGATACAGCGTATCGGTCGAAGGACATCCGTCGGCGGTGAGGTAGTTGTCGTAATAAGTACCCGACTGCGTATAGGCGATGTCTCCGTTATGAGAATACCAAGTATAGGTGTCGCACACGCTCTGACGGAAGGCGGTAGAGGTCAACTGATGAACCGTCACCACCATATTGGCCGACTGCGAGCAACCATTGTTGTCGGTAACCGTCACGGTGTAGGCGATGTCCTGTGTGGGCCATGCCGACACGTTGGCAGCCGTAGTGGACGAGAGTGCCGTGGCAGGAGTCCAACGATAGGTCGGGTTGCCGTTGTTGGTAGTAGCCGCAGCCGACAACTGCACCGTGTCGCCACTGCATATCGCGGTGGAATGCTCGTAGCCGTTGCCGTCGGTGAGCGTCACCGATATGCCGCTACCCGGTACCGACACCTCCACATCTCTCGTCTGCACATTGCCGCACTCGTCCCTCACCCTCACGGTGACTGTCACCGTGCCGTCGGTGAGCGGTTGGTCGAACAACTCGCTTGCCGAGGGGGTCTGCCCGTCGAACACCACAGTGCCGCCACAGTTGTCGTACGAGTTGTTGAGTGCCTCGAACGAGAGGTCGGGAACTTGGTAATGGCAACCCGTACCTGTTAGCACAGCATCCTGCGGATCTATCGGATCTATGGTCGGCGGAACCGTGTCATGGATACTATACATAAAGTTCCATATAGTGTTGACGCCGTCGCAGTCGTAGTAGTAATAGCGATAGGTGCGCTGCCCTTGGCAGTTGGTAGCCTCGCAAGGCTCTATGATTTCGAATACAGGAGCGTCAAGCACACGTCCGCACACATCGCTCATCACAGGCACTCGGAAGCCCGGCACCGCATCCTCGACACATGCCACAGTGGAATCGGTCGTATAGTCGGCACCTTGTATGATATAGGGCTGAGTGGTGTGGTGTATCACATAAGTGAACTGCCACTGTGCCGTATAGCCCGCACAGTCATGGTAAGTGTAGGTATAGACTATCTCTCCCGAACATCCGTTGTAGTCGCTGCTGTCTATGTCCACAGAACTGTATTCTATGACATCGCCGCAAGAGTTCGACACCACCGGCAACGTGGGCACGTTGGTAGCCACGTTGTAGCATTCTATAGTATCCACCACACTTGCAGGTACCACGAACGGCTCAGGACGTATGGTGTCGGTAAACGACCACGTGTAGTCGCGGCCCATCACGGTGTAGTGGTAGGTGTAAGTCACCGTACCGCAACTGTCGTTGCCCGTAGAAGTAACCGTCGGGGTTGTAAGGTCGGTATAAGGTATCGTCTCGTTGCACACCGCTATCTCAGGCATCGTGGCTACCGCAGGGGCACTTACCTGACCTATGCAAGCCACCACCTGTGCCGAGTCGGCAGGCGGTTGGAACTCGTCGGGATCTACCTCGTAGATGTATTCCCACGTGGTTTCAGTGCCGTCGCAGTCGGTATATACGAAGTGATAGACCACCCTACCCGAGTCGTGGGCGTCGATACCCGAAAGGTCGGGCGTGGCAGGTGTCATCACTCCCACTATCGTGTCACCGCAAGCATTCACCAATGCCGGTGCCGTTGGCGTAATGGCAGGCGTGGTTGCCTCGTTGAGGCATGCTGTCTGCTTCACCGTGTCGGCCAACGGCTGCAAGGCAGGATGCTCTATGGTGTAAGTGTACTGCCACTGAGTGGAAAGCCTACCCGTACAGTCGGTATAGGTGTAGGTATAAACCCTGCTGCCTGTACACGGCGTGTCGTTGTGGTCAACATAGCTTATGTCTATCGAGCCGTGTCCGTGGACGGTGTCGGATATGGTGTCGCCGCAGATGTCCACAACCGTGGGCAGCTGTGAAGGCTCCACCGCATCCGAGAAGCATGCCACCGTGTCGCCGTTGGGCACTATCGGTGCCACTATCTGC
>JAFRTM010000010.1 GCA_017439185.1 Bacteroidales bacterium | reverse complement strand
GTGCTCTTTTTTTTGTTTTGGATGGTTATAGAGTCGGTGTTTGTGCCGCAAGGGCACAGGCCACAGCTCACCTCTTCCCATTCCGAGCCGTAGGCGTCGGCTATGCCGACAACAGAGAAGTTTGTGACATGAAGTCACAGGCCGTGTCTCCTGCGGAGCCAGGCAGAAGCCCGTCCTCGCTGATGATACTGCACTAGTTATTTTCAATGACGTTACTTGGTTTCGGCAGAGCAAGTGAACTCGTTCTGCTCTCAACTTGCGTAACGGTTGTGGAAAAGTAAGTCGCCTCCCATTTTTATAAGGAGCATCACTGTCATGTGGTGCTCTTTTTTTGTTTTGGGTGGTTGAAAATAAAAACTAAAAACCGAAACGATCCGGAGGATGGGGGAGGAGGGTTATTTCTTGGCGGCGAGGTATTGCTCGAGGAGGCGCTGGACGTATTTTCCGAAGACGTCGAACTCTATGTTCACCACGGTGCCGGGTTTGAAGTTGTGGAAGTTGGTGACTTGGAAGGTGTAGGGGATGATGGCGACGGAGAACATGCCTGGTTCGCTGTCGACTACGGTGAGACTTACGCCGTTGATGCTGATGGAGCCTTTGGGGACTGTGATGGAGGGGGAGTTGGTGGGGTCGTATTCGAAATAGAAACGCCAGGAACCGTTGTCGTCCACCACGCGGGTACAGGTGGCGGTCTGGTCTACATGGCCTTGCACGATGTGGCCGTCGAAGCGGCCGTCCAAACGCATGGAGCGTTCGACGTTGACTTCGGTGCCGACCTGCCAGGTGGAGAGGTTGGTCTTGAGCATGGTCTCGTCCATGGCTGTCACGACATATTGTTTCTTTGCCTTATCGACTTTTACCACGGTGAGGCAGCAGCCGTCGTGGGCCATGGACTGGTCGATGGCCAGCTCGTCGCCGAACGGCACCTCGAGGGTGAAATGGTAGTTGGTGTTTTCTTTTTCGATATTGACAACGCGGGCGGTTGTCTCGATGATTCCTGTAAACATTGTGTATTCGTGTTAGGGTGGGCGATTTATTTCAAGAAGGTCTCGTAGTAGTCGAACATTTTTTTATAGAGGTGGTTGCGTTCGCGGCCGCGGACGTTGTGCTCGTGGTGGGGATATACGAAATAGTCGACCTGGCGGTTGTTGTTGATGCAGCGCTCGATGAATTCGAGGGAGTGCTGCCAAACCACGGTGTTGTCCTCGCAGCCGTGGATTACGAGGAGGCGTCCGTCGAGGTCTTTGGCTTTGTCGAGGAGGCTGTTGGCGGCATAGCCGTCGGGGTTCTCTTGTGGGGTGTCCATATAACGTTCGCCGTACATGATTTCGTACCATTTCCAGTCGATGACGGGACCGCCGGCACAGCCCACTTTGAATATCTCGGGATGGGCGAGTTTCATGGTGATGGTCATAAATCCGCCGAAGCTCCAGCCTTCCACGCCCATGCGGTCTTGGTCCACGTAGGGCAGGGACTTGAGGAACTTGACACCTTCCATCTGGTCGGCCATCTCGACCTCGCCGAGGTGGCGGTGGGTGCAGGACTCAAACTCGAAGCCTCGGTTGGAGGTGCCGCGGTTGTCGAGGGTGAAGACGACGTAGCCGTGTTGGGCCAGGAAGGTGAAGTAGAGGTTGGCGCCCGCGAGCCAGCTGTCGGTGACGAGCTGCGAGTGAGGGCCGCCATAGACATAGACGAGTGTGGGGTATTTTTTGCCGGGTTCCATGTCGGGAGGGGTGATGAGGCGGTAGTAGAGGTCGGTCTTGCCGTCGGCGGCCTTGATGGTGCCGAGTTTATAAGTGGGCATGGCGTAGTCCTTGAGGGGGTTGTCGGCTTCATAGAATGTGTGAATCGGCTGCCGCATATTCTTGATGTTGAACAGTTCGGCACGGCCAGGAATGGAGGCAGAACTCCAGATGTCGATGTAGCGGGTGCAATCTTCGTTGAGGACGACGGAGTGGGTGCCCCAGTTCATGCCTTCGCAGGAGGTGAGGTTGTCCATCTTTCCGCTTTTGAGGTTGACACGGAAAGCGGCACGGCCGGCGAGGTTGTCGCGGTTGGCGTAGATGAAGACGTTCTCGCCCTTCTTGTCGAACTGGATGACGCCTTCCACCTCGTATTCGCCTTTGGTGACTTGCTTGACAAGTTTGCCATCGAGGTTGTAGAGGTAGAGATGTCTGTAGCCGTCGCGGCGCGAGAGCCAGAGGAACTGGTCGCCCTTGGGAGTGAAAATCATGGGGTCGCATGGCTCCACGTAGCGGGGATTGGTCTCTTCGAAGAGAGTCTTTACCAGTTTGCCGGTGGAGGCGTCGTATTGTTCGAACCACATGTGGTTCTGCTCGCGGTTAATCTTGGCGATGAAGATGTATTTCTCGTCGGGACTCCATGCGATGTTGGTGAGGTACATCTCGCGTTCGTGGAGTGTGGTGTCGCGGCGAGTGTCGAGGTAGATGAGCTTGCCTGAGGCCACGTCGTAAACGCCGACGGTGACTTCATGGCTTTTCATGCCGGCCATGGGGTATTTGATGGGCATGGCCTCAGCCTCGCGGGTCTTGGTGTTGACGAGGGGATAGTCCTGCACCATGCTCTGGTCCATACGGTAGAAGGCCAGACGGGAACGTTTTGGAGACCAGAAGAGGCCGCCGTTGATGCCGAACTCGTTGCGGTGGACCGATTCGCCGAGGACGATGTTGTAGCCGTCGCCGTGCTCGACAAATTTGCCCTCGACATAGAGGTCGCCGTCTTTGAACTCCACGCCGTCGTTATCGGCCAAGGGTTGTTCAATTGCCTTGAACTGCTGTTCTTCTTTGTCGGTCAGTGGGCGTTCTTGCTTGCCGTCGAAGATGAAGTAGGAATTGTCTTTGAAGTATATTACTTTGTCGGTGCCCGGCAGGAACTGGAACGAGCGTATCGCGCGCTGGGGATAGAGCGTGTAGTCCATCAGTTGGTCGGACTGGAGTATCTTGTTCTGGGCTGTTGCGCCGAAGGCAAGCAACACTAAGGTGAGGATTATGGTCGTTTTTTTCATATTCTAATAATTGTTCCAGTTTCTGAATCGTAGGTCGAAGACGCCGAAGAATGCCTCCTTGAATATTTTCATGCTCATCTTGGAGGTGCCGAGCACGCGGTCGGTGAAGATGATGGGTATTTCGTGGATGTGGAAGCCGAGGCGAGTAGCAGTGTATTTCATCTCGATCTGGAAGGCGTAGCCCACGAACTTGACTTTGTCGAGGTGTATGCGTTCGAGTACGGGGCGGCTCCAGCAAACGAATCCGGCGGTGGCGTCGCAGACGCGCATGCCGGTGACGATGCGTACATATTTGGAGGCGTAGTAAGACATCATCAGGCGCTGCATGGGCCAGTTGACGACGGATATTTTGCCGTCAACGTAGCGGGAGCCCACGATGACGTCGCCTATGCCCTCCTTGCATGCCGAGAACATGCGAGGCAGGTCGTCGGGGTTGTGGGAGAAGTCGGCATCCATCTCGCAGACATAGTTGTAGCCGTGGTCGAGGGCCCAGCGGAAGCCGGTGAGGTAGGCGGTGCCGAGGCCGAGCTTGCCTTTGCGCTCGAGGATGAAGAGGCGCGAGGGAAACTCCTGCATGAGCTGCTTGACGATGTCGGCGGTGCCGTCGGGGGAGTTGTCCTCAACGATGAGCATGTCCATCCCGGGCTGGAGGCTCATGACCTTGCGGATGATGTTTTCGATGTTCTCTCGCTCGTTGTAGGTCGGCGTAACTACAAGATATTCAGACATATTGTGCGAAATGGTTAGATATTATGGACTTTGCAAAGATACGAAGAGTTATTGAAACTACCAAATTTATTTCATATATAAGGTGTAAATGAGAGGAGGAGGTGGTGAAACCTGGAAAGGTGAAGGATAGTATTTTGAGGGTTTTTTGAAGGGAGAAATAAAAAAAATGAAAAAAAATTGCGAAAAAATTTGGCAGTTAAAAAAAAGGTTGTATCTTTGCAGTGTCTTAAATAACTAATACAGCATTACAAAAATAGAGTAAAATATTAATAAACAAAAAGATAAGGTTATGATAGAGATTAAAAAATTAAGCTTTTCGTACAAACATTGTCCGGTTTTTGACAATGTGGACTTGGAATTTGGTCCGGGAAACATCTATGGTTTGCTTGGCGAAAACGGAGTTGGCAAGACTACGTTGCTGAAGGTGATCTGCGGACTGCAGAGGGCGCAGAAAGGGGAGTGCCTGGCCGACGGGGTGAAGACAGAGGATAGGGCTCCTTCGTTTTTGAAAGACATAGTGTTCCTGCCCGACGACGTGAGTCTGCCGCTTGACGCCACGCCGGAGAAGTATGTAGGGGAGATGGGAGTGTTCTATCCCAATTATTCCTACGGGGTGTTTGAAGACCTGATGAGCGAGTTGAACATGGATAGCAGTCTGAAGTTTAAGGAGATGTCGTTTGGTATGGTGAAGAAGTCGCTGTTGTGCTGTGCCCTGTCGATGGGGACGAAATATGTGCTGCTTGACGAGCCCACCAACGGTCTGGATATACCGTCGAAGGCGGATTTCAGAAGGATACTGTCGAAGAGGGCCGACGAGAACACGACGATCATCATCTCGACGCATCAGGTGAAAGATGTGGAGAACCTGATTGATCCTATTATAATAATCAGTAAAGACGGAGTGTTGCTGAACGCGACGGTGGAGGAGATCACGAAGAATCTTTATTTTGACTATTCGGGGTCATTCAAGGAGAATGCGCTGTACAGCGAGATGATGCCCGGCGGCTATCTGAACGTGGTGCCGAACGAGAACGGGGAGGAGAGCAATGTGAACATCGAGGCACTGTTCAACGCTGTGCTGAGGAACAAAGATATGGTGAAGAAGATGTTTTCGTCAAAGAATTAATAATAATGAATAATAAAAGAAAGGAGAAAAGGATATGAATAACAAGATGGATTGGAGCAGGTTCAAGAAACTGGTGGCGATGGATGCGAGAGGTTTGTGGCCGAGATACGGCTGGGGAATGCTTACGATGACGCTTCTGCCTATGATAGGCTGGGGACTTTCGATAGTGTTCGGTGCGCTGATAGGGCAGGAGATAACCACGTTTCCCGAGATGCGCTGGATTCAAATATTAGGTGTTGGACTATTGGTTTCGCTGGTGGCGCCGTCGGTGATGTTCGGAACTTGCAATGTTCCCAAGAAAGGAATCTATTACGCGATGTTGCCGGCATCGCATTTGGAGAAGTATCTGAGTCAGGTGCTGTTCTGCATCATAGTGTGTCCGTTGCTGTGCATCGGAGCCGGTGTTGTCGTCGATATTCTGCTGACGCTGCTGCCCTTCGGGCCGTATAAAGACTACATCTG
Organism: Bacteroidales bacterium; assembly: GCA_017439185.1. Lineage (GTDB taxonomy): Bacteria > Bacteroidota > Bacteroidia > Bacteroidales > P3 > Colimorpha. Next base: position 13,154 of record JAFRTM010000010.1, on the reverse strand, counting down.
GGATTGCAACATATTGTCGAAAGGTCTGGAAGCGTTGAATAGTAACGGAGCGGTGGATGTCAACTTGCAGATGAACGGCAACGGAGGAGCTGTGGATATAGACTCGCTGCCGCAATTGGAGATGTTCAGGAGGATGGCTCCCGGCATGATAGTGTCGACGATTGTGGCCTGGCTGTTCTACGCGAGCAGTTTCATGCTGAGCAATACCATATTCAAGAAGTTCAAGTTCCTGCTGACCGTGTTGGTGTATTTGGGAGTGAACTTTGTGCTTTCGCTGGCTATGCCGATACTCATAGCCGTGGGACTCCACGCTTGGTTAGACGATCTTGCCAGACTTGACAACGATGGAGTGTGGCGGACGTATTTTATCATCGTGTGGACTGAAAATGCGATAAACATTGGACTCGTGATACTGATGCAGTGGCTGACGTATCGCAGGCTTAAGAGGATGCGCTACTAAAAAGGAAAGGAGAAGTTATGGAATTCAAGAAACAGAAACCGATATACCTTCAGATAGCGGACACGCTGTGTGAGCGGATCTTGCGTGAGGAATGGAAAGAAGACGAGCGTCTGGCGTCGGTGAGAGATGTGGCGGTGGAGCTGGGCGTGAACCCGAACACGGCGCTGAGGGCTTTCGACTATCTGCAAGGGGAAGAGATAATCTACAACAGGAGAGGAATCGGCTATTTCGTGGGGAACGACGCGAAGCGCAAAGCCACGGAATTGCAGAAGAACTACTTCCTGAAAGAGGAGCTGCCCTTTATCCTGCAGCAGATGAAAATGTTAGGATTGACTCTCGCCGACCTGGAGCGGGAGGCAAAAAATATTAACCAATAAATTATATAAAAAATGAGAAAGATAGCAACATTAATGGTTATGGCGGCAGCATTACTGGCCGTCGGGTGTGTGAAGGTGGATGGGTCGAAGATGATGGTAAGTATGGACTACGACAACCCCGAGCTCTACACCGTGGGCAACGGTGAAGTGGACGTTGCCGGAGTGACCGTGATAGACGTCGATTGGGTGAAAGGCGACATCGATGTGGTGGCCTACGAGGGCGAGAAGATAGTGATAGAGGAGTGCTGCGACGACGAGATAGCGGAAGAGCTGGAGGTCAGGCACTTGGTGCAAGATGGAGTGCTGAAGGTGAAATACGCCAAGTCGGGCAAGCAGAAAGAGATGCCGGTGAAGAAGCTTACGGTAAAAGTTCCCCAGGGACTTGTGCTCGACGGATTGGATGTGAACGCCGTCACCGGCGACGTGACCCTGAGCGGCCTGACGGCTAAGCACGTGGAGGTGGAAGGAGTTACGAGTGGGGTGAGAGCCGACGGCTTGAAGGGTAACAATGTGGAGGTTCAGACGGTTACCGGCAGCGTGACGCTGGATTTGGCCGAGAGCGAAGGAGTGGGGCTGAAAGCGGTGGAGGTGGAGACCGTGATGGGAGAAGTGAGTGTGGCGCTGCCCGAGGGCAAAGGTTATGAGGCCGAGGCCGAGACGACGGTGGGCAAGGTGACCTGCGAGGGAGCAGAGAATACCGAGAAAGGGAAGTACAAGAAAGGCAACGGCGAGGTGGAAATAGACCTGACCACGGTGACCGGCAACGTGAAGGTGAAAAACAAGTAAAACATACTCAAAGCAATACATTTTTCGGGGTAGGCGGCGGCCATTCGGCCGCCGCCTACTTGTTTGTCCCAAACACGGACCAACCTTGGAGGAACTATGGAGCAACCTTGGAGGAAAGTGGCGGCAAAAAATTGTCCGGTGTACATAGGAGGCAAATAGGAGGATGATTCGACATTGATTCGATGTTATTCCGGCTAAAAGGGCATGGGAGGTTGTCTTGTTTAGGTGGTGTTGGAAATCAGTGTGTTGTAAATTTGTAATGAATTTTTATTATAAAAAATTTGCATAGAATAAATAATCTTCGTATCTTTGCACTTGAATATTCTACACTTATGAAAAAGGTTGTATTTGCATTAATAGCTGTTTCACTGCAAGTTGCGGTGTTTGCTCAGGCTTATGTGGTGCCTGAGGAGAAATGGACTGTGGAAGAGATGCAGGGTAGCAATTACCACGGATATGTGTTCCACGAGAACTTTTCGGTAGATTTTATGGTGGAGAACCAGGACGGCAGGTTTACGCCGACCGACTTGGATATCGCCAAGACCGAGAAGCTGATACAGAAAAAGATAGCCTACGTGAACCGTAACCACGAGAACCAGGAGGGCCGTTGCCCGATCATCGACGAGCACATGAACCGCTACGAGCGCCAGTATGTGGGCTTCACCGACCTCAACGGAGCGCACATCGTGTGGGTCAACTTCGTGTGGGACGACAAGGCCAAGGCTATGCTGAAGAAGGATATAGTGAAGACCGAAGGCGGCTGCGGGCGCTATTGGCACGTGAAGTGCAACCTCGACACCGAGAAGGTCTATGGTCTTGAGGTCAACGAGTCGGGCGAGGTGAAGTACAAGCCCCGTACGCCCAAGAAAGGTCCCCGTATCAGCCGTCCGAAGAGGGACTACAACCTGCAGAGGATAAGGAAGACCGGTATCATACATACCGAAGCAGAGAAGAGATTCTAACCTAAAGCCGCCAAGGCGATGAGGATAACAAGGGAGCTCATAGGAAAGTTCATAAAGTTCGGCGCCGTAGGTGCGTCGGGCATGGTTGTGGACTATGGCTTCCTGGTGCTGTTTGTTCAGGTGTGCGGCTGGCCCGGCCTGCTGGCCAATGCGTTGAGCTTTACCCTCGCCGCCTCTTGGAACTATCTGTTAAACCGCGTCTGGACCTTCGGCAGCAAGGACAAGAGGGTAGGGCAGGAGTATGCCAAGTTTTTCGCCGTGTCGGTGATAGGACTTGGAATAAGCACGCTGACGATATGGGCAATAGTGAAGCTGTTGCCGAGCTGGAGCGAGCATTCGGGCGAAGGCTTCGCGCTGTTTGGAGTGAAGGTGCTGTGGTTTTATGTGGCGAAAGCCATATCCATAGCGGTGACGATGATTTGGAATTTTTTCGCAAATTATCTCTATACATTCCGGAAAACAAAGAAAGGAGCAATATGAAACGAATTTTATTATTTCTATCACTTATCTTCACCGTAATGCTGGGCCACGCCCAGGTGGTGAGGATAGAATTCGACGAGTGTGACCGCTCGATGGAGCCGGCCATCTCGCAAGCTGTATCCATCGACGGCCGTCACGGTTGCCACTATGTGGCATACGCCAATCCCGAGGAGTTGGCTGCCTTCGAGGCGCTGAACATCCCATACGAGATCGACACGACAGTTTTAGCCGCGAAAGGAAACATCGCGGCAGCTTCGTCGATAGCGCAGATGGCGGGTTGGAACATGTATCCCAACTACAGCACCTTTGTGGCGATGATGCAGAACTGGGCTGCGACTTACCCCAACCTCTGCAAACTTGACACCTTGGGCAACTCGTACAACGGCCACCTGATTCTCAGCCTCAAGATTTCGGATAACCCGTTCGAAGAAGAGGCAGAGCCTGACTTCCTGTACATGTCGAGCATGCACGGCGACGAGGTGACGGGAATGTATTTCCTGCTGCGCCTGATAGACACGCTGCTCACCAGCTACGGCGTGGCAGAGGATTTGACCTATTTTGTGAACAACACCCAGCTGTATGTGATACCCGACGCCAACCCCGACGGCACATACAAGGGAGGCGACAACTATGTGTGGCAGCCCAACAGCTCGTCAGACCTTAGCGGCCGCTACAACGGTAACGGCGTGGACCTCAACCGTACATATCCCTTCCCGTACGCTTATAGCGGTACTAGCGCCGCAGGAGCCATGGGATCGTCAACCTACCAATCACAATATAACTCCACTCAGATCGAGAACAAGCTCATGATACAATTCATGAACTCCCACCATTTTGTGATAGCTTTGTGCATGCATGGCGGTGCTGAGATAATGAACTTCCCGTGGGACACCTATACCTCGTCCCAAAAGGCGCCCGCCGATGCCGACTGGTGGACAGCAATGGGCAACCGTTTCCTGAACACCTTGAGAACCTATACGGGTTCGGCAAGCACCAGCAGCTTCCCGAGAAATATGTACACAGGCGCATTGAGCAGTGGCTCGACAGCGGGTCAATGCTTTGGCGGCGACTGGTACGCCATCGGCGGTGGCTGGCAAGACTACTCCAACTTCTACAACCACATCAGGGCCTTCACCCTCGAGGTGTCGAACGACAAGTGCCCCTACGCGAGAGACACCACTATCAGAAGCGGCTGGTCAACCAGAACCTATCGTGGAGCGAAGACCTACTGGTACTATCAGAAACAGTCACTCATAAACCTGATGAACGAGGTTCATCAAGGCGTACACGGCTTCGTGGTTGACTCTGTCACCCGTGTGCCGCTGAGAGCTTTTATCGAGGTGGTGAACCACGATGCCGACAGCTCGCAGATCTATAGCCGCCATGTGCTGGGCGACTACTATCGTCCCATCGCCGACGGTACCTACTCCTTCCGCGCTTCCTGTCCAGGATATATCACCAAGACCTACACCGGCGTCACCGCCACCTACGGCACCCCGACCGACCTGCTCATAGAGCTCGTGCCCGAGGGATGGGTTCCTGTTGAATATACCGTGACCGTCACCAGCGAGGACAACACCAAGGGAACCGTCAGCGGCGGCGGCACCTACCTGGGAGGCCAGAACGCCACCATCAGCGCCACGCCGACCACAGGCTATGAGTTCGACCACTGGAACGACGGCAACACCGACAATCCGCGAGTGGTGGCCGTGTCGAGCGACACTTCGTTCACCGCCTATTTCAGCGCCGAGACGTTCACACTCACCGTGCTCAGCGAGGATAACGCCAAAGGAACCGTCAGCGGCGGCGGAGACTACGCCTACGGCACCACGACGGCCATCGAGGCCACTCCTACCGAGCACTACACCTTCGCCCGTTGGCAGGACAACAACACCAACAACCCGCGTAGCGTGACGGTGACAGCGAATGCCACATATACCGCCTACTTCAACGCCAACAACTACACCATCACCGTGGCTCCCAACAATGTGGCTTACGGCACAGCCAGTGGCAGCGGCACCTTCGCCTACGGCACCACCACCTCCATCAGCGCTACGGCCAACACCGGTTATGAGTTCGTGCAATGGAGCGACGGCAACACCGACAATCCGCGCACCATCACCGTCGAGGGCAGCGCCACCTACACCGCTGAATTTGCGGCAATCCAGTACACGCTGACCGTGCTCAGCGAGGATAACGCCAAAGGAACGGCCAGCGGCAGCGGCACCTTCGCCTATGGTGCCACCACCACCATCAGCGCCACACCGAACGAGCACTACACCTTCGCACGCTGGAACGACGAAAACACCGACAACCCGCGCACGGTAACAGTAACCGCCGTGGCCACATATACCGCCTACTTCAACGCCAACACCTACACCGTTACGGCGACTTCTGCCAATGACCTTTTTGGCAGCGTTACGGGCAGCGGCAGCTATGCCTACAACACCACGGCCACCCTTACGGCCACTGCCGAGGAGGGCTACAACTTCGTGAGCTGGAACGACGGCAACACCCAGAATCCGCGCATCATCACCGTGGTGAGCGACACCGCTTTGGTGGCCACCTTCGAGGCTGGCACCTATTCCCTCACCGTGGTGCCCAACAACGTGGCCTACGGCTCGGCCGACGGTAGCGGCAACTATACCTACGGCAGTTCGGCAACGATTTCGGCCACACCCAACGAGGGTTACCATTTCGTGGAGTGGAACGACGGCAACACCGATAACCCGCGCACCGTTACAGTGACCGGCAATGCCGCCTACACTGCTACCTTCGCCATCAACAGCTACACCATAACCGTCAGTCCGAACAACGCAGCCTACGGCACCACCACCGGCACCGGCACCTACAACCACGGCGAGAGCGTGACCGCGACGGCGACAGCCAACAGTGGCTATGTCTTCGACCGTTGGAGCGACGGCACCACTGAGACACCTTATGTATTTACAGCCACTCAAGACCTTGACATGGTGGCCCAGTTCTCGTCGGCCAGCCAGCCGGCAACCTATTACACGCTGACAGTGCTGCCCGACAATGCCAACCACGGCACCACCTACGGCAGCGGCAGCTACCAGGAAAATAGTGAGGTCCAGATATCGGCTACAGCCAACACGGGTTACACCTTCACCCAGTGGCAGGACGGCAATACCGACAACCCGCGTACCGTGACCGTTACGGGAGAGGCTACCTACACTGCTTACTTCGCAGCCGAGAGCTACACCCTCACCGTGGTGCCCGACGATGCCAACCACGGCACCGCCAATGGTAGCGGCACCTACAACTACGGCGAGCAGGTGACCATCAGCGCCGTGGCTGCCCAGGGTTACACCTTCACCCAGTGGCAGGACGGCAACACCCAGAACCCGCGTACCGTGACCGTTACGGGAGAGGCCACCTACACCGCCTCCTTCGCCACCAACAGCTATCAGATAACCGTAGTGCCGAACGTTGCCGCCTATGGCACCACCATCGGCACCGGCACCTACGCCTACGGCACTCAGGTGACCATCGGCGCCACCGCCAATGCCGGATATAACTTCACCGGCTGGAACGACGGCAACACCGACAATCCTCGTACAATAACTGTAACAGGTACTACAACCTATACCGCAATATTTAGTGCCGAAAGCCTCACTCTCACCGTGGTTCCCGACGATCCGGCCCACGGCACCACCACCGGCTCGGGCAACTACCCCTACGGCTCGACGGCCGCCATCACGGCCACTGCCGCCGAGGGTTACCACTTCACCCAGTGGAACGACGGTAACACCCAATCGGTACGCACCGTCACCGTGACGGCCAGCACCACCTACACAGCCTCCTTCGCGGCTAACAACTACCAGATCACCGTCATACCCAATGCCGCCAACTACGGCACCACCGCCGGTACTGGCACCTACGCCTACGGTCAGCAGGTGACCATCAGCGCCACCGCCAACGAGGGCCACGCCTTCCTCCAGTGGGCCGACGGCAACACCGATAACCCGCGCACCGTCACCGTGACCGGCAACGCTGTATATACTGCCGTGTTCACCACCTCGCAGTACACCCTCATGGTGGTTCCCAACGAAGCCGACTATGGCACCACCACCGGTAGCGGCGTTTACAACTACGGCGAGCAGGTGACCATCAGCGCCACCGCCAACAACGGCCACCGCTTCCTCCAGTGGGCCGACGGCAACACCTACGCCATACGTACCGTGGTGGTCACCGGCGATGCCACCTATACGGCGATCTTCGAGACTACCGAATACACGGTGAACATCACGCCCAACAGCTCTACGCTCGGCTCCACCAGCGGCAGCGGCGTCTATCACTATATGGACGTTGTGACGGCCGTGGCCACTCCGGTTGAAGGGGCCCACTTCGAGCGCTGGAGCAACGGCTCCACCGAGAATCCGTATATCTTCAACGTCACCCAGAACGTGACGCTGATAGCCATCTTCGCCAGCGACCACAACGGAGGCAACGAGGGTATCGAGGATATCGACGGCACGCCGCTCTTCTCGCTCTATCCCAACCCGACGACCGGCAACGTCTCGGTACAGTGGTCCGACGAGGCAACAGCCACCGACATAGAGGTCTATAACATCTATGGCCAGCGCCTGCAGACCGTTCCTGCCGGCACCACCGTCATCGACCTCTCCGACTATGTACGCGGCACCTATCTGCTCCGTGTGGGCGGCAAGGTCACCAAGGTGGTCAAGATGTAAACGAAGTTCACTTGAACCGATAACATTCAGCCGGGTGGGCTCTGCCTTTGGGCGGTAGCCCACCTGGCTTTTTCAAAAGGACGATGCCGCATATCTCTGTCGCAATACCGCTGATGGCCGAAAGGGAAAACCTCGACCGGCTGATCGCCTGTCTGGCACGCCAGTCGTTCAAAGGTTTCACCGCCTTTTTCTGTGTCAACCAGCCCGACAGCTGGCGTTCCTCTTCCGACCCGTTCTGCCGTCAGGTGGTGTCCGACAACGACGCTACTCTGAGGCGTCTGGGCGAAGGCCTGCCCTTCGACGCCGTGGTGGTGGACCGTAGCAGCGGCGGGCAGGGGTGGCCCGAGGGCAAGGGCGGTGTCGGACAGGCCCGCAAGGCCCTCTTCTCCCTCATCGCCGGGAGGTGCGGCGACGACGAGATTGTCGTAAGCCTCGATGCCGACACCGCTTTCCCCGACGACTATCTCGCCACCCTCGCGGCAGCCTCGCCCTTCGAGGCCCTCGCGGTGCCTTACCGCCATCCCCTCGCCGGCGACGAGGCCCTCGACCGGCGCCTCCTGCGCTACGAGTGCTATATGCGCTGGTACCAGCTCAATATGATGCGTATCGCCAACCCCTATGCCTTCACCGCCCTGGGCAGCGCCCTGGTGTTCACGGTGGCGGCTTACCGTCGCTCGGGCGGCATCTCGCCCCTGCAGGCGGGCGAGGATTTCTACCTCCTGCAGAAGCTGGCGAAGACCACCACGGTCAGGCTCGCCCTCGGCAGCGGCTGCTGCGTCTTTCCCCGGGGGCGTCTCTCCTCGCGTGTGCCTTTCGGCACGGGGCCGGCGCTGGCCCTTCCGTTCGAGGTCCTCGGGGAGCGTTACCCGTTCTATGCCGCCTCGTCGTTCGACCGTGCCGGCGAGACGTTTGCCCTTTTCCCCTCGCTCTATGACCGTGACGTGGAGACGCCGATGTCCTCTTTCCTCCGTCAGCAGCTGGCCACCGACGACCTCTGGAGCCCTCTGCGCCGCAACTTCAAGTCCCGCCGGCTCTTCGTCAGGGCTTGCGCCGAGCGTGTCGATGGCCTGCGGATACTCCAGTTCCTCAAACATTGCGGCGAGCGGGAGCCTTCCCTTGCCGTCGATTTCGCCGCCGACCCTATTTCGCGGCTGGAGGATTTCAGGGAGCTGCTGTTCTCCCGCGAGATGGCTCAGAGGGGCCTCTGGCAGGCCGGTCTCGCCCCCTGGCTGGACTCCGTACTGAGCGGCGCGTGACCTTTTTCTGTCGCCGTTCCTTGCCATCTCCGAAAAAATATGTATCTTTGCAGTGAAATAAATCGCCCCTTTCGGGTACTAAATAACAGATAACAAAAGAGCTATGGACGATAACATCTTCAACGGAAACGATCAGGAGCAGTCGCGTCGCGATTTTCTCAAGCGGGTGGCCTCCATCACTTTTGTCGGCGCCCTCGGGCTTTTCCTCGGCGACAAGGCCGGATTGCTCATAGAGCAGGCCCATGCCAGCACTTCGTGCAGCAGTGGCTACGAGTGTGCCGGTGGCGGCGGCCGTTGTGGTTCCAGCTCCTCCTGTTCCGGCCAGGGCTCGGGTTCGGGCCGTTGTGGCAGTGGCTACGAGTGTGCCGGAGGCGGTGGCCGTTGTGGTTCCAGCTCCTCCTGCGGCGGTCAGGGCACCGGCGGCAGCGGCCGATGCGGTAGCGGCTACGAGTGTGCCGGCGGTGGCGGCAGCTGCGGTTCCAGCTCTTCCTGTGCCGGCCAGGGCTCGGGCGGCAGCGGCCGATGCGGCAGCGGCTACGAGTGTGCCGGAGGCGGTGGCCGTTGCGGTTCCAGCTCCACGTGTGCCGGCCAGGGCACCGGCGGCAGCGGCAAGTGCGGCAGTGGCTACGAGTGTGCCGGCGGTGGCGGTAGCTGCGGTTCCAGCTCCTCCTGTGCCGGCGAAGGCTATGGCGGCACCGGCAAGTGCGGCAGCGGCTACGAATGTGGCGGAGGCGGCGGCCGTTGCGGTTCCAGCTCCAGCTGTGCCGGCAGCTGATTCGTTTCTCCAGCCGTTATTTTCCTTATGTCAGAATATCCGAGTTTTCCCGATAACCTTTACGTCCATCGGCGCGACGACAAGGTGTTGCTCTTCAACCCCGACGTGCCCGCCTGGCTGGTCACCAACGCCAACGGCCATGCCATACTCTCCCTCTTCGACGGCACCCATTCGGTCGATGAGGTGGTCGAGGCTTTCTGTGTGGTCCATGGCGAGAACCTGCGTCAGGCCCTCGCCGAGTTCCTCCACAAGGCCGTCGCCACCGGCATCTTCGACCGGCCCCGGCCGGGCGAGACACCCATCCTCGCCACCTGCTACCGTCTCTCGGCCCTCCAGCTCTCCATCTCCGCCCGTTGCAACCTCAACTGCCGCTACTGCTACGCTACCGACCGCGTGGAGCAGGGCGCGCGCAAGATGACGCTCGACGACTACCGGAGGCTCCTCGACGACGCCAAGGCCCTCACCCCCTCCCTGCGTCTCACCCTCACCGGCGGCGAGCCGCTCCTCAACCGCGACTGCTTCGCCATAGCACGCTATGCGCGCGACAAGGGCTTCTTCGTCGATATGCTCACCAACGGCACCCTCATCGACGAAGACAACATAGATTCCATAAAAGACTCCTTCGACGAGATCCGCATAAGTCTCGACGGCAGCACCGCCGAGCTCCACGAGCGTTTCCGCGGACAGGGCTCCTACCTCCCCGTGATGCGCGCCCTCGCGCTCCTCGACAGCCGCGCGGTGCCCTATTCGCTCTCCATGACCGTCAACCGCCTCAACATCCACGACCTCCCCGCCATGGCCGCCAAATACGGCTCGCGTCTCAACTTCGCCCCTCTCTTCCCTGCCGGCAACGCCAAGCAGGGCGAAGATATCTCCATCACCGGCCGCGAGTATTTCCAGGCCCTCAAGGCGGCCGCCGGCGTGACCCCGCTGTCCTACTGTGAGTCCTCCCTCGACAACGCGCGCCAGTGCCGCAACTGCAAGTGCTCCATCGGCGACTCCTCCCTCAGCCTCTCGCCCACCGGCGACCTCTACCCCTGCCATCTGCTCCACTACCCCCGGTTCCTCATCGGCAATGTGCTCCAGACGCCCCTCGGCGAGCTCTACCGCTCCTCCGCCGTCATCGAGCGTTGCCGCCACCTCACCGTCGATAACGTCGAGGGTTGCCGCGACTGCTTCCTGCGCTACGTCTGCGGCGGCGCCTGCCGTGCCCGCGCCTTCCACGAAGGGGGCGACCTCGCCGCCACTTCCGACTTCTGCGAATACGAGCGCCTCGCCTACATCGACGGCCTCTTCTCGCTCTATTCCCGCAACGCCCTCTCCTCGCCGTTCCCCATAGCGGTCAAGTAGGGGATATGTGGATATGTTTAATGTGGATATGTTTTTTACTTCGTAAAAGACGTTTCCTTGGCTCGACATAAGAACAAGTTCTTCTGTTCTCGCTCTTCGGAAACGTTGATGTGTGGATGTGTGGATATGTGGATATGTTAAGAAAAGGGAGCCGGTGAATGCTTGCCACGGATGGCAGCCCTCATGTATAAGTACGACGAGGGGTAATTCTAAATCGCATTTTTTGGGCAAAAATAGGGGATTTTAGGATTTTTTAACCTTTTCTTATTTCTTGGTAATGTGACACTTGTGTGTTTTTTGAAGCGAGGTAGTGTACCTCCGGCACACATCTACTTATGGTATTATATACCCCACACAAGAGGAGCTTGCTCACTTCGTTCTCAATCACTCTTGTATGGGTTTTGCTCCATAAAGTCGCAGGCCTGCAAGCAGGCAGACTAAGATAGAGTCTCTCCGAGACACGACAACTCGGCAACTTATACATATATAGTATACTCATAGTAGGCATATAGCACACACATTTTGCTTCGCAAGACCCATTCTTGACTCGGCATAGAAATGAATTTCTTTGCTCTCGTTTTGGAATGGGGCCGGCATAAGAGCAAGCCCTTCTGCTCTCGCATTGTACACGCATTGCACTCACATTGTAGGCATATTCGATAATTCTACTAGTTTTGTCTTACTGGGGAGTACTTATATTCTACTTTGGCTTGGTTGCGATTCGTGACTGTGGATTGTGATGGTGGGATAGATTTCATAGATTATATGGATTCGATAGGGGCTATAAAATTGGATGGAAACATAGGTCAATACGATTGTTGAAAAATATTTTTTATTACCAGCAAATGCTTGTATAACAACGCATTAGAGAGAGGGGTTTTATTCTTTCGAATGTAAAAGTGCGATTTAAAACAGGGGTTAATCGTACTTACATGTGAGGGACTATGGCTTTTGACGGTCAAAATGCCAGAGGTCCTTCAATAAAAAAAAATAAAACAATGAAAACAAAAAAAGGAAAAAATGGAAATGGACTGTCCGAGGCTTTCCGCGAGAGTCGCAGACAGGGGGAACTCACAGATGATGCAGCCCGCCAGCTGCTGGAATTCACCGAGAGGACGGTAGTCCGTCAGCGGTACAAGGAGGTGATAGAGCCGAGCGAAAAGGCCGACGTGGTGAGCGAAGTATTAGAGAAGGTGCTGCCGAGGTGGCGCGAGATAGAGCCCGGAGAAGTGGAGGGCTATGTTGCGACCGCCGTGCAGAATGTCGTCCGCGACACGATGAGAGAGAAGAGCCGCCGACAGACATACGAGGTGCTGCAGGACGCAAGCCACGGCGAGTCGTACGACGACGGGACAGATCTCACTATTCCCCAGCAAATCGATTACGACTATGGGGCGAGAGAGACGGCAGTCATGGAAGAGCAACAGTTATCGGGAGGAAATAGTCGCGACGGTGTGGGCAAGATGGAGGAGATAGAGCGGTGGCTGGCGCGAGGGTACTGGAGGAGGCGATGTGTGGCAAGAGTGTCGGACGGAAACTCGGACACGAAAGAGCTGGCGCAGGTGATGTGCGCAGTTGTGAGGCGCTTCAGGAAAGAGGCGACGATGGTGGTGATGGTGGGAGCCGTGTGTGAGCATTATGCCCTCGGAGCAGAGGGCAGACGTAGAGAGATGACCTATCGCCGGATGTTGAACGCCCTGCCGGAAGGGTGGAAGCGGCAGCTGGAGGAAGAGCTGAGTCCCAGAGGCAGGGAAGAGATGCAGGCGGTGTTGTGGGGAGAGATGGCCAAAGTGGGTGAAATCAGAAAACACCTAAAGAAAGCAAATGCAAAAAAAGGCCGCGAAGAAATCACTGTCTTAAGCGGAAAAAGTTGACACAAAACAGAGAAAAATGGAGAAAAAATCGAAAGCGTCGTACAGGCGACTCGGTCCAGCGGAAAAGATGGACGTGGTACGAGAGTATCACCTAGAAAGACAGACACAACGGGCGATAG
>JAFRTM010000009.1 GCA_017439185.1 Bacteroidales bacterium | reverse complement strand
GCCATCTGTATTTGTAATGAAGTTTCCTACCAAAACTCCAGGATTGTATTTTACAGGAAGGTATCCGAAGCTGACATTTATAGACCGGTGATATTGTTTGTCTGCTTGTTCTGTCGATTGTTGTGCAAAAACTGTTTGTACGGCCAATGCAAGCAATGTGACGATGAGTAACTTTTTCATGATAGTGTCCTTTCTTTTTAGATGGTTATACATTATGTTTTATTTCTTTTCCACTTTTAGTCATCCAATAAATTTGTCCTCTATAATATAACACCCATGAAAAGGCAAAAAGGGGACATCAAGAGGTAAAAAATATAAAGATTTAACATTTCCGGGCTTAATTTGTTTTACATATTGCTTTTATTAAACACCTCCTATATATATTAGTCTGAAAAAAGTGTTAAAACTGACATGTCTATTAAAATATTTTTATAACCCCCTGATTGTCAGATGCGCTTTTTTATCTTTTTTTTACGCCGCCTAACCAGCCGTCCGTCCCCGCTCCGTCTCTTTCTATAACCTTACTCTCTCTCTTCCTCTCTGCCCCTTGCCCTACCTTTATAACGCAATTCTCTCATTTTTATTATGTTCCCTTCCGCCCGTTTACCTTACTGCCGCACCTCGCCACTAAGCCCCTCATAAACTTCAAAAACTTATGCCCCTCTATATATATGAACCTCTCAACCCCCTTTTTAAGACCCATTTTAATATATAAAAAATGTTAAATAATCTTAACGCCATATTATCCCTCTGATTCCCAGTCCAGTTTCCCCAACCCATTCCCCTCCCCCTTCTTACCCTTGCTTTATCATTGCTTTGCCCTTACTTTATGTCCTACCAACCATTAACCAACCTTTAACTTGATATTAACCAAAGTCGAATCAATGTCCTATGTGTGTCCTAGGTGCCTCCTACCAGCCACTGGACGTTGCAGAAGTTGAGAGGAAAGCAAGCTTGCTTGCTCTCCAAAGACAAAGCAACGTCTTTCGCAAAGCGAAAACTACTAGGCACTAAAAAAAACAGGGAGGGGAACCTTCCGGCTCCCCTCCCGCGAATCTATGATTTAGATTTCCCTTGCCTCTCTTAGTCGGCTTCGTATATCAGAAGCTCTGATCCGGTGTAGATGAACAGCAGCGGGTCTTTGTCGCCTTTCTTGAAGATCCAGCAGCCGCCGTTCTCGCGGTCGATCTCCATCTTGCAGTACTTCTTGTTTACCACCTGCTCGGCTATCAGCTTGTCTTCGTTGCTATACACTTGCAGGTAGGTCTTGCCGTCGCTGTCGTTCACCAGGGCGTACATGTAGTCCCCGCTCATCGCGTAGTCTATCATATCTACGTGGTAGGTGTCGTTCACATATTGTCTCACCACCACCACATCGGTCACATGATAGTCATACCAGTAGCTGTTGCAGTAGTACCAGAATCCGGGCCAGAACAGTGGGCGCGGGGGCAGCGGGTGCCAGATCACCGGGCGCATGTGTATCATGCCGTGATGGTGCGGGTGGTGGAAGTAGGGTGCAGGGTGCATCGGACGGCTGGACGGGGGCGTAACTCCGCCGGGTCTGCCTGGACGCGAGTAGGGCGCTGTCCTCGCTCCGGTCGTGGGTCCTCCCATCGTGCCGGCGGGCCTGTTGGCTACGTCGCTGCGTCCGCGGCTGCCGGGGGTCGCCGGGGTCGGCGCCACATTTCCGCGCGTGGGACCGCCTACTCCACTCGAGTGGGGCCGCGTCCCGCTGTATTTTCCACGCGCCACTCCCGTGGTGGCCGAGCCACGCGTGACGGTCGGACGGCTGCTGCCTCTCATCTCCGACGAGGGACGATGGCTGCCTCCTCCGTAGCTCCCTCTCGACGGGGCCGAGGGCGAGCTGTAACTCCTGCTGCTGCCGCTGCCCGAAGGCGAGCTGTAACTTCTGCTACTGCTGCTCGACGACGAGCTGTAGCTCCGGCTGCTGCTGGTTGACGGGCTGTAGCTGCGATGGCTACTGCTCGAGGATGAACTGTAACTCCTGCTGCTGCTCGAGGGCGAGCTGTAGCTTCTACTGCTGCTGCTCGAAGGCGAACTGTAACTCCTGCTACTGCTGCTCCCTGAATAGGATGATCCGCGCGACATTCCGCTCGAGTGGCTGCTTCCCCCACGGCTTCCTCCCGAAAAACTACTGCCACCGCCTCGGCTGCCGCCGCCACCACCGTGACCGCGTTGTGCATACACTGGCGTTACACACAGGGCTATGCCCATCACCATTACTGCTAAAATTCTTGACGTTTTCATGATTGACTCCTTTCTTTTATGGGGTTAATGCTTTTTCTCTTTTTTTTCGATACAAAAGTACTATCATAATTTTAGGGAAAACCCAGAATTTTTTCCTATTTTTCCCCGAAAATTACCCGACCCCCCTCGAAAGCCTCTCTACATCGGCATTTCGCCCGATGTCTCTTTCCGCAAAAAAATCTAATTTTTTTTGTCCAGCGTGCAAAAAACACTGTTGTTGCTCACATATTCCGGCACTATTTCTTTCATTTTTGCCACCAGTTCCATCTCGTCCATCTTCGGCATCAGCTCCCTCAGCTCCCCATATTCGCGGTCTATATCATTTAATGGATACGTGCGCACCTGCGCGCGCATAATCTTGGAATGGTAGGTCGGCATAGTGTTCTCTTTCGTCGCCAGCAACTCCTCGTACAGCTTCTCTCCCGGCCTCAGCCCTATCTCTTTGATCTCTATCCCCTGCAGCCCCGACAGCTGTATCATCTTCACCGCTAGGTCGTAGATCTTCACCGGCTGCCCCATGTCGAACACGAAGATGTCGCCTCCTTCCCCCATCGCACCGGCTTCCAGCACCAGGCTGCAGGCCTCGGGGATGGTCATAAAGTAACGCGTAATCTCTTTGTGGGTCACCGTCAGCGGCCCCCCGGCTGCCAGCTGCTTCTTGAACAGGGGTATCACACTCCCGTTGCTCCCCAGCACATTGCCGAACCGCGTGGTAACAAAATGGGTGCTCTCGGTCGAACGGCTCTGTATGTATATCTCCGCCATCCTCTTGCTCGCTCCCATCACATTGGTGGGGTTCACGGCCTTGTCGGTGCTCACCATCACAAATTTCTGCACTCCGTATTCTATCGCCAAGTCGGCCACCAGCTTGGTGCCGAACACGTTGACGGCTAAAGCCTCGTAAACGTTCTCTTCCATGAACGGCACATGCTTGTAGGCCGCCGCATGGTATATCACGTCGGGACGGTATCTCCCCATGATCTCGCGCATCCTCACCGCATCTTTGATATTCGCTATCTCGAACGCCATCTGCTCGGTGTGCTGCTTGTAGGGCTCGGTGTTGCGCAGCTCCCACTGGAGGTCGTACATCGGCGACTCGGCCTGATCGACCATCACTATCCTCTTGGGATGGTATTGTATCACCTGACGGCAAATCTCGCTCCCGATGCTTCCGGCGGCTCCTGTCACCAGTATGGTCTTGTCCAGCACCTCTCTCACCACGTTCATGTTGTCCAGCTTTATCGACTCTCGCTCCAGCAAATCCTCGATCTTTATGTCTTCTATCTGGTTGGAACTGAACGTGCCGTTGATCCACGACTTGATATGCGGCACCGACTTCACCGTCAGCCCCAGGTCCAGCGCCTTGTTCATGATGTTTTGCTTCTGCTTTAGGTCCAGGCTGGGTATGGCTATCACCAGCTGCTTCACTCTCTTGTGCTCTATGAATTTCGCGTTCAGCACGTCTTTCGCCTGCATGATCGGCACTCCGTCTATTGCCTGGTTCACCTTCGCCGTGTTGTCGTCGATAAAGGCTATCACTCTGTATTCGAACTGGCTGTCGGTTTTCAGCGCGTTATGGGCTATCACCCCCGCACTCCCGGCTCCGTAAATCACCACGTTGCGCCAGGGCAGCTGCTTCTTCACATATTCATTATATATTCTCTGACACACTATCCTGAAGATCATCATCATCAGGCCGAGCGCCATATAGGTTATCGCCAGCATCGTGTACGACGGCATCAGGCGGGGATTCACCAGCTCGGTGTTGTTGTTGATGAAGACGGCGGCGGTCCCTATCAAAAACGAGATCCCGCACGAGAGCAGTATGCGATAGACGTCGTACAGCCCCGAGTGGCGTATGATTCCTCTATAGGTCCCGGTGACGAAGAATAGTATCGTGGTCATCGTCAGACACCCGAAAAGCTGCGTCATCAGCGGCACCCATTCTATTTGCCACCCCTGGTCGTGCAGCGCAAACACGGCTGCTATGGCAAACGACAGTACCAGCGACATCATGTCGGCTACCAGCACTATCCACCGTGACACGGGCGAGTGGCGGTAACGCTTGGCGATGGCGTAAAATATCTTGTGTGTCAGTCCTTGTGCCATATCTCTTTATCTCCTGTTGCCGTACATCGATTCGTAATATTCCTGATAGGCTCCGCTGGTCACGTTGTCCATCCATTTCTCGTTCTCCAGATACCATTTCACCGTCAGCTCTATTCCCTCTTCGAACTGCACCTTCGGCTTCCATCCCAGCTCTCTCTCCAGCTTGCTGGCGTCTATGGCATACCTCAGGTCGTGCCCGGCACGGTCGGCCACGTAGGTTATCAGGTCCAGGTCTTCTCCCTCTTTCCTCCCCAGCTGCCTATCTACTGTCTTTATCAGGGTTTTCACTATGTCTATGTTCTTCCACTCGTTGAAGCCGCCTATGTTGTACGTCTCGCCGGCTTTCCCTTGGTGGAATATCAGGTCTATCGCCGCCGCATGGTCTTCCACATACAGCCAGTCTCTCACGTTCTCTCCTTTGCCATATACAGGCAACGGCTTCCTTTTACGTATATTGTTGATAAACAGCGGTATCAGTTTCTCGGGGAACTGGTAGGGGCCGTAGTTGTTCGAGCAGTTGGTCACTATGGTCGGCATTCCGTAGGTGTCGTGGAAGGCTCTCACGAAGTGGTCGCTGCTCGCCTTGGCGGCGGAATAGGGACTATGGGGCTGATAACGGGTGTTTTCTGTGAAAAACTCGGTGCCGTAGGGACCTTTCCCGTCTTTCCCGGCGGGATTGTCTAACTGCAAGGCTCCATAAACCTCGTCGGTCGAGATATGGTAAAACCGCTTCCCTTCGTACTTCTCGGGCAGGCTCTCCCAATAGAGGCGTGCCGCCTGTAGCAGGCTCAGCGTACCCATCACGTTGGTCTGCGCAAAGGCGAAGGGGTCTTTGATACTTCTATCTACGTGGCTTTCGGCGGCCAGGTGTATCACTCCGTTGACTTCCTCTCTCTTCATCAGCTCGAGGACTCCTTCGAAATCGCAGATGTCCATTTTCGCAAAGCTGTAATTGCTGGCCCCCTCTATGTCTTTGAGGTTTTCCAGGTTCCCGGCGTAGGTCAGCTTGTCGAGGTTGATGATTTTGTAGTCGGGATATTTCTTCACCATCAGCCGCACTATATGGCTGCCTATGAATCCGGCTCCTCCGGTTATTATGATGCTTTTCTTCATTGGTCGCTGCTCTTTATGTTTTTTATACACTTCTCCAGACTCTCTTTCCAGTAGGGTATCTCTATCTTGAAGGTCTGCTTGCATTTGCTCTTGTCCAGCACCGAATAGGAGGGCCGCTCCACCTTGCTCGGGTATTCTGCGCTGCGGCAGGGGGTCACTCTGCATCTTTCGTTGCCGGCCATCTGCTTTATCTCCATCGCGAAATCGTACCAGCTGCACACTCCTTCGTTTGTATAATGGTAAATGCCTTGGTTGTCGGCATATTTCCTCTCTTCCACTATCTCGAATATCGCGCTGGCGAGGTCTCCGGCGTAAGTGGGCGAGCCTACCTGGTCTTCTACCACTCTCACCTCTTCGCGGCTGCCGGTGAGGGCCATCATGGTCTTCACAAAGTTCTTGCCATATTCGCTATATAGCCACGCGGTCCTTATTATCAAGTATTTACATCCGGAGGCAATCACCTGCTTCTCTCCGGCGAGCTTCGTCCTACCGTAGGCTCCACGGGGATTGGGTTCGGCATCTTCTGCTATCGGGGTGTTGTGCCTCTCGCCGCCGAACACATAATCGGTCGAGATATGTATGAGTGTTCCACCGTTATTTTTCATGGAATCAGCTAGGTAACCTACGGCCGTGGCGTTTATGTGCATCGCGTCGGCTTCGTTGTCTTCGGCTTGATCGACATTGGTGTAGGCGGCACAGTTTATGATCACATCAATCTTGTTGTCAGCAACATATCTATCTACTGCTCTCTTGTCGGTGATGTCCAGCTCTTCGATGTCGGCAAACATGTAGTTGTCGCTCGACCCCGACGCCAGCCAGGCTATATGTCGCCCCAACTGACCGTTGGATCCTGTCACTAATATGTTGATTCTATTGTTCATAGCTTCTTGAACGGTGTTACAAAGTCTTTTAGCCTCGGATGGTGGCTGTCTTTCTCCGAAAGCACCACTTTCTCGCTCGGCACCAGCCAGTCGATTCCGATTGTCGGGTCGTCCCATGCCAGGGCTCCTTCGGCCTCGGGATGGTAATATTCGTCACATTTATATTGGAACACAGCCTCTTGCGTCAGCACGGCAAAGCCGTGGGCCATGCCTTTGGGCAGCCACAACTGCCGGTGGTTGCTCTCGCTCAGCCGCACTCCTACCCACTTTCCGTAGGTCGCACTCCCTTCCCTTATATCCACCGCCACGTCGATCACCTCTCCGACCACACATCTTACCAGCTTCCCTTGGGCAAAGGGCGGCTTCTGGAAATGTAGCCCTCTTACCACTCCGTAACTGGACCTCGACTCGTTGTCTTGCACAAACGTGGTCGCCACTCCGGTCTCTTCGGCAAATCGCTCTCCGTTGAAACTCTCGAAGAAGTAGCCTCTCGCGTCGCCGAACACTTTCGGCTCGATTATCAGAACACCCTCTATGTCTGTGCGTATTACGCTCATTGCTTGTGATTTATCAGATTTAGCAGATATTGTCCATACTGGTTCTTCTTCATCGGCTCGGCAACTCTCCTGATGTCGTCGTCGCCTATCCAGCCTTTCTCGTAGGCTATGCTCTCCAGGCACGCCACTTTCAGCCCTTGCCTCTTCTCTATCACTTCTATAAAGGTCGAGGCCTCGGCAAGGGAGTCGTGTGTCCCTGTGTCGAGCCAGGCAAATCCTCTGCCCAACAGTTTTACTTTCAGCTCTTTGTCTTCCAGAAACTGCTGGTTCACGCTCGTGATTTCCAGCTCTCCGCGGGCCGACGGCTTTATGCTTTTGGCTATCTTCACCACCTTGTTGGGGTAGAAATAGAGTCCCACCACGGCATAGTTGCTCTTGGGCTCTTTGGGCTTCTCTTCTATCGACAGCACGTTGCCTTCTTTGTCGAACTCGGCGACTCCGTACCTCTCGGGGTCGGCAACCCAATAGCCGAACACTGTCGCTTTCTTCTCTTCTTCCGCCGCCCTCACCGCGTCGCGCATCAGCGCCCCGAGTCCGTTTCCTTGGAAAATATTGTCTCCCAGCACCAGACACACGGCATCGTCTCCCACAAATTCCTCTCCTATGATGAACGCCTGCGCCAGTCCGTCGGGCGACGGCTGCTCGGCGTATGAAAGGTTGATTCCAAAGTCTTTACCGTCTCCCAACAGCCTCTTGAACCCGGGCAGGTCGTCGGGCGTCGAGATCAGCAGGATGTCGCGGATGCCGGCTATCATAAGCACCGACAACGGGTAATACACCATCGGCTTGTCGTAGATGGGCAGCAACTGCTTGCTCACTCCTTTCGTGATCGGGTAGAGACGGGTGCCGGATCCTCCGGCCAAGACTATTCCTTTCATTGTTTTCTCCTTTTTTTATTTCCGTTTGTTTGCGGACAACGTTCATAGATACAACTGTTTATCTCTGAATCTCCATGCCCCGCAACCAATAGTTACAATCTGCAAATATACAACTTTTTCTTCTTTCCACACTTTTTACAACGATTTATTTATAAAAACTTTCAAATCTTCCTCTAAAAACTTCTAATTTTTACCCTCCCGTATTTCTCAAAAACTCCCAATCCGACCCTCTCATTTTTCTCCCCTTTTTCAAACCTGAACCAATGTCGAACCAACCATAGAGTTGACATAGAGTTGATACCTATAAGCCATTAATCTACAATTACTTAGTGTTTTGCAATTTCTGGACCTGCCTCAAAGATGGTATTTTGTTGTAAATCAGTGGTGTATCTTTAATTTTAACATTTTGACCCGTTTTTCTCTGTCTCAACTTTGTGTCGTCTTGCTCTCGCAATTCTAAATCGGACATAGTCCATTGATTGAGAGTTGTTTATCGCCTATTATGAGTTTTTTTTAGTCTTATGGCAATAAAAACGCCTCTTTTCCGTTATTTTATACAAAACGGTTACTCCTATGCAGGCATTTCTTCTCGCCGCCGGTCTCGGCACCCGCCTACGCCCTCTCACCAACGACCGCCCCAAGGCTCTGGTCGAGGTAAACGGTCATACGTTACTTGAAATCAATATATTGAATCTTATCGCTAATGGGGCTGACCGCATAGTGGTGAATGTCCACCATTTTGGCGACATGGTCATCGACTTCATCTCTTCCCGCCGCTGGGATGCCGAAATCCTCGTCTCCGACGAGCGGGACTGTCTTCTCGACACTGGCGCGGGTCTCAAAAAGGCTTCTCAATATTTCCTCCCTGACCAGCCTGTCCTCGTTCACAATGTGGACATCTTGTCCCGTCTTTCGCTTAAGGAAATCTATGACTACCATATTGATTCCAAATCTGTTGGTACTCTCGCGGTGGGTCTCCGCCCGACTTCCAGGCAACTTCTCTTCAACTCCGATGGCATCCTCTGTGGTTGGCGCAATTCTTCCAGCGGGGAGGAGATTAAATGTGAAAACTTTATCGAACCGGTTGATTCCTATGCTTTTAGCGGCATTTCTGTCGTTTCCCCGTCGCTCTGGCAGGCTCTCCCGCCGGCCGACGCTCCCTATCCTATAATTCCTGCCTATCTCAAGCTGGCCAACTGTCATAGAATTAGTCGTTTCGTCCATAATCCTGCCGACTGGCTCGATGTGGGCAAACCTGAAACTCTCGCTATCGCAAAATCTTTCGTAACATATTGATTGTATGGAACCTTTCTTAAAAACTATAGCTCGCAAAATCTGCGAGCAGCAAGACGTTAAAAATCTCGACAAGGTGACGGTCGTGTTCAACAACCGCCGTCCGTTCCTATATATGCGCTCTTACCTCAACGAGTTGATTCCCCATACTCATTTTGAGCCGCGAATGATTGGCTTCGACGACATGATTGTCCAACTGGGCGATCTTGAAATCACAAAAAACGAGTTTCTCTTGTTTGAGCTCTTCGACGTCCACCGCAAACGGGGGACGGGCTACAAATCTTCGTTCGAGGAATTTGTTTCCACTGCCGACATCATAATCTCTGACTTCAACGAGATTGACCGCTATATGGTCGACGCGGACAGCATTTACACCAACCTCGCCGACATCAAGGAAATCGACAACTGGAACGTGGAAGCGTGGAAGGATGGCGAGAGTGAAAAGAAGTCGCGTTACCTCGAGTTTTACCGTAACCTTAAATATTATTATTCCGATTTTCGTAAGAGGTTGGTGGACAAGGGTATGGCGTATTCTGGTATGGCTTACCGCAAAGTGGCGGAGCACATCGGGGAACTCCTCGACAGTCATGACGTAGGTCCTACCTATTTCGTCGGTTTCAACGCCCTCTCCGAGGCGGAGAAGATCATTATTAAGGAATATCAGCGTCGGGGACTCGGCTTTTTCGAGCCCGACGGCGACCCCTACTATTTTAACGACGCAAACCAGGAGGCTGGCCATTTCCTCCGCCTCCACAAAGAGGAGGGACTTTTCCCGCAAGACATACAATTCCCCGAGCATTTTGCCTCCGACGACAAGAAAATCCACATCGTACAGTCGCCCGACAGCGTGACACAGGCAAGATTCGCCGCCGACCTCATCAATTCCTTGAAAGGTGATGAGAAAGAGGAAAAGGCCATAGAGAAATTCAAGCGCGAAATGGCCAACACGGCCATCGTGCTGGCCGACGAGAGCCTGCTGCAGGCGGTGGTAAACATTCTGCCGGTCAAAGAAGTTAATATAACCATGGGACTTCCGTTTGTCTCAAGTAACGCCCATGCTCTCGCCTCCTCTGTCTTCTCTCTCTACCGCCGGAGCCGTGACCATGGTGGTTCGCCGCGCTATTTCCATTCCGACATTCTGGACATCATGCGGAACCCTCTGATGGGTCGTATTATCGCAGATAAGAACTTCGCTAATGACCTCGACGATTTCCTCCAGGACAACAATATGGTGAGTGTCGATATGGGAATTCTGCAAACGGAAAAACCGGAAATGTGGAAGGTCTTGGACAGCACGGGGCTGTTCGCGCCCTTGTGTGACAATATCGATATAACTCATAGAATCAGTGATTTGGCGGAAAGAATCTTGACCGATGAGCATAATACCGATTCCAGGGTTCGCTCGTCGGTTGCCTCGTTGAAGGAAATGATGGACTACATCCTCGGACTGTACGAGGAATACAGCGAGGCAATCAATAGTCTTTCTGTCCTGGAAAAGATTTATCTCCGCACGGCCAAACGTCATACTATCAGCTTTATAGGTGAACCGATTGGTACCTTGCAGGTCACTGGTGTGCTCGAAACGCGTAACCTGAACTATGACCGCGTGATCCTCCTCTCTGCCAACGAAGGGGTCATCCCCTCCTCCCGGAACGACAACTCGCTGATTCCATATAACTTGAAACGCGGGAAGCACATGCCGACGTATAAGGAGAAAGACTCGGTTTATGCCTATAATTTCTACCATCTAATACAGCACGCCAAGGAGACTTACATTGTTTACTCGACGGATACCAACGGTGCCGGCAAAGGGGCTCCGAGCCGCTTCCTCCTGCAGGTGGAGTCGGAACTGGCTCCTAAATATGGTATCGGAATATCCCGCCAACGGCTGGAGATGCCTAACAGGATGGTGGGCGATATCACGAAGAGCGTGGTCGCGAAGACTCCAGATATTATTGATAAGTTAAAGAAGAAACGTTACTCGCCGAGTTCGCTCGCACAATATAGGCAGTGTCCGCTCAGGTTCTACTATGAGGGTGTCCTGCATGTCGAGGAAACGGAAGACCTCACCGACGAATGGGATGCCGCCCAGTTCGGGAATCTCGTCCACTCTTATCTGGAGTGTCTGTACAACGCTAAATTCCTGGACAAGCCGCTGCAGAAGGAGAACTTGAAGAACGAGTTGGTCGGTTTGGAGAGCAAGGTCGAAGCTCATATCTCAAAAGAGTACAAGTACACAACAATAACGGAAGGGGTGAACCACATCAACTGTCTCGCCATCACCGACCAGATAAAGAAATGTCTGGAGAACGAAATCAAGGTCCTGGACGAAGGCCATACTGTGGTGCCCAAATACATGGAATACAAATATGTCGAGAAGGACCCGTCGTCGGACAAGCTCCCGCCGATAAAGATTGAGGTCGACGGCGTGGAACGTCTCTTCCGTTGCACTGCCGACCGTATCGACTTGTTTGACGGAACACTGAGAATCACTGACTACAAAACAGGAAATGTCGATAAAGGTTCGCTGGCGGTAGATGAAATCAATAATGAGATAGGCGAGAAACCGTTCCAGGTCCTCTTTTATGCCTGGTGCTACAAGAAAGTCCAGGAATCCTTAGCGAAAGCAAAGGAAAGGGAAATTCCGTTTAAGGCAAGATTGGGAATCTATGCCCTGAAAAAAGGTGAATACGTGCCGTTTAAGGTTAACGGCAAAGAAGAGGTGTCGGATGAGGAAATCAAAGCTTTTGAGGACCTGATGTGCGCATTGTTCAAGGAATTGTTTGATCCTTCGATTCCGTTCTCTCCGGTGGAGAAAGTCGTTGATGCTTGTAAATATTGTAAAGTGAAAAATATCTGTGAAAAAGGTGATAAAACGACGGTCGACGATGACGAAGAGTCTTAGCGGCGGAAAAATATTTTTATAAAAATGTTCACAATATAAAAAAGTTTAGTAACTTTGCATTTTACAAATATCGCTTAAAGGAGCGCTATTGAGTGATATGATATTGATAAACAAGTAAGTAAAAATACAGAATAGAAATAATAAACATCATCTACTTTATGAAAAAAACACTTTTTTTACTGTCCATTGCGTGTTTGTTTCTGCTCACAGGATGTAAGGGGTTGAGCTATATGAAGAAGCACAGCGGCGAAATCCGTTATCAGGCAACCCCGGATCCGGTGGCTATGATGGACGACAAAGTGGTAGTGAAATTCACTGGTGCCATTCCTAAGAAATATTTTGCAAAGAATGTGGCGATGTTCGTACAGCCGGTGTTCTCGTGGGACGGCGGAAGGATTCCCCTGGAACCTATGACTCTGAAAGGCGAGAACGTGGAAGGCGAAGGTACGAAGATAAGCTACACGACGGGTGGACGCTTCACCTATACCGACTTGATTGACTACAAGCCGGGCATGGAGACGGGTATCGTGACTTTGGCCCCCGTGGGATACAAGACCGATATGACCGACGTGGAGACCAAGTTCGCCGACGAGATCGTGGAGAAACGCGGCGGCAAGATGTTTAACGAGGTTCTGATTTGCGAAGGAGTGAACACCACTTCGGCATTGGTGGACATCCGCGGCAATATCTCCATCGCCCCGATAAACTACAATAAGAAACAGGGTGTGGTGGAGACCGCCGATATCTATTTTCCCAACGGACTGTCGAAACTTGACTGGAACTTTGAGATGAACCGCAAGTTCGACACCAAGAACGGATTGGAAGACCTGAAGCAGGTTATGTTGCAGAACGGTCTGCCCAAGCAGGTCACCATCACCGGATGGGCTTCTCCCGAAGGCGAGGAGACCAACAACGTCGGAGTGTCCAAGGGCAGGGCCGATGTGGCGACCGAGCAGTTCCAGAGGGTATTCAAGGAGACTCTAGACGCAATGGCAAAACGTGCCAAGGTGAAAGCACAAGACCTCGACTACTACAAATATAACCTCCAGAAAGAGGTGATGATGACCACTCGTGCGGCTGGCGAAGACTGGGTACATTTTGTGCTGATGGTCGAAGAGGCTGACGAGATCCAGGACAAGCACGCCATAGTGAATATTGTCGAGACTCAGCAGAACCTTATCAAGCGCGAGCAGATGATTAAGAATATGGCGAACACCTACAGCGTGATTGCCGACGAGATCTTCCCCAGCTTGAGAAGGGCGCAGATAGCTCTCTACTATTCCGAGGCTCGCAAAAACGACCAGGATCTTGCCAGGCAGGCCAGCATCAACCCGTCGAAACTCTCGTTCGACGAACTTATGTATGCGGCTTATATCAACTATAGCTATCCTACAAAACTGAAATACTACAAATGGGCTACAGAGAATCACAGCAACGAATGGGCGGCTTGGAACAATGCCGGAGCTGTGTCGCTCTATTTGGGCGATTACGATGAGGCTGACCGCTACCTCAACGTGGCAAGGGAACTGAACCCTCACAACCCCGATGTACTGAACAATACGGGTCTTCTGTATATGGCTAAGAAGGAGTATCCGATTGCCAAGAAATATTTTGAGGAGGCCAAGAAACAAGGCAGTGCTGATGCTGATGCAAACATTCCTATCTTGTCGCTGAAACAGGGCGATTATGAAGAGGCGGAGAAGACGCTGAAGACCAGCACCTGCAGTTTCAACCTAGCTTTTGCCCAGCTGATGAACGACGAGACCTCGACGGCTATCCGTACCCTTGACTGCTGCTTGGACCAGAATGCCGACGTGTATTATCTGAGAGCTGTGGCATACGCTCGTATGGGCGACAAGGCCAACGCACTGAAGAACCTGAAAGAGTCGGTGGCCCAGAACTATGAGTACAAGAGCAGGGCTCAGACCGATGTGGAGTTCCGCGCTTATTGGGAGGACAAGGAGTTCAAGACCATAGTGCAGCTTTACACCGAAGAATAGTTTTATGGACAATAGAAAGCACACGGAATGCAGAGAACCTGCATTCCGTGTGATAGTATAGGTGACAGAGAAAATGGAAAAGATAAAGAGGCAGATTCCGAATTTTATAACGCTCTGCAACTTGCTGTGCGGAGTGATTGCCTGTTGGCAGGCGGTGCAGGGGAGGTTGCAGTATGCGGCAATATTTATGCTGTTCGGCATAGTGTTCGATTTCTTCGACGGACTTGTGGCCCGTCTGCTGAAAGTGGCGTCCCCGATGGGCAAGGAGCTGGACTCGCTCGCCGACCTTGTAACATCGGGCGTGGCTCCGGCGTTTATATTGTTCAACCTGCTGCTTCACGCCGCCACGCCCAACTGGATTGCCTTTGTGGCACTGCTGATACCGCTTGCTTCGGCATATAGGCTGGCAAAGTTCAACCTCGACACACGCCAAAGTCACTCGTTCAGGGGTTTGCCAACGCCTGCCAACGCCATAGTGTGGGCTTCGATAGGATTCTGCTTCGTCTGTCCCGGTTGGATGGGACTGTCGCTCTTGCCGATGAGGGGATTCTATGGTTTGTTGTTTGGCCATACGGGATGCCTGGTGATGGCTATAGTGGCTCTGATCGGTTGTGTTCTGATGGTGTCGGACTTGCCTCTGTTTGGACTGAAATTTAAGAGTCTCAAATGGAAAGACAATTATATTAAATATATATTCCTTATAATAAGTGTGCTGACGATAGTCCTTTTCGGGGTGCTGGGTTTGGCAATAGCTGTGGGAGAGTACATAATCTTGGCACTGGCGACCATCAGGAAAGGAGGGGAGAGTGCTGACTGACCCCAAAGGAATAAGGATAGAGGATTATGACTACCCGCTGCCCGATGAACGTATAGCGAAATATCCGTTGGCGGAGCGTGACGAGTCTAAGCTGCTGGTTTATAGAGGAGGCGAGATAGGAGAGAGCCAGTTCAAGAATGTGGCGGACTATCTGCCGGAAGGCACTATGCTGGTGTTCAACAACACTAAGGTCATTCATGCCCGCCTGCTGTTCCAGAAGGAGAGCGGCTCCCGGATAGAGGTTTTTTGCTTGGAACCGTACAATATGGCTGTTTCCCAGGCTTTTGAGGAGAGGGGAGAGTGTAAGTGGCTGTGTTTCATCGGCAACAACAAGAAATGGAAGCAGGGCGCATTGAGCCGCCGGGTAATGATAGGAGAGGAGGAAGTGGTGCTGAAGGCAGAGAGGGGAGAGGCGGTCGGAAATGCGTGGATCGTTGATTTCAAATGGGATAAGGGAGTGAGCTTCGCCGAATTGCTGGACAAGACGGGTCAGATACCGTTGCCGCCGTACCTGCACCGCGAGGCGGAGGCGAGCGACCGTATTCGTTATCAGACAATATATGCCGAACCCGAGGGGTCGGTGGCGGCACCGACGGCAGGGTTGCATTTTACCGACAGGGTCTTTAACGCACTTAGAAACAAATCTATAGATACGGAATTTATCACGCTGCATGTGGGAGCAGGCACGTTCAAGCCGGTGTCGAGCGAGGAAATAGGTGGGCATGAGATGCACGTGGAGAAAATCGCGATGAGTTCGGATAATATAAGGAATATGGCGGAGCATCGCGGAGAACGCCTTGTGGCGGTGGGGACAACGAGTGTAAGAACCATAGAATCAGTGTATTGGTTTGGTGTAAGGCTTAAATATGAGCCTAATTTGGAGGAAATGCACATCGGACAGTGGGATCCGTATGTGTATGAGGAGCGAAGTATCTCATTGCAAGAGTCTTATGCCAATGTGTTGAAATGGCTGGACTGGCATGACTGTGAGGTGCTTCATGGAGATACTCAACTGATGATAGCCCCGGGATACAAGTATCATGTAATCAATGGTATGATTACAAATTTCCATCAACCGAAGAGCACTTTGCTGTTGCTGGTATCGGCATTTATCGGGGAAGATTGGAGGAGGTGCTATGAGTATGCTATGAATCATGGATTCAGGTTCTTAAGTTACGGTGATAGCTGTCTGTTCCTGAAGTGATGGGTGGATTTAGTCCGATAAAAGACTTGATGTATGTGCTTCTGGCACCACATTGTTGTGCCTGTGGGAGGCAACTGATTGCAGGAGAGCATGATATATGCTATGACTGCCTGAAGAAGGTGCGTCCGACCGGGCAGGCGGATGTGGAGGGTAACGATCTTGAATTGAGACTTAAACAGCTGATTGCATGTGAGTCGGCTGCTGCGTATATGTTTTTCAGGAAGGGAGATGTGTCGCAGCATATAGTGCACGACATAAAATATTACGGCAACGAGCGTTTCGGGCGTTCCATGGGGAGGGTGATAGGGAGGGAGTTGAGAGAATCGGGGAGGTTTGAAGGAGTGGATGTGGTGGTTCCGGTGCCTCTACATTTTGTAAAATTCTTGCAAAGGGGTTACAATCAGAGCTTTATATTGGGGAAAGGAGTGGCAGAGGAGTTGGGCAAGAAGGTGGAGACGGGTGTGCTGTACCGGAAATACTATACGATGGCGCAGGCGAGGAAGGGTCACGGCGAGCGGCATAAGAATATAGAGGGTTCGTTCGGGGCGAGGCATGGGGAGCGGCTGAAAGGGAAGCATGTACTGCTGTTTGACGATGTGATTACCACGGGGGCGACGGTGGTGGCGTGTGCGGAGGCGTTGAAAGGGATAGAGGGGGTAAAGGTGAGTGTGGCCTCGCTGGCATACGCCGGAGGTTGATAGGTAGTCCATAGGAGGTTGATAGGACTTTGATTCGACATAAAGTAAGGGTAAAGTCGAGAAAAATTTGGAGGCTATCACTTAACTCCGCCTCTCTTTTAAGAGAGAGGCGGGTGTGTTGCGGTTTTGGTTTTAGGTGGCAAGCAAATGTTAAATTTTATGGAAAAGCAAAAAAATGTGTCCCCAAAGAGGGTGTTTGTGTCATACATATATAGAGGGAGTAAGATTGACTGGTGGAAAAAAAATAACAGAGAAAAGTTGTCAAGTAAAAAAAAAGTTGTACTTTTGCAATTCTTTATAAAATAGACGTACTATGCAAATAGAGATAACACGTACATTCGATTTGTTGGATCATCTGGTTGAAAATCACCCGAAAGACGATATTTTGGCAGGTAAGAGCAACGGGGAATGGGTGAAGTATAGTTGTAACGAATATTACAAATATGCCCATTATCTGGCATGCGGACTGATAGAGCTCGGGTTGCAGCCGGGCGACAGGGTGATAACGATATCGGCAAACTGTCCGGAGTGGAACTTTATAGATATGGCGTTGGCGTTGGCGGGAGTGGTGCATGTGCCGGTTTACCCGACGTTGAGCACTGAGAACTATCTGCATATCTTTACTCACAGCGAGGCTAAGATGCTGTTTGTGAGTACGGCATTGTTGCTGAGGAGGATAAAGCCGGCGTTGGAGAAGATGGAGGTGCCGCCGCAGATATTTACCCTCGCCAATATCGAGGGAGAGCATAGGATGATGGAGATATTGAAGGCGGGAATAGCGAGCAAGGAGAAGAACATGCCGATAGTGGAGGAGAGGAAGGAGACGATAAGCACTGACGACTGGTGCACGCTGATATACACGAGTGGCACGACTGGCGCTCCCAAGGGAGTGATGCTGACGCACAGGAATCTGTGTTCGAACTTCCTGGCCCACTCGAAGGTGAATATACTGGACGACAAGGCGAAGATACTGAGTTTCCTGCCGCTGAACCATGTGTATGAGCGTTCGATGAACTATCATTACCAGTATCTCGGAGCGAGTATCTACTATGCGGAGAGCATGGGAACGATAGCGAGGGACCTAGCGGACATCAAGGCCGACGGATTCTGTGCGGTGCCGAGGGTGATAGAGATGTTCTACGACAAGCTTTATGCGGCGGGCAAGGATTTCAAGGGGCTGCGGAGATGGATATATTTCAGGGCGATAAAGCACGGCTGCCGCTGGGATTACGGCAAGGTGAAATACAACCCGTGGTTCAGGATAGGACACGAGATATATGATCGGCTGGTGTATAGCAAGTGGAGAGACAAGTTCGGCGGGAGACGGATGACGATAGTGACGGGCAGCAGCTCGATACCGCCGAGGCTGGTGAAGCTGTTCACGGCAGCGGGACTGTGTATCTATGAAGGTTACGGCTTGAGCGAGACGAGTCCGGTGATAGCAGTGAACAACCCGCACGACCACCTGGTGAAGATAGGGACGGTGGGACCGGTGCTCGAGGGAGTGGAGGTGAAGCTGGCGGAAGACGGGGAGATATTGACACGCGGACCTCACGTGATGAAAGGCTATTTCAAAGATCCCGAATATACAGCCGAGGTGATAGACGGTGACGGATGGTTCCACACGGGCGACGTGGGAGTGTTCGTCAACGGAAAATACCTGAAGATTACAGACCGGAAGAAAGACATCTTCAAGCTGTCGGCAGGAAAGTATGTGGCACCGCAGGTGCTGGAGAACCGCTTCAGGGAGTCGGAGTATATAGACCAGATAATGATAATCGGGGAGAACGAGAAATTCTGCTCGGCAATAATATCGCCAAACTTCAACACGCTGCATTACTGGGCGCTGAAGCACAGTGTGCACTACCGTGACAACGACGAGCTGGTAAGCAAAGAGGAGATTCATGCGAAGATGCAGAGGGTGGTGGACAAGATCAACGAAGAGTTTGCCGCCCACGAGCAGGTGAAGCGTTTCAGACTGGTGAGCGAGGAATGGACCTCGGCCAACGGAATGCTATCGCCGACGCTGAAGGTAAAGCGCAACGTGCTGAAAGTGAAATATAAGACTCTTATTAACGAGATATATCAGAAAGAAGAGGAGAAGGGCAATCCGATACTGGCGGCCTTCAAAGGTATAGAATTGCCGTCGTTGAACTTTACAAAGAAGAAGAAAGACGAATAAGCTTAGTTGAGGTTTTTCTCAAGGAACTGGCGTAGCTGGAGAGGCGAGACGTTGTGGAAGATCTGGCCGTTGACGGCATAGGAGATGGCGCCAGTCTCTTCGCTGACGATGACGCTTATGGCGTCGAGTTGCTCGGTGATGCCTATGGCAGAACGATGGCGGAGACCGAGGTTGGGGTCAATGTCGGGGTTGGAGGATACGGGAAGAATGCAGCGTGCGGCGAGTATGGTGTTGCGGCGGACGATGACTGCGCCGTCGTGGAGAGGGGAGTTCTTGAAAAACAGCGATTCGAGGAGAGGGGCAGAGGCAGTGGCGTCGATGGTTTCGCCTGTGGCGATGAAGTCGTCGAGTTCGTTTTGGCGTTTGAAGATGATGAGGGCGCCAGTCTTCGACTGGGACATGTGCATGCAGGCTTGGATGTAGGGCTCGAAGGAGGTGGAGTTGTTCTGCTGGCTCAGGTTGTGCTTCCAGAAGAGGAGACGTTTTTTGAAGGAGTCGCCGGCTGCGGTGGTCTTGGTGCCAACGAGGAGCAGGAACTTGCGGATTTCGGGCTGGAAGATGATGACGAGGGCGATGAGGCCGACGCTCACGACCTGTTCGAGGATTCCGCTGGAAAGGCGCATGTCGAGGCGGGCGGTGAGTTGCCAGGAGATGACGATGATGACGATGGCCCAGAAGATGCGCATTACGTTGGTGCCGCGGACAAAACGGTAAACGTAGAAGAAAAAGAGAGTGACGAGCAGGATGTCGATGATGTCGATGAGGCGAACGCTGGGCAGGCCGGGAATAAGTAGAGGTATCATTTTATTAGAAATTGTGATAGAGAAACGTGAAACAAGAATATTTATTGCGTGGGGGAGAAGAAAAAGGATCAAGAGAGGAGAGTGGCGGAGACCAGAGTTGCCACCTCGCGAGCCTCGGCGACGTCGTGGACACGAAGGATGCCTGCACCTTTGAGGAGTGCTATGGTGTTGAGCACGGAAGTGCCGTTGAGAGCGGAGTCGGGAGTGGTGCCGAGTGTGCGGTAAATCATGCTCTTGCGAGAGATGCCGACGAGGAAAGGCTCGCGGAACGAGGAGACGAGGGAGTCAAGGTGGTTGAGGAGGAAATAGTTCTGCTCAACGGTCTTGGCGAAGCCGAATCCGGGGTCGAGCCAGACGTCTTTGACGCCGAGGGAATAGAGCGTGTCGAGACGCTGGGAGAAGTAGAGAGTGAGGTCTTCTATGATGTCGGAATAGTCGCAGAGTTGCTGCATCTGGGAGGGGAGACCGCGTGTGTGCATGAGGATATACGGCACCTGGAACTTGGCGACAGTGGGAAACATGGCTTCGTCGAACTGTCCGCCGCTGATGTCGTTGATGATGTTGGCGCCGGCGGCGACGGCCGCTTCAGCCACGGAAGCCCAGCAAGTGTCGACAGAGATTATGGCGTCGGGGAACTTCTGGCGGATGGCGAGGAGGAAAGGCTGGAGAGTGGCGGCTTCGTCGGCGGGAGAGGGGAGGGCGATTCCCGGCTTGGAGGAGACGGCACCGATGTCGATGATGTCGGCGCCGGCCTGGAGAAGTTCGCCACAGTGGGCCACGGCCTTCTCGGGCGAGGAATAGAGGCCGCCGTCGTAGAAGGAGTTGGGGCCGATGTTGAGGATGCCCATGACGATCGGCCGGTTGAAAGTGATAATTTTTTTGTTACAATTAATTGTAATTTCAGAAAAATTCGTATCTTTGCTTTTCATATCATAATAACGTGAAAAAGCATTATTAATTGTGTATCAATAATAAAAAATATAGAAATGGCGAAAACAGAAGAGGAATTTAGGAGAGAAATAGGGAGATGCAGGGAGGTTTTTGAGAAAAAAACGAGGGATTACGGCACGTCGTGGCGAGTGCTGAGACTGCCGTCGTTGACCGATCAGATATTTATAAAGGCCAACAGGATCAGGAGCATACAGGAGTCGGGAGAGAACAGGGTAGGAGAGGAGTTGGCGAGTGAGTTTGTGGCGATGGTGAACTATGCGGTCATAGCGCTGGTGCAGCAGCAGATGACTGTTGAAGACCCGGAGGAGTTGCCGATAGAGAGGGCTTTGGCATTGTACGATGCGAAGCTGAAAGAGGTGACCGACTTGATGCTGGCGAAGAATCACGACTATGGCGAGGCTTGGCGCCAGATGAGGGTGAGCTCGATGGTTGACCTGATACTGATGAAGCTGAAGAGGATAAAGCAGATAGAGGACAACGACGGGAAGACCGAGATTTCGGAGGGAGTGGAAGGAGGATATATGGACATAATAAACTATTCGCTGTTCTGCCTGATAAGGGAGAGCGAGGAAAAAGAATAACAAAGAAAAACAGATAAACGATATGAAAGATACAAAATTGAACTATACGCTGAATGTGGTGGCGAGGTGGTTTGTGGGACTGGTGTTCCTGTTTTCGAGTTTCACCAAGGGAGTAGATCCGCTGGGGACCGGATTCAAGGTGCAGGAGTACATGACCGCCTGGTCGATAGGGAGCTTCACGTTCGAGTGGGCGTTGCCGATGGCCAACTTCCTGTCGGTGGCGCTGATATGTGCCGAGTTTGTGGTGGGCGTGATGCTGCTGACGGGTAGTTTCAGGAAGCTGACGGCGTGGCTGCTGGCGGCGATGATGCTGTTCTTTACGGCCACCACACTGATTGACGCCATCACGAACAAGGTTACCGACTGTGGCTGTTTCGGCGACGCGGTGAAGCCGAGCAACTGGGAGACGTTCTGGAAGAATGTGGTGATCGATGTGCCGACGGTGTGGATAGTGCTGACGCGGAGCCTGAGGTACAAGAGGCGCTTCGAGAGAGATGCGCTGGTGATGGCGGTTGCGGTGGCGTTGATGGTCGGCTTCCAGCTGTATAACATAAACAACGAGCCTTGCATCGACTTCAGGTCGTGGAAGGTTGGTAACCGTATGATAGAGACCGACCCGAATGCGCAGCTGAAGAGCTATATGACGTACAAGAATGTGGCGACGGGCGAAGAGGTGGAGATAGAGACGAAGGATTGGGCGGCTTATCAGGATTCGACGCAGTGGACATTTGTGTCGTCGAGGGTTGACGACCCGCATGAGATAAAGGCCGACGGCTTCTCGATGCTGGACATGGACGGAAATGATATGTCGGTGGATATGCTGACTTCTGAGGAGTATCTGATAATAGCGACGGCCCCGAATCCCGACTTGACGAAGATGAGCGAGAAGGGGTTGAGGGCGCTGAAGAGGACGTGGGAGTTTGCGCTGGAGAACGACATACAGATGGTGTTGCTGGCGTCGGCGCCTACAGAGGAGGTGCAGGACTTTATGTACAAGAACGAGCTGACGATGGATTTCTATGGAGCCGACGAGAAGGCGATACTGGTGATGGCGAGGGCGATGCCGGCGTTTGTGCTGATGAAGGACGGAGTGGTGAAGGGCAAATGGCACTACAGGAACGCGTCGAAAATCCAGGATTATAACTTTGACAAGAAGTAGGAGGCATATAGGAGGCAACTAGGAGGCAAGTTCGAGAAAAATAACAGTAAAAAATTATAGAAACATGATACAGAGAATTCAATCGGTTTATTTGATTTTGGCGGCGTGCGCGATGGCGCTGTGCTTTATGTTCCCGGTGGCGACGTACAAGGTGACGTTGCCGGCGCTGGACGGTAGTCAGCAGGAGGTTACGTTCAAGTATGGCATAGTCCCGTCCAAGACTGCGCAGGTGGAGAACGAGGTGGAGATGATGATGCCGCTAAATGCGATGGCAAAAGAGGGATACCGCAAGGCTCCCTGGTGGCCTATGGCAGGAGTGTGCGGCGCGGTGATAGTGCTGAGCCTGGTGGCGCTGTTTATGTACAAGAACAGGATGAAGCAGGTGAGAGTGGTTGCAGTGGGGGTTTTGCTGAGTGTGGTTTATGTGTTTATGGCCTTTGTGTGGATTGTCGATGCGTTCAGGAAGGGCATGAACGGAGTGATAGGCAACCAGGTCGGAGTGGAATGGGTCACGACATATAATGTCGGGACGTGGGCTCCGATCGCTGCGGTGGTGCTGCTGTTCTTGGCACAAAATGCGATAAAGAGGGACGAGAAGAAGGTAAGGGCAGCCGACCGGCTGAGATAAAGGAAAATGACTGAAGAGAAGACATATAGTGCAAGAATCGGGCATCTGGAGGAATTGAGGGAGGTGGCCCGGGAGTTGCTGTGCAGTTATGGCGAGGAGCGTTTCTTTGCGTTCTTCGGCAAGATGGGAGTGGGGAAGACGACGCTGATAAAGGAGATGTGCGAGGAGTTGGGTTCGGAGGATGTGGTGTGCAGTCCTACGTTTGCGATAGTGAACGAGTATGCCACGGGAGAGGGACGGCCGATATATCATTTTGATTTTTACCGGCTGAAGAACGAGGAGGAGGCATACGATATCGGTTATGAGGAGTATTTCTACTCGGGCGAGTATTGCTTTACGGAGTGGACGGAGAAGGTGGAGGGGCTGCTGCCGGAGAGGTATGTGAGGGTGGAATTGAGGGAGGAGAACGGGGAACGGTTTTTGGAGTCGTGGCTGGTGAAATTATGACAGGGGTGGATTAATATTTGATTAAAGGTTGGTTAATATTTGGTTAATGGTTGATTAATGTTTGCAACGAAGATAAAAAGATAAAAAAAATATGGAAACGAAGAAAATGAACAAGAGTGCGGCGGAGGTGGTGGCGCGACTGGCAGCGCAGGCGATCGACGAGAAGAAAGGCGAGAATGTGGTGTTGCTGGATTTGAGGGAGATCACGACGGCGCCGGCGCAGTGGTTTGTGATAGCGTCGGGAAATGTGCCGTCGCACGTGTCGGCTTTGGCGGACGCGGTGTACGAGGTGGTGAAGAAGGCGACGGGTGAGATGCCGAAGAAGGTGGAGGGATACGACAATGCCGAATGGGTTCTGCTGGACTATTTCGACGTGGTGGTGCATGTGTTCCAGAAAGACAAGCGGGAATATTACCGGCTCGACGAGCTCTGGGCCGACGGCAAACGTGTGGAATTTGGAGAGAAGAAATGATAAAATAACCAGGGGAAGATTACAATGGACGAAAAAGAGAAAAATATGGAAAACAAGAACGGTACGCCTAAAGGCGACGGTCCGAAGAAAAGCACCAAGAGCATTGTGCTGTATGTGGTGTACGCGGTGGTGGCAGTGATACTCGGAGTGTCGCTGTTTACCGCAAACGACAGGACCTTCTCGACAGATATCTCGTGGGATAAGCTGGAGGCGATACTGTTGAGCAAGG
The DNA here is from genome assembly GCA_017439185.1 of Bacteroidales bacterium. Taxonomy (GTDB): domain Bacteria; phylum Bacteroidota; class Bacteroidia; order Bacteroidales; family P3; genus Colimorpha. Next base: position 16,233 of record JAFRTM010000009.1, on the reverse strand, counting down.
ATTATGAGAAGATACAGGTGGTAAACAAGGAATACGCCGAGGTGTACATAAAGAAAGAGGCCAGCGGGAAGCAGGAATACGCTGACCTTTTCGGTAAGAACACACCCGGCAAGGTGAAGGAGAAAGTGAACGAGAAGGTTTACTACAAATACAAGATAGGAGATCTGGACCATTTTGACCGTCAGCTGAACGAGTTGAAGGAAAAGACTGGCGAGAGCTATCTGGGAAGTTTCGAGAACGTGACACGCAACAACGGGACGTGGAAACAGATACTGGGATTTGCGTGGCCGATACTGCTGCTGGTGGTGTTCTGGATACTGATGAGCAGGATGGCGGCACGCCAGATGGGTGGCGGCGGAGGTGGTAGCATCTTCGGCGTTGGCAAGTCCAAGGCCAAGATGTACGACGACAAGAACCAGCCCAACGTGACGTTCAAAGACGTGGCCGGTTTGGCTGGAGCCAAAGAAGAGGTGGTAGAGGTGGTGGACTTCCTGAAGAATCCCAAGCGCTATACCGACCTGGGCGGCAAGATTCCAAAAGGCGTGCTGCTGGTAGGCCCTCCGGGCACGGGAAAGACGTTGCTCGCCAAAGCCGTGGCCGGCGAGGCCCATGTGCCGTTCTTCTCGATGTCGGGTTCCGACTTCGTGGAGATGTTCGTGGGAGTGGGAGCTTCGAGGGTTAGAGACCTTTTCGAAGAGGCTAAGAAGAAAGCCCCCTGTATAGTGTTCATCGACGAGATCGACGCCGTGGGACGCGCCCGTGGACGCAGCGGACTGAGCAACGCCAACGACGAGCGAGAGAATACCCTCAACCAGCTGTTGACCGAGATGGACGGCTTCTCCTCAGGTACCAACGTGATAGTGCTGGCTGCCACCAACCGTGCCGACGTGCTGGACAAGGCACTGCTGCGTGCCGGACGATTCGACCGTCAGATATATGTGGAACTGCCCGACATCGAAGAGCGCAAAGCCATCTTCGAGGTCCACATGAGAGGACTGAAAGTGTGCACCGACAAAGAGGCCGAAGGATATGTGGACAGAGAATTCCTCGCCAAGCAGACACCGGGATTCTCGGGTGCCGATATAGCCAATGTGTGTAACGAGGCGGCTTTGTGTGCCGCCCGTAAAAACAAGAAACTGATAGAGAAGCAGGACTTCCTCGACGCAGTAGACAGAATCGTCGGAGGTTTGGAGAAACGCACCAAGATACTGACCGACGAGGAAAAGAAGACCATAGCCTACCACGAGTCGGGCCATGCGTCGGTGAGCTGGTTGCTGCGGTGGGCGTCGCCGCTGGTGAAGGTGACCATAGTGCCGCGCGGCAGAGCACTTGGCGCAGCGTGGTATCTGCCCGAAGAACGCCAGATCACCACTTACGAGCAGATGTTTGACGAGATAGTGTCGCTGATGGCAGGCAGGGCGTCGGAGGAGGTGGTCTTCGGCAAGATAAGCACCGGAGCCCTCAACGACATGGAGCGCGCCACCAAGATGGCCCAGTCGCTGGTGGTGTATTACGGCATGAGTCCGGAGATCGGAAATATCAGCTACTACGACTCCACCGGTCAGAGCGATTTCAACTTCACCAAGCCGTTCAGCGAGAAGACCGCCGAGAAGATAGACGCCGAGGTGAAACGGATAGTGGAGGAGGCTTACAGCCGTGCCCGCACCCTCCTCACCGAACATCGCGGCCAACTCGACGAGCTGGCAGGTCAGTTGTTCGAGAAAGAGGTGCTGTTCCGCGAAGACCTGGAGCGCATCTACGGTCCGCGCCCGTGGGAAGAAGAGCAGAAACAGATAGAAGAACAAAAACAGACAGAGGACACTCCAACAACGGAAATACCCGAAACTGCCGAGGATTCCGAGTTGCCGGAGTCTTCCGATGACACTCAAACATCGTAGCAATGAAGAAATTCTGGATACGCACAGCCAGCGCAATGGCCTACGTGGCATTGTTCGTAGGGGCAATGTACAGCGGCGTATTGCTGAACAACGACCTCGCCGGCAGGCTGATATTCCTGGCATTTCTGCTGTTTGTGGCGGTTGGTTGTACGTTCGAGTATTTCAGGATGGTGAAGAAGTTGGGGGCCAAGCCGATAGAGTGGCTGGGTTATCTGGCGACGATAGCCGTGGTGATGTTCGGATGTTCGCTGCATAGCTGTTATGCGCTTGCACCGTTTGCGTTCCTTGCCTTGGTAGTTCCGGTTGTAATGTTGATGCTTATATTCCCCGTGGCTGCAATAATCAAGCTTTGGGGCAGGAGCGACCATCCCTTCGGCGACGTCGGACATACCATAGTGTCGGTTTTCTATGTCGGCCTGCCGCTGGGAATAATGGGATTGATGCAGGGCCATAATCCCGATATACTTATGCTGGTGGTGGCTTTGGTATGGATCAACGATGCGTGTGCCTATATGGGAGGCTCCTTGTTGGGAAAGCATAAGATGTGGGAGCGCCACTCGCCAGGCAAGACGTGGGAAGGGACAGCGATAGGAGTGATGCTGGCGATGGTGGCTGGTGCCTTGGCCTGCTATATATGGCAGATATCGTTCACAAAATCATATATCAGCCTGCATTGGTGGCAGGGAGCTTTGCTGGGTCTTGTGTGTGGAGTGATAGGCACGTTGGGCGACCTGGTGGAGTCGATGCTTAAGCGCCACGTGGGAGTCAAGGACTCGGGCTGGATCATGCCCGGTCACGGCGGCTTCCTCGACCGTTTCGACAGCCTGCTGATACTGACGCCGTTTGTGTTGGTATTGTTATTTATATTTGGATTATAGAACATGATGACCGCCGACCAGATAATATACGAAGACAACCACCTGATTGTGCTGAACAAGCAGGCGGGCCAGCTTGTGCAGGGCGACAAGACGGGAGATCCGTGCCTGGTCGAGGACATCAAGGACTATCTGAAAGAGAGATACAACAAGCCGGGCAATGTTTTCTGCGGAGTGGTCCATAGGCTCGACCGGCCGGTGAGTGGCGTGGTGGTCTTTGCCAAGACGTCGAAAGCCTTGGTGCGCCTCAACGAGATGATAAAGCAACGTGAGATAAGGAAGACCTATTGGGCGGTGAGCAAAAGTAGGCCCGATGCCGATGAAGGGTTGCTAAATGACTGGCTTATAAGGAATGAGGAGCGGAACAAGAGTTATGTAACGAAAGGCCACAGCCGTCCGGGAGCCAAAGAGGCGGAGTTGGCTTACAAGGTCCTGGGGCGTTCGACGGGTGGGTATTATCTTATCGAAGTTGACCTCCACACCGGCCGTCATCATCAGATACGTTGCCAGTTGGCCCATGCAGGATGCCCGATAAAAGGAGACCTGAAATATGGCGCCGAGCGCTCAAACCCCGACGGAAGCATATCGTTGCATGCCCGGAGAGTGGCCTTTGTGCATCCGGTGAAGAAGACCGATGTGATGTTTGAGGCACCTGCGCCGTGGAACATAGAGTTTGAACCCATAAATAATAATTAATGTATCTATATATAATAAGTAAATAATAAATTTAATAATATGAAAAAACTATTCTTGTTTGCGATAGCCGCAGTTTTGTGCTCGGTATCGCTTATGGCCCAGAAACACTGCACGGTCAACCAGTCGGACTACTACCGTCTGAAACTTACCTTCACCACGGGGCAGGCTCCTATGGTGGGTGAAACTGTTATAGGTGGCACCACCTATAGTACAATCGAGTTTGCCGACTTTGACCACACGTCGGCAATCGGCAGCCCCTGCCTGCCGGCATTGCGCAATCTGGCGGAGATTCCGTTGTGCAAAGGTATGAGTGTCCGCATCCTGGATGCAGATTATGAAGAGTTCGACGCCTCGGAGCTGAGTTTGACCCATGCTGTGGCTCCTCTCCAGCCGTCTGTGTGCAAGACGGCAAGTCGTAACCGCGGTGGAGTGGAGAAGAACGAGGCGGTCTATACGACCAATGCCTTTGCGGTGAACGATATAGTGGAGGTGACGGCAATCGGTATTGCCCGTGACCGCAACCTGGCCGAGGTGGTGTTCTACCCTGTAAACTACAACCCCGTAACGGGCAGGGTGAGGATATATAACCACGTGGAGGCGGAAATCATCTATACCGAAGCTGATGTAGCTGGCACTCAGGCGATGAAGGAACTTTACTATTCTCCCGCCTTTGCTTCCGGCAAGACCATCAACCAGCTGAACGGCCCCAAAGCGGTCCGTACCACGGCTCCCATCCGTCTTCTTATCCTGGCAAATTCCATGTTCCGCGGAGCTCTTGACGAGTTCGTGAACTGGAAGAGGCGTATCGGATATATGGTCGACGTGGCTTATACTGGCGACGAGGGCGTCGGCACCAACCTCACAAGTTTGACGGCTTACACCAAGAGTCAATATACCAATGCCACAGCCGACAAGCCGGCGCCTACGTTCATCCTCCTTGTCGGCGATGTCGCCCAGATGCCGGCCAAGACCTATACCGAAGGTTCGGGCTGGTGGGCTTCGTCCCATGCTTCCGATTTGGATTACGCCAGCTGGACCGACGGCGACAACCTCCCCGACTGCTACTATGGCCGCTTCTCAGCCCAGACGCTGGCTCAGTTGACTCCTCAGCTGTCCAAGACCCTTATGTATGAGCAATATACGTTCCCGGATCCGTCGTTCCTTGACAGGGCAGTCCTTGTGGCAGGCATCGACGGAGGCTCTGCGGGCGACCACGGCTACACCCATGCAGACCCGGCTATGGACTATGCCGCCAAGTTCTATGTCAATGGCGACTACGGCTATACCACGGTAAACTATTACAAGAACAACACGGGAATCAATCCCAACGCCACCAATGTGACCGTTGCCACCAACGCCACCTCTATGGCTGCCACCATCCGCAACGTCTATAACCAAGGTGCCGGCTGGATCAACTACTCGGCACATGGCGACAACGACCGCTGGCATTCCCCGGAACTCACCAACTCGCAGGTGAACCAGATGACCAACAACAACAAATGCGGCATAATGATCGGCAACTGCTGCCTGACAGGCAAGTTTGACGAATCCACATGTTTCGCCGAGGCTCTGCTCCGCAAAGGCGACAATGCCGGTGCGGTAGCCTATATCGGAGGCAGCAACTCCACCTACTGGGACGAGGATTTCTATTGGGCTGTCGGTATCCGTTCGTCAATCAGCGGCTCCATGAACCATGTCTATATGGCCGATAAGATGGGCATGTACGACCATCTGTTCCACACCCACGACGAGGCGTTCGACAACTGGGCTACCTCCATGGGCGCTATGATGATGGAAGGCAATATGGCGGTGCAGAACTCGTCGGCTGCGGCCTCGTCGAAGGCCTACTATTGGCAGATCTACCACACCTTCGGCGATCCGTCTCTGATGCCGTGGCTTACCCAGGCCAACGACATGACACTCTCCCAGTCGGGCTTCTGCTATGGAGCCACATCGGTCAGCGTCAACGCGGCTCCGTTCTCATACGTGGCCATCACCGACCCCAACCGCAACCTCTTGGGCGCAGCATACGCCGACGCTTCGGGCCACGCCATGCTTAACATTACCGCTCCGACCGAGGTGGGCGCTTACGAACTGGCCGCTACGGCTCAGAACTACAAGCCCGCCTTCCTGAGGCTCGACATCTGGCCGGCTTCGATATCCGGTGCCGACGATTCCAAGGTGTCCCTCTATCCCAACCCGGCCACCGACCGTGTCGTCGTGACGGCTAAGGCGGGTGCTGAAATCACGGTGTTTGACATGATGGGACGTGTGGTAATTACCAAGAAAATTGATTCAGATGTTGCCGATTTGAATATTTCGGCACTGGCAAAAGGTGTCTATTATGTGAAAGTGAGCGACTCGGATTCTCAGGTTGTTCGTACGGTTGTGAAAGAGTAAGGTTGTAAGTTAATTAATTGATAAATAGGCTTCTGTATTGCGGAAGTCTATTCTTTTTCTTGTCCGCTTGGTAAAATGTTTTCAAAAAAGTGCAATAAAATTTGTTGATTTAATACAAAAAAGTTGTATCTTTGCAACCGATTTAACTAAGTCGGATTGTATAAAAAAATATAAACTAACTTAATTGGATTGGAGAAATGAAAAACAAGTATTACGATCTAATTGACCAGACGTTTGACTTCCCGCAGGACGAATTTCGTACCGAAGACGGGGAACTCTATTTTCACAACATTCCACTGATGGAGATTATCAAGCAGTATGGTACTCCACTGAAGATTACCTATCTGCCTAAGATAAGTTCCCAGATCCAGCGTGCCAAGCGTATGTTCAACGTAGCTATCGCCAAGACCGACTACCGCGGCACTTACAACTACTGTTACTGCACCAAAAGCAGCCATTTCTCCTTCGTCCTCGAGGAGGCGCTGAAGAACGACATCAACCTCGAGACCTCATCGGCGTTCGATATCAATCTTATCCAGGAGCTTTACGCTCAGCAACTTATCGACAAAGACAAGTTCATCGTCTGCAACGGCTACAAGAAGACTCAGTATATTGAAAATATCGTGGAACTCTACAACGACGGATTCCATAACATAGTGCCTATCCTCGACAACAAGAACGAGTACTATGCCCTCGACCAGATGCTTGAGAATCCGTCGGTTCCGATGAAGCTCGGTATAAGGATCGCTGCCGAGGAGGAGCCCAAGTTCGACTTCTACACTTCCCGTCTTGGCATCCGCTATAACGATATAGTCTCGTTCTACGAGGAGCAGATCAAATCCAATCCGAAGTTTACTTTCAAAATGCTCCACTTCTTCATCAACACGGGCATCCGCGATACTGCATACTATTGGAACGAGCTAGCCAAGTGCCTCAACGTCTATTGCGACCTCAAGCGGGTTTGCCCCGACCTCGACTCCCTCAACATCGGAGGCGGCTTCCCTCCCAAGACCTCGTTGGCAGCCAATTACGACTACGAGTATATGGCCGAGGAAATTCTTGCACAGATCAAAAACATCTGTGCCAACCGTGGCGTCGAGGAGCCTCACATCTTTACAGAATTCGGCTCTTTTACCGTAGGCGAGAGCGGCGCCACACTCTACTCCATCCTCGGCGAGAAGCGCCAGAACGACCGCGAGGTCTGGTATATGATCGACTCGTCGTTTATTACCACATTGCCAGACACTTGGGGCATAAACCAGCGCTTCATCATGCTCCCGGTCAACCACTGGGACTGCGAGTATCAGCGCGTCTTCCTCGGCGGACTTACCTGCGACTCGCAAGACTATTACAACGCTGATTCCCACGCCAATGCGATATTCCTTCCCAAGCTCCAGAAGGACGAGCCCCTCTACATCGGATTCTTCCACACCGGCGCCTACCAGGAGTCCCTCGGCGGCTACGGAGGCATCCAGCACTGCCTAATACCAGCCCCCAAGCACATAATCATCGACGTCGATGAAAACGGCGACTACACCACCAAGCTCTTCGCCAAAGAGCAGAGCCACAAATCCATGCTCAAGATTCTCGGATATTGATTACGTGATTTGATAGATAACCACGTGTGCCGGAGGCACACCATCTTAGTAACCCCACACACCGATCGGTGTGTGGGGTTACTTGTCTCACTCTATTTGTGTGCCGAAGGTACACTACCTCGAGCATCCAGTAGCCACTTGTGGGGATAGAATGTTAAAATCTGAGGTATGTAACTGATTATTAAGGGTATTGCAGAAGTGGACTTTTTTTGATGATTTTTTGACGGGAGGGCTATTTTTGGAAAATGCTAACTAGTTGACAACTAGGATACAACTAGGTATCAACTCTATGTTAAGTCTATAGTGAATTTTAGTGATAATTTGCCATTGTCCAGTTGCCGGCCACTGACCACTAAATTTAACATATTTTACCATTCCTCCTACAATAATAATTCTCTTTTGCCGTTATCTTATTGTATAAAATTTATTATTATGAATATCTATAAGTTTTCTACCGCTAAATGTCTCTCCCTCGTCGCGATGGTTCTTATGCTCGCATCGCTCACCTCTTGTGTGATGTATCGTCCCCAAGTGGTCCAGGCTCCGCTCATCCACGAGAAAGGTCAGCTTCAGATGAATGCCAGCATCGGCCTCTCTCCTATGGGTGGCGATGCCTATCTTGGTGGAACGGTCACCTATGGCGTCACCGACTGGCTCGCCGTTCAAGCCCACGGCAACTGGGGCGGTGCCAAAGGGGGATATACGCAAGCTGCCGTCGGCGGCTACAAGTCATGGGGCAAGGCGGTCCTCGAAGGCTACCTCGGCTACGGATTCGGACTCGGCCATTGGGAACAAAAAGACTCGGCCGACGTCGTCACTCGCCTGACCGAAGGCCATTACCACCTGCCGTTCGCACAATGCAACTTCGGCTGGGCAGGACTGGCCAACGACCATATCGACATCGGAGTGGCGTTCAAGGTCGGCGGCATGTTCCCCAACATTACCGATACGAAGATCAAAAGCGGAGACATCCTTACCTGCACATCCCCCGCTCTCGTCCTCGAGCCTCAGTTCTTCTTCCGTGCCGGCGGTCCCCACCTCAAGTGGACTCTCGACATAGGCTACAGCCACCTGCTGGGAGGGAGTATGAACGACAGCTACTTCTTCGGCAACACGGGGGTGAGCTATACTCCCATAACCATCATCACTGGTATCACCTACGACCTCTACATCTTTAGAAACAAATAGAAATGAGACGCCTACTCCTCGCACTCCTCCTCTTTGCTGCTACCCAACTCATAGCCCAGGAAACCTACACCTATGTCGAGCGGCCTGACTCGGCACTCAAGCTCGACGTCTATCGTCCGGCCAATCCCCGTCCCGACCACGCCTGCGTGGTCTATGTCTTCGGCGGCGGCTTCGTCATAGGTGCCCGCAACGACTCCACCTCCATCTCTTGCTGCAAGCTCCTCGCCTCGCGCGGCTTCACCGCCGTAGCCATCGACTACCGTCTCGGCCTCCGCAAGGTGGACCCCGACCACTTCAAGTGGAACAAGGTCTTCGGCTATTTCGACACCGCCATACGCTATGCCACAGAGGATTGTTGCGCGGCGCTCGCCTGGCTGGTCTCCCACAGCGGCGAGCTGTGCATAGACCCTCAAAAGATCATCCTCACTGGCAACAGCGCCGGTTCGGTAACCATCCTTCAGACCGACTTCTCCCGTGCCAACTCTCTCCCTCCGGCTGCCGTCCTCCCCCAAGGGTGGAAACCGGCTGCCGTCATCCCCTATGCCGGCGCCATATATTCCGGACACGGCAAGATTCGCTACAACACACCGCCGGCTCCCACCTGCTTCTTCCACGGCACCAAGGACAAGATTGTCTTTTATCGTCAGTTCCACTTCTGCCGTCACCACTTTGTTGGAGCCAACTGGCTTGTGAAGCATCAGTTCCGTCGTCATCGTTATCCCTATTGGATTCTTCGTTTCAAAGGCCGTGGACACGAAGTGGCTGGCTATCTCCCCTCCACAATACAGGAGTTCGAGGCTTTCGTCAACGCTGCTCTCGACGGCCGGGTGACCTACTATGACGCCACTTGCGAGGACGAGGCTCTCAAGCCCAACAAGTGGACCAATATGAACATCATACAACTCTATACCGGCAAATAATCTTTTCCCGATGGCTGTTACCGATTTCAACCCATCAATCCAGGACGTCGAAGTGATGGCTCCGGTGGGCTCCTACGAGTCCCTCGCCGCGGCTGTACAGGCGGGTGCCGACTCGGTCTATTTCGGTGTCGGCAAGCTCAATATGCGCTCCCGCTCGGCCAACAACTTCTCGCTCGAAGACCTCGCCCAGATATGCTCCATCGCCCACTCCCACGGCATCCGCACCTATCTCACCGTCAATACGATCATCTATGACGACGAGATTTCCGAGATGCACGCCATCATCGACCGGGCGAAGGGCGAAGGGGTCTCGGCCATCATAGCCTCGGACATGGCCGTCATCAACTATGCCCGCTCCCAAGGGGTCGAGGTCCATATTTCCACCCAGGCCAACATCTCCAATATCGAGGCGGTGGAATTCTTCTCCCGCTATGCCGATGTGATGGTCACCGCCCGTGAGCTCTCGCTCAAGCAGGTGGCTGCCATCCATGAGCAGATAAAGGCTCGCGACATCCGTGGCCCAAAGGGTGAACTGGTCCAGCTCGAAGTCTTTGCCCACGGCGCTCTCTGCATGTCCGTCTCGGGCAAGTGCTACCTCAGCCTCGACAACTACAACTATTCCGCCAACCGCGGCGCCTGTCTCCAACTCTGCCGCCGCGAGTATCTCGTCAAAGACCTCGAGTCCGACATCGAGATGGTCATCGACAACAAATACATCATGTCGCCCAAGGACCTCTGCACCATCTCGTTCCTCGACAAGATTGTGAAGGCGGGTGTGCGAGTCCTAAAAATTGAAGGCCGCGGCCGCAGTGCCGACTATGTCAAGACTGTCGTGGAGTGCTACAAAGAGGCTCTCCTCGCTATCAGGCAAGGACGCTATACCCAAGAACTCATCGACCAGCTCACAACCAGGCTGGCCACCGTCTTCAACCGTGGTTTCTGGGACGGCTACTACCTCGGACGCCGTCTCGGCGAGTGGACCGAACGCTACGGCTCGCAAGCCACGGAGAACAAAGTCTATCTCGGTGTAATAACCAACTACTTCAACCGTGTCTCTGTAGCCGAAGCCAAGCTCCAGACTGCCGAGTCCCTGCGTCCGGGCGACGAGCTGATGGTCACAGGCCCCACCACAGGCGTCTATCGTGCCACCGTCTCCGAGTTCCGTCTCGACCGCGACCCGGTCCCTCTCGTCCAGCAAGGCGACCTCTACAGTTTCAAAACCTCCCAGCCCCTCCGCCGCAACGACAAAGTCTACAAAGTGGTAAAAGTCGAAGACGACTTCTGAGGGTAATCTAATCTTTTTATTTCGCTATCTTGAGTGGCAGCCGGCTATGCGCTCTATTGCTGCAGATTGGCATTCCGTCTATTTCCAAACCCATCTCGGCTGGCTTGTCTGCAATATTCTCCGCAAGCTCTCCGATGTTAAACTGGCATACCAACTCTTTGGTTTCTCCAGCTCCGATGCTTTCTTTCAGCTCCGCCTCAAAATGCGGTTGCTCTTTCTGTGACAGGCGGAATGACAGCCTCACTCGTGTCCATCTATCGTTATAACCTGCTATGGCATAAGGATAGGGGTTTGTGATTTTCAGGCGGGTTTTGAGCATTTGCCCCTCGGTCCATGCCTCTTTCACCTCTATGGCCATACGTCTTGTCGGCACATAGTCCGTTACTTCCCAATAGGTGATTTCTGACCCGTCTGCCAACTCTTGCTTCGCCGCGCTGTACCACTCGGGCACTATCAGCAACACGTCTTTTCCTCTCCACTCCTTGTCTGCATCGGCGTATTGCCATTGGCTGTCCCGGTCGAAATATAGCGGCAAGGTGCAGGCTTCGCCTCCGGTGTAGAACAGGTATTTGCACGAGCTGGTATAGTCTCGCAAATATATCACGGGCCGGCCTTTGGCTACTTGTCCCACTTCTGTGTAATGTTCTTTGTTGCCCCACAGCTCTCCCGACCACCCCATGGGGTTGAACATCACCAGCACTCTCGCCGTCAGCATCAGCACTGCCGACAGCACTGCCAGTATCGTCACCGCTTTCTTGCTCTTGGCTCTTGCCACATGTTCCATCACAAGCCACACGACGCCTATCACCGCGGGTAGCACCCACTGCGGCTGAGTCCTCCCCTTGAAACTCGCCACGAAGAAGAACGCCACATATCCCGCCACGGTCCACCGCATCAGCCTCGACACGAAACTTCTCTTGTCTCCTTTCGCCAGCCCTTTCGCCTCAAACCACATCATTAGCGGGTAGAACAGTAGCAGTAGCCCCACCAGGTATTCCAGTGTGAACGCAAACCGGTATTCTTCTGTGGCACGCTCTGCCAGATGGTATCGCAACGGAGCCCAGTCGTGCTTCCACAGCCATATCAGATGGGGAGCATACAATACTGCCGCGCTCACAATCCATATTGTAATGAGCATAGCTGTCCGTTTCCATCTGTTTCCGTTCTGCCAGGCGGCCACTATATATACTATGCCTGCGGTAACCACAAGGATTATGCCCTGGTATTTGCTGTAGCCTATCAGTGCCGTCGCCGCTCCGGTCATCACCGCACTGGCCACGTCGCCTCTCCTCCACATCCTCCGTATGGCCCACAGGAATACCACCGTCCCGAACAGCAATGGTGCGTCGGGCAACGCCAATAGTCCATACAGTTGCAGCAATGGCATGGCAAAGCTTGCCAGAACAAACAGCAGAGCCGCCTTCCGGTTGTTGCTCTCCGGGTATTCTCCCACAAACATCTTCCACAGCAGAAAGAGTCCCACGGGCTGCAGCAGGCTCACCACGGCTCTCACTCCTATCTCGCCCGGTATCCATGCCCCAAGCCATATCAGCCACGCCACCATCGGCGGGTGGTCGTAGTAGCCCCAGTCCAATCCGCTTCCGGTCGCCCACCACCAATAGTAGGCTTCGTCGTTGGCCAGCTCCACCACTCCTCCCGCCACCATGTTCAGCAGCCACCACACCACGAGCATTATTGCCACCAGGCCGTCGGCCGGCATCTTCGCTAATATGTTATGGATAGGTCTTTTGCGCTGCATGGGCATTCTCTTTTCACTTTGCAAAGATACACATTTTTTTGCGAAACATAGAAAATTCTTTGGAGAAATGAAAAAAAGTTGTAATTTTGCATTTCGAAACTTCTGATTCGGGATTTCGGTCTCGCTTATATATCACGTAATTACTATGGCTAAAGCTAAAAAATATTTCTTCTGCCGCGAGTGTGGCTACCAGAGCAGTTCTTGGCTCGGTCGTTGTCCCGAGTGTGGAAAATGGAACACTTTCGACGAGGAAGTGGTCCAGGCTGCCACCTCCTCGGCCAAGTCTGCCAAGCAGCAGGGTCTCTCTCTCTCCGAACCTAAGCGTATCGAGGAGGTGACCTACGACGAGACGGTCCGTATGAGCACCCACTGCGACGAGTTCGACCGTGTCCTCGGCGGCGGCATCGTGCCGGGTAGCCTCATCCTCCTCGGTGGCGAGCCGGGCATCGGAAAGTCCACCCTCCTTCTTCAGACTGCCCTCTCCATCAAGGACAAGCGTCTCCTCTATGTCAGCGGTGAGGAAAGCGAGCAGCAGATCAAGATGCGTGCCGACCGCATAGGCTCTCCTCAGGGCGAGATGTACGTGGTCTCCGAAACTTCTACCAATCGCATATTCCAGCATATCGAGGCGGTAAAGCCCGACATCCTCATCGTGGACTCCATCCAGACTATCAACTCCGAGGACATCGACTCTTCTGCCGGCAGCATATCGCAAATCCGCGAGTGCACCACCGAGTTCCAGCGTTATGCCAAACTCAGCGGCACTCCCGTGCTCCTCATCGGCCATATCACCAAGGACGGTACCCTCGCAGGACCCAAGGTGATGGAACATATCGTCGACGCTGTCCTCCAGTTCGAAGGCGACCGCAATTATGGCTTCCGTATCCTCCGTGCTCTCAAAAACCGTTTCGGCTCCACCGCTGAGCTCGGCATCTTCGAGATGCAGAACAGCGGGCTTCGGGAAGTCCCCAACCCGTCAGAAATCCTCCTCTCCCAGCGCGACGAAAACCTCAGCGGCGCTGCCATATCGGCCACTCTAGAAGGGGCCAGGCCTATATTCATCGAAGTTCAGTCGCTCGTCTCCTCCGCCGTCTATGGCACTCCGCAGCGTAACGCCAACGGTTTCGACTTCCGTCGTCTCAGCATGCTCCTCGCCGTACTCGAGAAACGTTGCGGCTTCAAACTGGGCGCCAAGGACGTTTTCCTCAACATCGCCGGCGGCATCCGCGTCAACGATCCGGCCATCGACCTCGCCGTGGCTTGCTCCATCCTCTCCAGCAATGTCGATATCCCCATACCGCCTACCGTCTGCCTCGCTGCCGAGATGGGCCTCAATGGCGAGATTCGTCCCGTCTCGCGTGTCGAACAGCGTATCGCCGAAGCGGCTCGTCTCGGCTTCGAGAAGATCTTCGTCAGCCGTTATAACACCAAAGGCCTTGACAAGAAGAAATACGCCATCGACATCGTAGAGGTCGCCGTCATCGAAGACGCCTTCCGCAAACTCTTCGCCTGACGCTCCAAGTCAGTCTTGAATTACCGTCTCCACTCCCAGTCCCTCCGGCTCTTTGTCGCGGTCGGGCACATACGAGAAGTGCTCGTAAAACTTTATCTCCATAATTTTGCTCGCGTCTGCCACGCTCTTCGTGTGAAACACGCAGACGTACATATCGTTAAACTCCACTATAGCCATATCGTCTTCTCCGTCCCGGTTCGTCTGATCTTCGGCAGGATTCCCTCGTTTGAATGAGCAAACGCCTATCCTATTCTGGCCGTCACCCAGCGAATCCCACAGATGGAAACTCTCCTCGCTCCATTTGAGGTCATCTATCATAAACTTCCGGAATGTCGCCGAGTCAAAAGCTTCTATGATCGTTACGTCAGAACTCAACCCCTCGGCAATCTCCTCGTCCTTCAGAAACGTCACCCGCAAATCCTCCCTCCCGGCAAACAGCTTGTATATCTCGCTCGTCTCCGGCTCTACGTTCTTTTCTTTGTTAATCTTGCACGTAGCGGCAATGCCGACCACCGCCAATCCCATCACCACGGTTACCACCCACCGTGTTACAAGTACTTTGGTTCTGCTATTCATTTGTTATTTATTATTAACTATCTGATTGTTAATAATTTGCCCCCCCCTGCATTTTCCATAAACGGTATTAAAGACCTTTGCCGTGGCGCACTCATAGCCGCATTCTGCCACCTCTTTAGCCTTCGCCACTGCTCCGGTAGTCTGAATCATGGGCACCTCCGTCCGCCTCTCCGGAATCAGCAGCACCACTCCCACCGTAACCACCGCAGTCACCGCTCCGGCACACAGGTAATGTCTCGCCGCTGTCCACAGCCGTCTCTTCTTCCATCGTTGCCTCAACTCCGCCTCCATCGCACTGTCCACCGTCAGCCTCTCCAGCAGGCCAATCTCCGTCTTCAGTTCTCGTTTCTCATTCTCCATAGTATTTTTCATATATCTCCTTTAATTTTTTGATAATCCTAAACATTTTTTGATTCACATTGTTAGCCGTAATACCATGCCTCTGCCCCATCTCCTCCGACGAAAGTCCGCTCAGCCGCTCCTCCACCAGCTCCCGCTCCGCCACCTCCAGCCACTGCAGCATATCCCTCAGTTCCGCCCAGCAGTCTTCCTCCGCCGCAACCTCCACACTCTCTATCCTTACCGTATCCACATGCCGGTCTCTCCTGTAGAAGTCTGTCACCGCCGACCGCATCACCATCTTCAGCCAGTTGTTCTCCTCTCCGCCACTCCTCCCCTCAAAACCATCCAGACTCGTCCAAATACGCATCCTCACCTCCTGCATCAAATCCAAAGCCTCCTCTCGGCTCCCGCTGTGGTCTATACAATAATTCTCCACGTGACGCGAAAAACGCCCCATGAAATCATTGTATCTCTCCAATTTCTCTATCGAATCCATCAGCCTGCCGTGCTATACAGTTATATTATATAACAAAAAAACTCAAAAATTATTACTTTAACAAACCATTAGACGCAAAAACTTTCAAAAATATTACACACGCCATAAATTTTTTTCACGATCCCTACTATATAGTCCCCAAAACGCCCCAACTCAGCGGAATTTTAACACACCTTCCCAATATTTAACATTTCAGCCCCAACGCCTATCTTTATCCAAAGTAGGACCTCACCTTAACGTTTCCGAAAAACGAGAGCATACAAACTTGTTTGTATGCCGAGTAAAGGAAACGTCTTGCTTTGCCAAAAGCAAAATGCCACCTTAATCTCACCTTAATGAATATCGAATTTACCCTTGCTTTACCCTTAACCAATGTCGAATCAACCATTAATGAAGTATTAATGGACCTTTAATCCCTTTTAGCGCGCGCGAACATTAATATAATATAGGAGACATAGAAAATCTCAAATACGGTTTATTTAACTGATTATAAGCAACAAGCAGAGTTATTAACAGGAAACGTGTCAAAACCTGTGCCAAATTTGCTGAAATCCACCGCCGTATTGCCCGTTTTAACCCCCGTTATCGGCTCCGATTTGAAAAAAATAAAAATTTTTTCGAAGTGTAAACCGCTGGCAATCAGCGGAAGTATGTAAAAGGAGCCAAAAAACTTTGAAAAAAAATTTG
>JAFRTM010000008.1 GCA_017439185.1 Bacteroidales bacterium | reverse complement strand
AATAATAACGCAGTAACTATGCTTTTGCAGTCTGTAGCCCTGAGACCTCAATCCGATTTCTGCATAAGTGGGGAGCGTAATGGAAAGTTGACCATTTGGTGGACCGGTGTATGTAGCCTACCCGAGACTTTAACGATGGAATCCGTTGGGCAATCGCTTCTAAGCAGCGTAGGTGCAACAACGCGCCAAAAGATGAATCAACTCAGCATTTCATGCCCCAATTTAATACCTGGATCCATATCTCATCATTTTATTTGTGATGACCAACATATGATGTTTTCAACAGAATCTGATTCAAATGATAAAGAAGAAAATTAATAACCATATAAAATCAATCAATTATGAAGAAATTATTATTAACCATAGCGGTGTTAACGAGTTTGGCGCTTACAGCAAAAGCCCAACAAGACACAATACATATTCCTCATGATACGGTGACGGTATTCGAGTATGACCGGTATGTCTATCTCGGTGCCGACAATCCTCCAGCACATGGCCGTTTTTTTACAATACCGATAACAGATAATATATTAGATCATATGAATGGGATCCATGAACCTAGAGCATATTCTCATTATAACGGTGGTAAATATGGGGCATCCTCAGCCAGATTATTTGTTATGCCGACAGATACTATTTATGGCGTAAGTGTAAATATATGCCGTTTAGAGGATTACGATGAAGGGCTGGATTCTTTGATGATATATGTGAAGTCGATTGATGATGGCCGCTGGAGAGTCATCGATTCAGTGAAATGGACACCAGATGCGAGACCCAGATGGCTTAGGATGTGGGCATTGGACAGGACTAAAGAAGATTATGTCTATCATGATACGTCCGACGGACACTATCACTACCTACCTTGGGACCAGCAGGAATATACTTACGAACTGTATATCCCATTGTATGAAGTATATTTCAGGGAGCCCATCGCTGTCCCCGATTCAATATTTATAGTGGGATCTATGAGGGGTGATTTTTCAGGGTACTACTCTGAAATATATCCTGTGTCGATACATGATACCAGTTATATAGTGTATGGTTCGGACTCAGAACCCCCGTATCTATATGGCCTTGGAACCACTACGCTTCAAGATTGGGCTTTGTACTTCCCGATAGTGAAACCACTGGCCGACTGGGACACCCTACGGGTACACCAAGACACTATCGGCGGCGGTGACAACCCTGGTGACAACCCTGGCGGAGGGCAGGACACCATAGGCAGCGGGACGGAGAAGGTGATGCAGGCGGACGGTACCCTCGAACTGAAACTCTTCCCCAACCCGACCGACGGAGCGGTGAGGATAGAATGCGGACTGCCGCTGGAGGAGGTGAGGGTGCGCGATATGAGAGGTTGCACAGTGTATGAGCACAAAGGCGATGTGCCATCACTCGACACCGGCAGATGGCCGAAAGGGGTATACATAGTGGAGGCGACGACGCAGGCCGGAAAAATAATAAAGAAGCTGATAGTCAGATAGGGGCTATAGTTCAAACCGCAGACTTGTCCGTGTTGCCCTGGAAAGAGGCGACAAGATGATTGTTGCCCGGCGAAAGAAAATTTGGAGATAAGAAATAATATGTGTACCTTTGCAGAACGTAACGGGAATATAACAGAAAGGATAAAGATATGAATACAAAGAAGTTAAGCTGGGTTCTGGCGGTGGCGGCGGTGCTGCTGCCGGCGGCACTGGACGCCTGCACCAATTTCCTCTGCTCTCGCGGAAGCACCGTGGACGGAAGCACGATGATCACCTACGCCGCCGACTCGCACACGCGCTACGGCGAGCTGCGCTACTGCCCGCGGGCGAAACACGCGAAGGGCGAGATGCTGAGGCTCTACGACTACGGCAGCCGCAAATACCTGATGGAGATAGCGCAGCCCGCGGAGACCTACAACGTGGTGGGCTTCATCAACGAATACCAGCTGGCGATAGGAGAGACCACCTGGGGCGGAAGGAAAGAACTCTCGGGCGGCAACGCGGAAGGCATAGACTACGGCAACCTGATATACGTCACGCTGCAGCGGGCACGCAACTGCCGCGAGGCCATCAAGGTGATGGACGAGCTGACCAGGGAATACGGCTACTGCAACGGCGGCGAGAGTTTTTCCTTGAGCGACGGCAAGGAGGTGTGGATCTACGAGATAGATAGCAAGGGGAGCGAGAAAGGGGCCGTGTGGGTGGCACGGAGAGTGCCCGAAGGCTACGTGTGCGGCCACGCCAACCAGGCACGCATCACCACCTTCCCGTGGGAGAAGAAGGGCGAATGGAAAAGCGTATCTAGCAAACACATGGACAAGATATTCCGTGACGAGGTGGAGTGCGTCTATTCCTGGGACGTGGCGGAATTTGCGAGAAAGAGAGGGTGGTACAGCGGGAAAGACGAGGACTTCAGCTATGCCGACACCTACAACCCGCTCACCTTCAGCGGCCTGAGAGCCTGCGAGTCGCGGGTGTGGTCGATGTTCAACCGTGTGAACAAAGAGATGCAGAAATACGAGAAATTCGTGATGGGCGACAAGAGCGCCGAGCGGCTGCCGCTGTGGATAAAGCCCGACCGGAAGCTGAGCGTGAGGGACGTGATGGCGCTGATGCGGGACCATTTCGAAGGGACGGCGATGGACATGACGCAAGACGTGGGCGCCGGCCCCTGGCACTGCCCCTACCGCTGGAGACCTATGGACTTTGAAGTTGACGGCAAGAAATATGTCCACGAGCGCGCCATCAGCACCCAGCAGACCGGCTTCTCGTTTGTGGCGCAGAGCCGCAGCTGGCTGAAAGACAAGGTGGGCGGAGTGCTGTGGTTCGGCGTCGACGACACCTACAGCACGTGCTACTGCCCGATGTACTGCGGCCTGACGCAGGTGCCAGTGTGCTTCGAAGCCGGCAACGGCAGCATGAGCCAATATTCCGAGACGGCAGCCTTCTGGCTGTTCAACCGGGTGAGCAACTTCGCCTACCTCAGGTACGACTCTATGATCGAGGACATAAAGAAGGTGCAGGGCGAGCTGGAAGAGATGTTCGAGAAAGAGGTGTTGAAAGCCGACGGACGCTTGGAAGGGGTGGAGAACGAGACGAGGGTGACGGGCGAACTCAACAAGCTGAGCAACCTCTGGGCCGACAAGATGATGAAACGGTGGAGAGAACTGGACCAGATGCTGCTGGTGAAATATATCGACGGCAATATCAAGCACGAGAAAGACGGGAAGATAGAGACGACGGAGACCGGCGTGGTGAAATTCCCCAAACAGCCCAAATACCCCGACTGGTTCTACAGACTGATAGTGGACGAGAAAGGCGAAGTGCTAAGGGAGAGGGATTAGCGCAGGAGCCAGTGGGAGAGGAGTATGGAGGTGGCTACTGCCGCGTTGAGGCTTTCGGCTGTGTTGCCGAGGTTTGGTATCAGGACTTGGTGAGA
The DNA here is from genome assembly GCA_017439185.1 of Bacteroidales bacterium. Taxonomy (GTDB): domain Bacteria; phylum Bacteroidota; class Bacteroidia; order Bacteroidales; family P3; genus Colimorpha. Next base: position 64,800 of record JAFRTM010000008.1, on the reverse strand, counting down.
GACGAGCGGTATGAGGTCGGGTGAGATGCCGCGCGACTCGTTGCCGATTAGGAGTATGGCGGGCTCGGCAGGGACGGGGAGCTGGCGCACGTCCTGGCCCGAGAGGAGGGCTCCATAGACGGGACAGCCGGCAGATGCGAGGGCCGAAGGGAGGTCGGTATAGGTGAGGGAGACGCGGAAGAGGGAGCCCATGGTGGACTGCACCACCTTGGGGTTGAAATGGGAGACGGTGTCGTCGGAGCAGAGGATGCGGCGCACGCCGAACCAGTCGGCGGTGCGTATGATGGTGCCGAGGTTGCCTGGGTCTTGGATGTGGTCGAGGGCGAGGGTGATGTGGGAAGCGGGCAGGTCGGGAACGGGGAAGTCGCGCTGGACGAGGAGCCACACCTCGTTGGGGTTGCGGAGGTGGGAAATGCGCGCCAGCTTGTCGGGCGTGACCTCAAAAATATTGGGTATCTCGGGTAGAAAATTTTCGTTGAGAGCCATCCATTGGGGTGTTGCGCAGAGGGTGTGGATGGGAATATGGGCAGAAAAAATTTCGGCGGCGAGCTTGGGCCCTTCGGCGATAAAAACATTGTCCAACTCACAGGTTCTGTGATGCTTATAAGTCGCCAGCGATCGTAGTTGAGCATTGGAAATCATAGTGCAAAGATAAGAAAAAAGTGGAAAATGAAAGAAAAAATTTGTCAATTAAAAAAAAATTAGTACTTTTGCACCCGCTTTCGAGAGCGAAAGATGGTGGGCGTAGCTCAGCTGGTTAGAGTAGCGGATTGTGGTTCCGTTGGTCGTGGGTTCGAATCCCACCTCCCACCCAAGACCCTGTAACAACAAAGAGAAATGTTACGGGGTTTTTAGTAGTACACAGGTTAAGGGCAAAGCAAGGGTAAAGCCGAGAGAAGACCATGGCAAAGGAAGAGAAAGAAATATGCCGTATCGAGGAGGGCGGAACGGCCCTGCGTGTGCTGGACCAGAGAAGGTTGCCGGCCGAGGAGGCGTATCTTGTGCTGAGAAGATCGGCGGAGGTGGCTGAGGCGATAAAAACCCTGGCGTTGAGAGGCGCTCCGCTGATAGGCGTAGGGGCGGCGATGGGGCTGGCGGTGGCTGTGGCCAACGGCGAGGATTTCGCCGAGGCGAGGGAGAGGATAGGCAGTGCGCGACCTACGGCGGTGAACCTGATGTGGGCGATGGAGCGGATGGAGAAAGTGTATGGAGCAGGCGAGGGTAATGTCGTGGAGCGGCTGAGAGACGAGGCGGAGAGGATAAGGGAGGAAGAATGGACGAGGTGCGAGGCGATAGGGGAGCACGGAAAGGCACTGATAGAGGACGGCATGGGAGTTTTGACCCACTGCAACGCAGGCTATCTGGCCACGGGCCATTACGGCACGGCGCTGGCTCCGATATATGCGGCTATGGAAGAGGGGAAGCGGGTGAAGGTCTATGCCGACGAGACCCGGCCGCTGCTGCAGGGCGCAAGGCTTACGGCCTACGAGCTGCAGGAGAGGGGAGTGGACGTGACGGTGATATGCGACAATATGGCTGCGAGCCTGATGGCGGCAGGGAAGATAGGACTGGTGCTGGTGGGCTGCGACAGGGTGGCGCGCAACGGCGATGTGGCCAACAAGATAGGGACACTCGGAGTGGCGATAGCGGCGAAGCATTACGGGGTGCCGTTCTACGTGTGCGGCCCGCGGTCGTCGTTCGACGACAGCTGCCCGACGGGCAACGATATAGTAATAGAGCAGCGGAATGGCGACGAGGTGACCACCAGGCACTACGAGCGGCGCATGGCTCCCGAAGGAGTGGGAGTTTACAACCCGGCATTCGACGTGACACCAAAAGAATTGATAACAGGATATATAACAGAAGATGGAATCGACAAGACAAAATAAGATAGCCCGGCTGATACAGCAGGACATGGGCGACATCATGCTGAAAGAGATGAAGCCAGTGCTCGGCAACTCGCTGATCACGGTAACCGAGGTGAGGGTGACGCCCGACTTGAGCATCGCGAGGATATTTGTGAGCATCTATCCCATAGGGCAGATGCCGGGAGTGGAGCCGGCCGTGGCTGCCACCAAGGAGCTGGTGATGGCTGCGATAAAAGCCAACACCGCCGACCTGCGCCGCCGTCTGGGCATCAGGGAAGGGAAGCAGCTGAGGATTATCCCCGAGCTGGAGTTCTTCCTCGACGACACCCTCGACCGTATGGAAAATATTGAGAAATTGTTGAAACAGTGAGACTTCCCTTCTTCATAGCACTGAGGTATCTTGTGGCCCGCAAGAGCAAGAGCGTGATAAACGTCATATCGTGGATTTCGCTCATAGGGCTGAGCGTGTCGTCGATGGCGCTGATAGTGGTGCTGAGCGTGTATAACGGAATCGGGAAGTTGACGCAGTCGATGTTCAACTCGTTCGACCCCGAGCTGGTGGTGGAGCCGGCAGAGGGCAAGTCGTTCAGGAGCGGAGACATCGACATGGAGCAGCTGAGGCAAATCCCCGGGGTGGCAGTGGTCAGCGAGATAGTGGAGGAGAACGCCTGGGTGACCCACAAGCAGAACCAGGCCATCGTGGAGCTGCGCGGCGTGGACGGGAACTACCAGAAGATAACCGGTATCGACACGCTGCTGTATGACGGGGTTTATGTGTTGGAGAGCGAAGGCTACAACCGGTGGGGAGAGGAGGAGACGCTGAATTATGCGGTGATGGGAGAGCTGCTGTACGACCAGCTGGGCCTCAAGAGCCTTGCGGCGGAGGCGATGGCGGTGCATATTCCCAAGAGAGTGGAGGGAATAGGCTATACGATGGACGAGGCGTTCAACACCGGTTACGCCTACCTGGCCGGCACCTATTATATACAGGAGGACATAGACGGCAAATATGTGGTGGCGAGCATAGGATTCGTGAGGAGCCTGCTGGATTATGACGACGACGAGTGCACGTCGCTGGCGATAGGGTTGTCGCCCAAGGCCAACGCGGCCAAGGTGAAGGAGGCGGTAAGAAATATCGCGGGCGAGAAGTTCCTGGTAAAAGACCGCTACGAGCAGCAGCCGCTATATTATAAGATATACCGTACCGAGCGGTGGGGCATCATACTGATACTGTCGCTGATTGTCCTGATTTCGACGCTGAACCTTATGGCGTCGCTGGCGCTGCTGATGATCGACAAGAAGCGCGACGTGGCCACCCTGCGCAGCATGGGAATGACGAAGAAGCAGGTGAAGAGGATGTTCTTCGAGGAAGGGGTGATGATAAGCATGATAGGGGCGTTGTCGGGCCTGGTGTTCGGCTTTATCCTATGCTGGCTGCAGCAGACCTTCGGACTGATAAAGATGGGAACCGGCTTTGTGGTGAGCGCGTTCCCGGTCGCCATGAAGGCGACGGATTTCCTGCTGACTTTTGTGCTGGTGACGGTGCTGAGCAGCCTGGCGGTATGGGTTACCACAAGGCGTAGCAGGCTTTAGTCGTTTACGAGATAGGGCCGTGTGACCGAGGCTTCGGCGTCGAGCATCTGGCGGGGAAGTCCTGCAAAGAGGAGCTGTCCTCCTTGTTCTCCTCCTTCGGGACCTAATTCTATGATATAGTCGGCCTGCTTCATCACGTCGAGGCTGTGTTCGATGAGTATAAGGGTGTTGCCCCTGTCCACCATGTTGTTGAAGAGCGTCATGAGACGCTGCACGTCGAGGAGGTGGAGACCGTCGGTGGGTTCGTCGATGATGAATATCTCGCCTTGCCGTTGCAGGTTGTCGGCGAGTTTTACCCGCTGGAGCTCTCCGCCCGAGAGGGTCGTCATGGCTTGGCAGAGATGGATATAGCCGAGGCCCACGTCGGCGAGTGCCTGCAGCTTGGGCAGGAAGGGCTGGTCGCCGAAGAAGTCGATGGCCTCATCGACCGTGAGGTTCATCACCTCGGCGATATTCTTTCCGCGGAAGGTGTGTTTCAGCACCTCCGGCGCATAGCGGGTGCCGTGGCAGAGGTCGCACTCGGTCTCGATGGTCTCCATGAACGCCATATCGCTCTTGATGACTCCCTTGCCCTGGCAGTGGGGGCAAGCCCCCTGGCTGTTGAACGAGAAGAGTTGTGCGCTGGCTTTGTTTGCTTTGGCGAAAAGGTGGCGTATTGGGTCGGAGATGTCGAGGTAGGTGGCGGGCGTGCTGCGCAGGTTGATTCCTATGTTGTGCTGCCCGATGAATATGGCTTGGTCGGTATATTTGTCGAGGCAGTACTGCATCAGCGACGACTTACCCGAGCCGGCTACGCCAGCTACCACGGTAAGAACGCCAAGTGGAATCTGCAGAGAGAGGTCCTTGAGGTTGTGGAGGTCGGCATGCTCGATGTCCAGCCAGCCGGACGGCTTCCTTACCTGCGACTTGAACTGTGTGGCGATGCTCAGCGACCGTGCGGTGGGCGTGTCGGCCGAGAGCAGGTTATCATAGCTGCCTTCGTAGATGATCTCGCCGCCGAGGGTGCCGGCTGCCGGCCCCATGTCCACGATGTGGTCGGCCATGGCGATAATCTCGCGGTGGTGCTCCACGATGAGGAGTGTGTTGCCGTGGTCGCGGAGGCGGAGGAGCGAGCGTTTGAGGCGTGCGATGTCCTGAGGGTGGAGTCCCACGCTGGGCTCGTCGAGGACATACATCACGTCAGAAAGGGGCGAGTTGATGTATTTGGCGATCTTGCAGCGTTGCGCCTCTCCGCCGGAGATGGAGCCGATGGCCCGGTCCAGTGTGAGGTAGCCGATACCTATCTCCTCCAAGGCTGCCAGCCGTTCGGTGGTAGCGCGCTTGATGTCGTCGGCCAGAGGATGTTCGATGGAAGCCAACCATTGACGGCAGTCGCTGATGCTCATGGCAGACACCTCTGCGATATTGAGTCCGTGTATTCTGCAGGAGCGTATCTTCTCGTTGAGGCGGGTGCCGCCACAGTCGGGGCATGTACCCATGGTCAGCATGGGGTTGAGCACAGAGGCATGGAGCAGGCCTTCTTCGGAGTTGATGATGCTGCGGTACATGCGAGGAATGAGGCCTTCGTATTTGGCGCTCTTAGGCCAGTTGGCAGGCGGATTCTTGAGTTTTATCTGGGGCGAGTTCAGGAAGAGGTCAAGTTCTTCGGGGCTGTAGTCGCGTATCTTCTTGTCGAGGTCGAACAGGCCGCTGTAGGCATAGCGTATCCAGCGCCAGCCGCCTTTGCCGAAGGCTATATAGTGGATGGTGTCCTCGTCGTTGAGCGACTTGTCGAAGTCCACCAACTTGTGGATGTCCAGCTCGCGGATCTCGCCCAATCCTGCGCAACGGGGGCAGCTGCCGCTCGGATGGTTGAACGAGAAGGAGTCGCTGTAGCCGACGAAGGGCTCGCCGACACGCGAGAAGAGCAGTCGCAGCAAAGCGTAGATGTCGGTATATGTCGCCACAGTGGAGCGGCTGTTGTTGGCAGGCTTCTTCTGGTCGATGACGATGGTGACGGGCAGGTTTTGAATGCTCTCCACCTTGGGACGGCCGTACTTGGGCAGGTATTGCTGGACGAACGACGGGAAGGTCTCGTTAAGTTCGCGGCGGCTTTCGGCGGCCACGGTGTCGAGACACAGCGAGGACTTGCCGCTTCCCGACACTCCGGTGAACACCGTGATGCAATGTTTGGGGATTTTCAGCGAGAGGTTCCGCAGGTTGTTTTCGCAGGCTCCCTTTATAGTTATGTAGTCTTTTGTGCTCACTTGAATAGGGTTGAGTATTCGAGAATGGTTACGTCGACATTGCGGAGAATGGGCGACAGGGACATGTCGCTCGGGTTGGTTCCGGGAACTCCTTGAGGCACGTCTCTTCCCAGCTTCGAGAAAAGCCATGTCCAGTATTGCGGCATAGTGCCGTCGGGCGCGAGGAAGTTCATGGGCTTGGAGTGGAACAGCTGGTTTCCCTGGTCGTCGGTATAGGCCACCTGTACCAGTTCGCTGCAGTAGTATTCTTCGTTGTCGGGCAGGAAGTAGATGTCGTAGCTGCTTCCCGTCAGCTTCTTTGCGTTGGCAATCCATGTGGCAGCTCTTCGGTTGTCGGCTACCCGTTTCACTTGGAAGTGTGGCAGAGATCCGTCGTTTAGGCGGAAGGTGGATAGTAGTGTGTCGAGCGGATGGCGGTGGACTCCATCTTTCAGCGTGGCGTCGATGATCCACACACTGTCGTGCACGACCTCCAGTATGGCGACGTGTATTATGTTCATCACGCTGTCTTTCCCCGTCGCCGAAGCTATCGCCGAGGCCATATCGTCGGCCTTGTAGTCCATAGGGATTCCGATAAACAGCAGGTCGCCGCTTTCTATGGTGTGCAGCCTCGCTTGTTCTTGCTCCGAGAAGTAACGTTTGCCCGTGCTGTAGCCGATGTCGTAGATGCTGTCCATCTTCTTGAAGTTATGCATCCAGAAGTGGGTCGGGTCAATGGATATGACATCGGTAAAGAAAGGCAGGGTCTTGAATGATGTGCGGTAGCACGAGTTGGTGTAGGCGTGAGCCCACAGGCCTTTGGGCGAGGTTATTTTGCGAGGGCGTTCGATGTCGATGTTTATCCCGATACGCCGCTCGCACCCTTCTTTTATAAGCGGCTCCACGGGCAGGTAGTCCATCATGCCGCCGTCGAAGTAATAGACTCCGTCGATCTCCACCGGGGCGAACAGGGCCGGGATGGCTACCGACGCCATCACATATTCTGTCAGGTTGCCACCGCTACATTGGTACCGGGGTGCCAGGTCGTTCATGCTCATGGCGCAGCAGTAGAACTTGGTCTTCAGGGAGTCGAACGAGTTGTGCGGCACATATTTTTTCAGTATCCGCTGTATTCTTCGTGTGTCGATTATCCCTCCTGCGCGGCGCAGGTGGGGACGGTACAGGTGGCCCAGGTGGTTCATCCGCTCTTTCTTCAGCATCTTCACTATCTCTTGTGGCGAGTAGCCCTGGGCGTATAACACCGCTATGACCGAACCCATCGACGACCCTACTATGCAGTCGGGTTTCACTCCCGCCTCTTCCATGGCTTGCAACACTCCGATATGGGCGTAGCCTACGGCTCCTCCGCCTCCGAGGGTGACGCCGGTCTTTTGGGCCTCGGTCGCGAGGCTGGTGCCCAGTATAACCGAAAGGGCGATTATGTTATATATCAAATGTCGCATTTTTATTTTGTTTATGTTGTTTCTTTCATGGTTATCAGAAAACTCACGGGCCTGAATCCGTCGTTGCAGCTCAACATCGCGCTGTAGGGGTCTTTCATCCAGTTGCCGTAGAAGTGGCCTTCGCCTTGCAGCAGCTTCTCGGCAAAGGGTCTCAGTGTGTACCACGCCTCGCCGCACAGTCCTTCGGGACGTTCTCCTCCTGTCCACTCCCACTCGTCGCCTTCTTTTATGTCGCAGGTATGCTCTATCGGGTTCTCATACTCCCGTTGCAGATCCTTGTAGTCGGCGCACTTTATGGCTTTTATCTTTATCGTTCTCATGTTATCTCAGATATAGTCCCACGGCGTTGAACGCATCGGGGTAATGGCGTATGTCGTATCCGTTGTCGCTGAGGGTTATGGCTATTATGTCGAATCGCACCTCTTCCTCACATTGGTGTTGCAGCACATAGCTGTTGGCGGCTTTCACATACATCTGCCGTTTGCGTCTGTCCACCGCCTCTTCGGGCGAGCCGAAGGGCGACAGGTGGCGGGTCTTCACCTCTACGAACACCAGCAACTGCTCGAGCCGCGCTATTATGTCCACCTCCATCTTGCCCACCCTCCAGTTGGTGGCCACTATGGCATAGCCTTTCTCTTGCAGGTATTGCCGTGCCATCGTCTCTCCCTGGGCTCCCGTTATGTTGTGCTCCGCCATCGCTACAAGGTCTCTTTTATATGTTCTTCCGCCAGCTCCAGAAGGTTCCCGTCGCAGCCCAGCAGGGTGGCAATCCTCAGCGCTTCGTGTGGCACGGTCTCCGACGAGTCCTCCACCACGCTGTAGTCCATAAACTGGTTGATGTTCCTCGGCGAGATGGGCACATTGGCCATGTCTTCCCTGAATCCGGCAATCCTCAGCCGGCGACAGTCGGTGCCGAGCTCTGAGTAGTGGGTGGTGATTATGGAGAACGACTCGCGCCGGCTCAGTATGTCGCCCAGCGACTGCACTATAGCTTTGCCTTCCACGGGGTTGGTGGTCCTCGCAGGCTCGTCGATGAGTATCAGCAGCCGCTCCTTCTCCGACCGCTTCACGGTCTCCGAGATGTTTATTATCTCCGAGGCGAACGACGACAGTCCGTTCATCTCGTTCTGCTCGTCGCCGATGCACAGCACTATGTCTTCCATCACTCTCACCTCTGCCTTTTTCGCCGGCACGAAGTAGGCAAACTGTGCCAACGCCTGTGCTGTCGCCAGGGTTTTCAGCAGCACTGTCTTTCCAGCCATATTGGCTCCCGTGACAAGGCACAGCCCCTCTCTCACATCGATGGTCACGGGCTGATAGCGCAGCCGCTGCTCCTCGTTGCGGTGTTTCAGGCGCGGGTTGAAGAGCTCTTCATATCTCGTGGCTCCTTCGGTCACCATCGTGGGCTTCGTCAAACCCCAGTCTGACGCCAGCTCGGCTTTGGCTATCAGTATGTCGATATGGCACAATGTGGCCATGGCTAGCTTCAGCCTTTCGGCGCGTCCCCACAGCTGCTCCGAGAGACGGTTTTCCACTTCGTGCTGTATCTCGCTGTGGCGGTCGAAGCACCGGCCGTATTCTTCTTGTGCCGCAGGGTCGTCGCCACGGGCTTGCAGGGCTTTCATCTTCTTCCTCAGCTCGGGCAACTCTTCGTGGTAGGTGTCGTAGATGTAGAAGTTGGGCAATCCCGTATGGTCGGGGTCAAGCAGTTCGAACACGTCGCTCACCTCCGGCAACTCGAATTCCTTCTCCAGCCCCAGCGACTTTCCGTGCCTTGTCACTTCCATAGTGGCGTAGGCCAGGTTCTTCATCTCGTACAGTTCCAACTCGTCTATCACCGTCCTCCGTTCCAGGTTGGCGAGTGTCCCCTGCGAGTCGTGCAGGCACATAAGGCTATGCCTGATCTCGTTGAACGTACGCAAGTTGCTTATCACTTCCATCTTCTCTTTTACTCTCGCCACTCGCTCCAGCTCTTCTTCAATATCCTCGCTCTTTGTCATCAGCGGCGTGTCCAGCAATGCCCTGCGTCCCGCTGCCGAGATCACTCCCGTCGCTTCTACCACATATTGCAGTCCCGCATCTCCAGTTATCTTGTCTCTGAGTACCATATCTTGTTTGTCTCTGTATAACCAGTTTCTTAGTTTCTATTACGGCCTTTTCATGCAGTTCTCTCTCCTCACGTCATACACCGGCATCCCTAAAGCCTCTTCCAAAGCCCCGCAGGCTTTCTCCGAATCTACGGCATATCCGTGGGGCGAGGTGGGGTTCAGCGTCAGGGCTATCAGTCTCGACCGTTGCAGCACTTTCAGCTCTCCTCCACGTTTCGTATAGTCGGCATACACCTCCGGCGTGATGAAGAGTTTTGTGAAATCCCGCACTATCAGCGTGGTCTCCTTCACCTCTTCTTTGGCGGCCAACATCTTCAGCAACCGGTCGCTCACTGCCCCACTGGCAAACAGGCGTGTCCCGTAGCGGTAAAGGTCGTTGTTGGCTCCGCTCAGCATGAACACGCTCCTCACCCCCAAGTCGTGTGCCACCCCCTCTCCGTCGAGGGCCCAGAGGCCGTTCCCCACTCCCGAAAGGGTCTCCCTCTCTTTCTCAGTCACCTCGTCCAGCCCTATCATACGTACCACAAACCTCGTCTTCGACACCAGTTGCTGCAGGTTGGGCGACACGGCCGCACCTGTGGCTAGTATCATAGCGTCGGTCACCGTGGGAGAGGCCAGCGACAGCCGGCTCAGGGCTCCATCCACCACTGTCAGTTCCACTCCGTCGCGCTTCTGCTCTTCTATCTGTTCCCTCAGTATTCCTGTGGCTGCGGCCCCGCTCAGCAGGGCCATTCCTCCGCTCAGCACCCTCGCTGTCACCAGACGTCCCAAGGCTGTACGCCTCTTGTCTATCCATTCTATCTCGCTCACCAGCCTCCGCATCCGGTAGTGGCGCTCGCTCGTGATGAACCGCATCCCTTCGTACAGCCGCACCTCGGGCTTTGCCGTGGCATACACGCTGTCGGTCTGCTCCCCGTCAACTCCTATCGAAGTCACAGCCGTACTTATCCCCATCTCCGCCAGACGCCCCAGCACATAGTTAAGACTCACCGTTTTCCCGGTGTTCTTCTCCAGCCCCACTATACTCAAACTCCGGCACCCTCTTATCTTCTCCATAAACGGCATCGTGGTTCCTCCTTGTTTTTATACTTTATAAAAAAGTATAACGCAGAAATCCCCACTTTATTGCATTATGCAATAAAAACTTTTTCTTGTAGCCTCAACAATCAAGTGTGGACTTAATAAGTCATTCTCCCGTTATAATCTTTCCCAGAACCTTTGCTGCCGGTTGGTTCAGCCGGTGTCCGAACTTGTCGCACCAGCATATCTCGTACCCCAGGCTCTCCAGCGCCGCCGCGTTCTTCTTCGCTGGCTCTTTGCCTACCAGCTCGTCATCGGTCGAGAAGAAACCTATCATCTTCGCCGACTTCTTCGACTCTCGCTCGTTCCTCACCGCCATATATCGCTTCACCAGTGGCTCATCTATCGTGTATTCTGTCGCCCCGTCTTCTCTCTCGCAGTGGAACTTGTGTTTTCCGTAACCTATCTTTCTCAGCGTCGTCTCTATGTTGTATGTCGCGTTCACCGCCACCTTCACCGCCTCGGGGGCGTCAAGGTACAGCACGTACAGCCCTCCCAGCGATGTCCCTACTATCAGCTTCGGCTCGAACACTTTCACATAGTCGTCAAGTATTGCCATAGCTTCGGCGGGCTCTACGGGCAATTCGGGCGAAAGCCACTCGTAGCCGTCGAGGTAGTGCCCCAGCGACGACTTCGTGCCGCTCTTGGCTCCCGACCCCATCCCGTGCACATACAGCGCATAGGGTTTGGGCTCGTCATTGTAGTAGTTGTAGTCCATGGTCATCTCTCTTTTATCTCCACCTCCGGCGGCACGTCGTACAGCACCCTCGCGTGGTTCGTCCTTATCAGTTTTCGTTCCAGACAGTTTCCTGTCGTCCGGTCTATCGTGTCTCTGTAAACCTCTCCGTTACGGTATATCACCCCCTCTTCTCTCGAAAAAAACTCGTTCTCGGCATGTATGTGGAAGTTGTGTTCCTGCTGCTCCACCGCCCTCAGCTCTCCGTTCAGGTATTCCTCGTCAACCCACACCCTCAGCTGGTACCTGTTCTTCGTCTCGTTCTTCACGCGGTAGTCGATATAGTTGTACGATATGCTAGTCCCTGTCCCGAACGGTATCTGCCTCCCGAAGTCGGGGAACAGGTCCACCGCGTCATGGTGGTGGTGCTCCACTATCGTCAGCTCGCTGTGCAGCACCATCCAGTGTATAAGGTTCGACAGCTGGCACATCCCTCCGCCGATTCCTTGGGTCGGCACTCCGTGCGTTATGGTCAAGCCCTCTTTGTAGCCTTTCCTCTCGGTCGTCCGGCCTATCATCTTCCACACCGAGAAGGTCTCTCCCGGCTCTATCACCACCCCGTCTATCTTCTTCACCGCCAGCGCCAGGTTGTTCGCCTTGTTCTCCTGCAGCAGCATGTTCACGTTGCCCAGCCGCCGCCTGATCAGCGACTTGTGCCTATACACCACCACCGGCAACGCCTCTCCCTCTCTCCTCTTCGCGAACTTCGTACCCCGAAGGCTGTCTCTCAGCTTCCGCTTCAGTATTTCTTTCTCTGTCGAGATCTTATATGTCAATGGCGATATCTCGCAAAACAGTTTCCTTGCCATATTGTCATTTGTTGCTTTCTTTTCTCGGTACAAATTTTATCGGCAGCACCCATTGGGTCTTCACTGCCTTGCCCTGCACTTTCCCCGGCTCCCATTTCGGCATTATCTCCACCACTCTCTTCGCCGCCTCGCCGCAGCCGCCTCCTATATCTCTCACAACGCGCGTCTCCGCTATCGTCCCGTCGGTGTCTATCACGAGTATCACATACACATGCCCGAAAATCCCTTGCTCTTCTGCTTCTTTCGGATATAGCAGATTCTCCTTGATGAACCGCTCCAATGCCTCTTGCCCTCCGGGGAATTGGGGCTCCTCATCGACAATCACAAACAGCGACTCGTCTCCTACCGTCTCGCCTTCTAGAAGGTCATTCCTGCTCTCGATGGTATCTACTATTCCTTTGTTGTCCGGGACATCTGTCTGTGCCTGCAGTGTCGTCGCCGACAGCCCCAGCGCCAGCCCGGCTATCGTCGCAACCTTCCCCATCTTCACTTTCTCGGCCAGCTCTCGCTCCAACACTCTCACCTCTGCCTCACACCGCGGGCAGGTGCCGCTGCACTCTCCCCGATAGCCGCACTCCTCCTGCCTCAGCTCTATTCCGTTCTCCTCGGCTATCTTCCTCCTCACCTCTTTCAACTCCCGGCAAATGTCTTTTCCGTTATCCATATCTCTTGTTACAATTGTTCTGTGCCTCACTGTCCAGCACCTCATGATATTCTAATAACGCATCTTCGCCCCTTTTTATTGTGCTCGTCGGCTATTCTTGTACAATATTTTTTGCGCTCCTGCGTTATCTATTTATCACATAAACATTTCTCCTATGAAAACACCTGTCTTCTTTGCCGTCCTCCTCGGCTTCGCGTGTTCTGCCTGCACTCTCAACACTGGCGCCAAGACTCCTGAACGCCTCACCTATTTCAGCTTCGGCGAACACGGCTCTATGGCCAACAGCGGTGAGAGCTATTCGCTCTCCATCACCAAAGACGGCCAGCTCAGCATCCTCATCGACGAAGGCATGCTCTCCGAGACCAAGATGCTCCTCCCCGAAACTACCCTCCTCGACAGCCTCCTCGCCATCGTGAAAACCTACAAGATGGACAAATACAAAAACGACTACCGTCCTCCCTACGACGTCTTCGACGGCGACTCCTGGAGCCTCTACTACTCCTACGACTCCGGCCGCTCCCTCTCCTCGGGCGGATATATGGCATGGCCGAAAAACTTCAGCGAGGCTCGGCAAGCCATCGTCGCTCTCCTCCGTCCTCTCCGCGAACGTCAGGCTATAACTTCTCTCCGCTTCTCCGCCACCGACGGTCAGGGCCATAGCATCGAATACTCTCTCGAACACGGCGCTTCCCTCACCACCCTCACCTTCCGCGACGCCGAACGAACCCTCGACACAACGCTTACTCTCAACAATAGCGACATGTGCGACCTCTACTACTACCACGAGTCTGCCTGGCTTGTCAAGATTCTCCGCGAGCCGGAGGCCCAGCCGGCTGGCGACTCCGACGCAACCTCCGTCAACTATTCTCTTACCCTCGCCGACGGCACCTCTCTCAGCGGCACCACGGGCAAGAAATCTACACTCGAATTCCTCACCGACTTCTTCCGTCGCTGGCTTCCCCGTTAGAGGGCATCCTGCTTCTGTTGCCCTTGCCCAACCCTACCTAGTGCCCAATAAAACACATCCCAGGAATGTGGTTGATAGAGTGTTGTCTCACCCCTGCATACTGGTTATTGTCGGTTGCTCTATTTTATAAAAGACGTCGTCTGGTGTTTCTCTCTCTCTGGGTATTTGGGTTCCCCGTCGGCGTGTATTTTCTTCAGAAGAAACGCCATATTGTCGGCCATAGTGCGCATAGTCTGCAAACCCTCTGCGTCGAGGGAGGCTTCACCCTCTGTGCGTCCGTATACGATGTTCCAATATTGTGAAGTGACAATCGGCATATTCTGCATCTGGAAGGGCATAAGCAAGGTTTGGTACACTGCCGAGGCTCCACCTCTGCGGCACACGGCCACTGCCGCCGCCGGCTTGTTCTGCATCACCTTCGAGGCGGCATAGCTCATCCTCTGTACGAGGCTCAGCACCGTGCCGTTTGGTTGACCGTAATATGTTGGAGCTCCCACTATCAGGGCATCGCTCTGCGTCATGATCTCTATGGCATGGTTGCACAAGTCGTCGTCGAACACGCAGCGGCCTGTCGTGTGGCATTGGTTGCAGGCCACGCACCCGTGTATCGCCTGGCTGCCTATCTGCAGCACTTCAGTACCTATACCGTGCTTCTCTAGTTGTTTCGCCGCCTCCGCAAGGGCAAGGTTTGTATTCCCTTTCTGTCGGGGACTTCCGTTGATAAGTAGTACTTTCAGATGTTTCATTGCCTTATTATCCTTGTTTTCCAGTGCCGCGAGGGAACTCAGCGGCGAGGATATCACTGCTCCTGCTGCCGCTGCTACGGCTGTCTTCTTGATAAAATCTCTTCTGTCCATGCTTTGTGTCTTCTTTATTCTCGCTTCGCTTGTTATAAAATATTCCCTTCCGCCACGATTGCGGCTGTTCCGCCTACATATATCGTCCCGTCGGGAGCTATGCGTGTCGCCACCTTCGAGGGTCTTCCCATAGCCTCTCCTTGAAGGAATTCGAAATCTCCCTGCCGGGGCACAATGCCGTTGACGGCTAGGTAGTGGGTCAATGCGGCGTTAGCTGTACCAGTAGCAGACTCCTCGGGAATGCCGCAGAGTGGCGCAAAGTCTCGCACGTGGGCAGTGTAGTCTTCAGTCAGAGTAAAGACGTGAAAGCTAGTGGCCTTAAGTGTGCGTGAGATGTCGGCTACGGCGGCCATGTCGGGTTGCAGTGTGTTCAGCGTCCTCTTGTCGGGCACGGGAATCATAATGTCTTCCAATCCGGCATAGGCCACTTGCACGGGCAACTCGGGTCTGTATCCGTCAAGACCCAGGGCTTTGTATATGTCTCTTGAGTCGTCGATAGTCTTCACGATTTTGGGACTTGCCATCTCCATCAGGATTCGTTCGCCCGCCTCTATGCCGAGGTTCCCGGCCATCGTGTGGCACCTGCATCGTCCGTCGGCCAACCCCAGGCTGTGCAACAGGGAGAAGGTGGCTATGGTGGCGTGCCCGCACAACTCTACCTCGCCTGTCGGCGTAAAATAACGCAGATGGTATGCTGTTTGCGACAATCTTCTCACAAACGCTGTCTCGGAAAATCTCAACTCCGCCGCCACTTGTAGCATCAGCCTCTCTTCGGGGGACTCGTCAGCTTCCAGAAGCACCACCCCTGCGGGATTTCCTCCGAAAGGCTTGTCGGTAAATGCGTCAACGATATAGTATTTCATCGATCTCAGCTCTTTTCTTTCCGTTAGTTCTTCTTTCCGGCCAGTTTCATGCGGACTCCGACTGGTGTCGGCGTGGCGGTGACGTCGGCGGTGCTGGCTGTGTATTGCTCGCCGCTGACGTTGAACTGCAGCGAGGCTCCGTCATTGCGCACATCAATAGTGGCGGGAGCCCCCATGACAAGAGGAAGGTTCACGTCGCCATGTCCGCCGGGGAATCCGCATAGCATCGGTATTCCGTAGGGTTCCACGATTTGGCGTATCATCGCTTCTACGTTCTCGTAAGTGAACTCTGTCCCGCAGTCGCTGAACTCGCCGAGGACTATGCCGTTGCAGCGGTCCAGCACTCCGTTCATCTGCAATATACGCATCTGACGGTCTATGTTGTGCATCGATTCACCTACCTCTTCTATGAAAAGTATCAGTCCCTGCCCCATTGTGGCGTCGGCTTGTGTGCCGAGGTTAGGAGTGAACGTGCAGAGGTTGCCACCCACCAGTGTGCCGCTGGCCTGTCCTAAGATGTTCTGCGGATGGACGGGCAAGTTATAGAAAGGCACTTGCCCCATAAGCAGGTCTCTCATCATCGTACTTGTCTCGTCGGTGCCTCCTTGTGCCAGGAAGGAGCTCATTGTGCCGTGCACGCTCATCACTCCGGCGCGGCTCAGCAGGCCGTGCAGCGTAGTGATGTCGCTGAATCCCACAAACCATTTCGGCGAGGATGCCAACACCTTGAGGGGTATACGGTCTATGAGTTGTATGGTGCCGTAGCCTCCGCGGTTGCAGATGATGGCCTTGATGCTTGGCTCGCGGAACGCCCACAGGATGTCGCTGGCACGCTCTTCCACCGTCCCGGCATATTTTCCGTCAACCAATTTTCCTACGTTGGGACCGATGACCGGCACCAGCCCCCACGACCGCAGCAGCTCGGCTGTCAGCTCCACGTTCTCCATCGGAGTGTAATAGGAAGGGGAGATAAGCGCCACCGTGTCGCCGGCCTTCAGGTAGGCGGGCTTCACGCAGTTCAGCACCACCACCGTGTTGTTGTCCGGCTCTGGCGTGACTTCCTCTTTCTTGCACGAGGCGAACATCATCGCCACAATCGTCATATAGATAAAAGCTTTTCTCATTTTGGCGGTATTTTTTCCTTTCATATTTCTCGAATTTACCTATAGGGAAACAGGCGTCAGCTACAGCAATTGGGCTATTGCCGCGTCTATGTCGCTTATCTTGGCGGTGGGCTCAAAGCGGGCTGCTACATTGCCGTCGCGGTCAATCAGGAATTTAGTGAAGTTCCATTTGATGTCGGAGCTTTGGTCGTAGAGACTGTCCTGTGCCCGGAACATCTGGTCTAGGTAGGCTCCTATCGGGTCGCTGGTGTCGAAACCGCCAAATGCTGCCTTGCTCTTGAGCCATTTGTAGAGTGGCGAGACTCCCTCTCCATCCCCGTTCACTTCTATCTTGCCCATCTGCGGGAATGTAATGTTGTAGTTCAGCGTGCAGAAGCCGTGTATCTCATCATAACTTCCGGGAGCCTGCTCGCCAAACTGGTTGCAAGGAAAGTCAAGAATCTCGAACTTCTTCCCGTGGTACTTGGTGTACAGCTTCTGCAACTCTTCGTACTGCGGCGTGAATCCACACTGTGTGGCGGTATTCACTATCAGCAGCACCTGACCCTGATAGTCGCTCATGCTCACCGTGTCGTTGTTGCCGTCAAGCACGCTGAACTGGTAGATGTTGTCTATGTCTTCCACCGAAGTAGCCGTTTTTTGCTTGCAGCCGACAAGCATAAGGGCGGCGGCAAGTACTAATAAAGTTATCTGTTTCATCTGTATTGTCTCTTTGTCGTTTTATAACATCGCCTCTATGTCTTTCTCGAAATCTTTGGGCTCGGTGGTTGGCGGGTAGCGCTTCACCGTGCAGCCGTCGCGCGAGATGAGGAACTTAGTGAAGTTCCACTTTATGTCGCTCTCTTTCTCCACGCTCTTGCTGATGCTCTTGAACAGCGCCGCCGCTCCTTTGGCTTTCAGCCCTTTGTATTCCTCGGTCGGCGCCTGGCTTTTCAGGTACTCGAATATAGGATGGGCCTCGGCTCCGTTCACGTCTATCTTCTTCATGATTTGGAACGTCACGCCGTAGTTCAGCCGGCAGAACTCGGCTATCTCACCGTCGCTCCCGGGGTCTTGCTCTTTGAACTGGTTGCAGGGGAATCCTATGCACACCAGCCCGCGGTCGCGGTATTTCTCGTTCAGGCTCTCCAGCCCGTCAAACTGGGGCGTGAAGCCGCATTTGCTCGCAGTGTTCACTATCAGCAGCACCTTGCCTTTGAACTCTGCGAAGTCTATCTCTTTGCCGTTGCTGGCAAGTGCTTTGTAATCATAAATCGTTGCCATAATATATCGTGTTATAGGTT
Source organism: Bacteroidales bacterium (assembly GCA_017439185.1). GTDB lineage: Bacteria > Bacteroidota > Bacteroidia > Bacteroidales > P3 > Colimorpha. The sequence continues at coordinate 47,160 of JAFRTM010000008.1, read as the reverse complement.
AATATCGTTTCTGAATTCCTGCGTGCCGTTGGCAGCAATTGTCGCTTCCGTATAATAACGGAATTTCTCGCCAATTATTGCCTCCCTCGCCACAAAAACTTCTCTTACGCTGCCGCTCTCGCCGCTTCCACTCTTATCTCTTCTCCGGTCGAGATTATATATATTGCCGTCTGCCCGTTCTCTCTCGCAAATTCCAGCGCCTCTTCAATCTTGTCTTCGGGAAAGAGTTTAGTGCTGTCGAAATAGTATAGCCCGCTCTCCTCGTCAAGCCACCCTCCCACATATCCGTCGTGCTCCAGCGCATGCGTCACCACCGTCGTGAGCGCCTCCTGCGAGAGGCTTCCCTGGGTAGCCTCATAAGCCACGGCAATACCTTCTGCCGGCTCTTCCATCGTGCTTATATCTACCGTAAAACCCTCGGGCCTCTTCTGGCTCAGTTGCCACACCTGCTCTGCAATCTTCGCTTCTCTGCCGTCACTCTTCCCTTTCGTGACAACCGGCACGATAATCCCGACTGCCAACGCTATTACGGCAACAATTCCGGCAATCCAAAGTCCCGTCTTCTTCATCTTCCTTGGTTTTTGTTTTCCAATCCATCTTCCCATGCTTTCCGGCCGGCGTCGGTCATCAGTCCGCGCCTCTCCAGGTCTGCACACCTCTCGCGGTTCAGCTCTGTCCAGTGGCTCCTCTTCTGCCGGGGCGAGAGCCGTTGGGCCAGCCTCCCGTCGCCCATGCTTTTGCAGGTCGAGTCTATCCATCCGAAACACAGCGCCTCTTCCACAACGTCGAGATACCTGAGGCACACCCCCTCGGGCTTCTCTTTCCTCCTATAGGTGGCGACCCAGCATTCTTTCTCCTGGCTATGGTTCGCCGTCAGCCACCTCCGCAGCTCTTCGCGTTCCCTGAATTCTAAAAGTTCCATTATCTCCATCTCTCTCAATCTTTGTCTTCCAGTAGTCCCTCTTTGAAATTCAGTAGGTACACCTTGTCGGTCGCCCTCGTCAGCGCCGTGTACAGCCACCTCAGCCACTCTCTGTCTTTCCCTCCTTCTTCTACATATCCCTCTTCCACGTACACCGTGTGCCACTGGCCGCCTTGGGTCTTGTGGCAGGTCAGCGAATAGGCGAACTTCACCTGCAGTGCGTTCAGGTAGGGGTTGTTCCTTATCGCCCTCAGCCGCTCGCTCTTTGGCGTTATGTCGGCATAGTCGGCTGCCACCGCGTTCCACAGCTTCATGCTCTCTTCTCTCGTGAGGCTCGGCGACTCCGAATGCAACGTGTCCAGCAGCAGCTTGCAGTCCACCGGCTGCCCCTCTTCGTAGTCCACAAATCTCACCGTGGCGTCTATAAACCGAAATCCGTACATCTCTTCGTAGTTCCGTGCGCTCTGAATCTCCACCACGTCGCCGTTGGCTATAAAGCCCATCTCCGACTCGGCGTCAAGCCAGTAGTAGTTGTTCTTTACCACCATCAGCAGGTCGCCGGCGTTCACCTCCTCTTCTCTGAAAAGCACCCGGTTCCTGATTCCTTGGTTATAGAGGTTGGCTCGCTTGTTCGACCGCGTGATCAGCACCACCCCCTCTTCGCCCCACTCGCCGTATTCGCCGTTCATGCTGTCGGTCAGCTCTTCGCCGCTCATAGTTTTGATGTCGTCGAATCCTGTCAGCTCGAACAGTCGCCCCTCTACCACCTCGCCGTCTTCCATCGTCTCTATCCTGTCTCTCAGTAGGGTGGCGTTGTGCAGTATTCCCGACTCTTGCTGCTGCCTCACCACTTCGTCCAGCGTGGCTTCTCTCACCTTCAGCGGCGATATGCTGCTGAGGTATGTCCGGTCCAATGCCGGACTTTCCCTCTGCCCCACAGGGGGCAGCTGGGCCACATCGCCTACCAGCAGCAGGCGGCAGTGCTTCCCTCCCGTCACATAGTCTATCAGGTCTTCCAGCAGGCTGTGCCCTGTGGCGAAGTCTTCCACACCTATCATCGACGCTTCGTCAACGATAAACAGGGTGTGGCTGTGCTTGTTTGCCGACAGTCCGAAGTGTATCCCCCCCGAGGCGTCTGTCACCGTCGTGTATATCTTCTTGTGTATCGTATAGGCTTTCTTCCCCGAGTAGTTGCTCAGCACTTTCGCCGCCCTCCCCGTGGGGGCCAGCAGCACCGTCTTTATCTTCATGCCCGGCGCCGACTGTATCAGCGCACTCACCAGCGACGTCTTGCCCGTGCCGGCATAGCCTTTCAGCAGGAATGCCGCGTAGGGGTCGCCGTCATACAGGAACTCGGCCAGCCCTCTGCATGCTGCCTCCTGGCACTCCGTGGGCTGGTGGGGGAAATGGCCCATGATGTGCCTCACCACTCGTGTTCTCAGCTCTTCGTCCATCGCCGGCTATGTTTCTTTTTGCTCACCCGCAGGGTCTCCTATACATTATATATAATATATAAGAGAGACAAGACCGCCGCCTTCCGGTAGCTCCCTTCTCGTCTCTCCTATCTCTTCTGCTTCGGCCCTACCGTCACCGCGACTTATTCGTTGGTCGTGGTCGTAGTGCTCGTGGCAGCGTTCTCTTGCTGATTCTGCTCTGCCTGCTCGGTCTGCTCTTTGTCGTTGTCGTTATGGTGACGGGGAATGGCCACCGTGGCGGTAAGGCTCAGCACTACCAGCGCTATGGCCAGGCCCCATGTGGCTTTCTCGAAGAACGAGGTGGTCTTCCTCACTCCAAGGACATCCTGAGGAGCCGAGAAGTTGGCTGCCAGTCCGCCTCCCTTCGAGTTCTGTACCAACACCACTACGGCGAGCAATACACAAACAAGCAAAATCAAGATTACTAAGAATTGATACATAATACCGTTTTTTTTTATTTATTATTATTTAGATTCCTTTTTATTTTTTAGTTCCGCTATTTTATTTTTCAGTTCCGCTATGCGGGCTTCGTATTTCTCTTTCTTTTCCGGCTCCCGTGCCATCAGGTTGACGTACACCACTATCGCCTTGTCGTATCTTCCCTGCCTCTCCAGTATCGTAGCCAGGGTCTCGGTCTCCAGTCCTTTGTTGGGCTGTATGCTCTTCTTCCCCATCTCGGCAAGACTCTCTTCTCCGTCGTCTTCCATATCTTCGTCCCTTCTCGGGGTCACCTCCAGGAACTTGTCCAGTATCACGCTCTTCGGCGCCGTCTTCAGCGATATCTCCTGATAGTCGTTTATTTCCTGCAGTATGTCCACCTCGGTGGCGTCCTCTTTTCTCTTCTCTTCCTTCTTCTCCTCTTTCTTTGGCTCAGCTGCGGCCGGCACCACCCTCTCCTCTTTCAGCTTCACTGCCGCCAGCATCGCCTCTATACTCTGACTCGGCGAAAGGTACAGCGCCACTCTGGCCTCGGCTCCTCCTCCCATCACTCCGCACGCCTTCTCGCTCAGCAGGTCCATCACCTGCAGCAACGAGCTGTACGGAGCACGCACACGCTCTTCCTGTATCTCGACCTTGTCTTGATACGTGAAAACCGTCGGCTCGGCAACCATACTATTAAACACTTTTTTATCCATCAAAAAATGCTTTTTTCTTTCAAATTTGAGTTTGCAAAGATACTAATTATTTTTTTATTCACAAAAATAAAGAAAATATTTATTTTTTATACCGTTGATTACCAGTCTTTTGTAAGAAAAAATTATTTTCGTTGTTAATTTTTTTCTTGTAGAATATTTTTTTTTTGTACTTTTGCAACTCCAAAAATGAGTAAAAAAGATGAAAAGAACGTTTCAACCTTCGAGAAGAAAAAGAGCTAATAAGCACGGATTTCGTCAGAGAATGGCAACGGCTAACGGTAGGAAAGTTTTGGCTGCACGTCGCAGAAAAGGCAGAAAGAAACTGACCGTGTCCGACGAGCGCTAGTCCACTCCCGCCGGTCGCCCTCAGGGGCTACGAAATAGCGTCTTATTGCACAAGTAAAAGAGGTATTGCCGCAGTCGCAGTACTTCTTTTTTGGTAATATAACTGAACCTCTCCCCAATGAAGCTCAACAAGATGAAAACTCAACCTGTCATAGAGAACCTCCTCATCGAGGATGTCGCCGCCGAAGGCAAAGCCATAGCCCGTCACGATGGTCTCGTCGTCTTCGTCCCCTTCGTGGTACCCGGCGACGTCGCCGACGTCAAACTTATCAAAAAGAAGAAGTCCTACGCCGAAGGACGTCTGGTCCAGCTCCGCGTGCCCTCTCCCAAGCGGGTTCCCCAGCAGTGCCCCCATTTCGGCGTATGCGGCGGCTGCAAGTGGCAGACACTCAACTACCCCGACCAGCTCGAAGCCAAACAGCGGCAGGTGCGCGATAACCTCGAACGCCTCGGCTCGGTGGACTGCAGCCTCATGCAGCCCATCTGCGGCTCCGACAATATCTTCTACTACCGCAACAAGCTCGAGTTCACCTTCTCTTCCCGCGCCAGGAAAGAGGTCAAGGACGACTCCCCCGACTCCCCCGGCGCACTCGGCTTCCACATCCCCGGCCTCTTCGACAAGGTCCTCCCCATCGAGCATTGCGCCCTCCAGCAGGACCTCTCCAACTCCATACGCCTCTCCGTGCGCGACTATGCCCTCGCCCACTCCCTCTCTTTCTACGACATCCGCAACCACACCGGCTTCCTCCGCAACCTCGTCATACGCAACAGCACCCTCGGCGAGTGGATGGTCCTCGTCATCGTCGCCCAGCCCGACGACGCTCTCCTCTTCCCGCTCCTCGACCACCTCAGAGACTCTTTCCCGCAGATCACCTCGCTGCAGTATATCGTCAACACCAAGTTCAACGACTCCTACACCGACCTCCCCGTCCACCTCTACCATGGCAAGGACCACATCTGCGAGCAGATGGCCAAATATGGAGGAGAAGGTCACCTCACTTTCAAGATCAACCCCAAGTCATTCTACCAGACCAACTCCCTCCAGGCCCAGCGCCTCTATTCCTTCGTCCACGAGTTCGCCGACCTCCATGGCGACGAGACGGTCTATGACCTATACACCGGCACCGGCACCATAGCCCAGTTCCTTGCCGACCGTTGTCGCAAGGTCGTCGGCATCGAGTATGTGGCCGAAGCCATCGAAGACGCCCGTCTCAACGCGCAGGTCAACAATATAGCCAATGCCGAGTTCTTCGTAGGCGATATGGCGGAAGTCCTCACCGAGGAGTTCATCGCCCTTCATGGACGTCCCGATGTCGTCGTCACCGATCCCCCGCGTGCCGGCATGCACGAGAAGGTGGTCCGGCAACTCCTTGCCACGCGCCCGCGTAAGATAGTATATGTGAGCTGCAACCCTGCCACCCAGGCACGCGACCTTCAGCTCCTCCACGAGGCCTACGACGTCCGTCGCATCCAGCCCGTCGACATGTTCCCCCACACCCAGCATGTCGAGAACGTCGCCGAACTCCTTCTCCGCTAATTCCGCATCCGTCTTTAATTCTTTAATTATATTATGAGGTTATTCGTCAGATTGTTGCTCATAACGTTGACTCTGGCATTGGTGGAGCCTTGCCATGCCAAGAAAGATCCAGTCAGCGGTCCCGAGGGGCGTATAGCCTATACGATAACCTTGCCCAAGGGATTCAACACCGCCACCGACCATTGTTCGATGGTGATACTCATGCACGGCATCTTCTCCTCCAAAGGCTTCATCCCCATGCCGCAGATAGCCCAAGGTCTTGCCCGTGCAGGTATAGGTTCCATCCGATTCGACTTCGACGGTCACGGCAAGAGCGACGGACGCAAGCAGGATATGACCATCGAGAAAGAGATTGCCGATGCACGAGCCGTGTGGGGCTATGTGCAAACCCTGCCTTATGTGAGCCAGGTTGGGCTGTTAGGCCATTCCCAGGGAGGGGTGGTAGCCTCCATGGTTGCAGGTCGGCTGGCCACAAGCGGCACACCCCCTGCCGGGCTGGTACTCCTCGCGCCCGGTTCGGTCATCAAAGATGCCTGTCAAGGAGGCAAGTTCTTCAATGCGCGTTTTGATCCCGGCGATCCCCCTCGGTATATCCGTTGTCTGGGCTTCTACAAGTTGGGACGCGACTACCTCCTCAGCACCCAGCATCTCGACATCTATGGCACAGCGTCAGCCTATCAGGGTCCCGTCCTCCTCCTGCATGGTGACCACGACAATATAGTACCCCTGCGGTGCAGCCATCAATACCAGCAGGCCTACGGCACCAATGCCACTCTTGTCATAGTCCCGGGCGAAAACCACATCATCACCCGTCATCGTCGGCAGGTCGTTGCCGAGGTGGTGACCTTCTTCAAGACGGTATTTGCACTATAGAATCCGCGAGTTCATTCGCAGACGAGTCATCTCGAAATAACGTCGTTCGCCATCTTTATGCCAGTCGCGTAGGCCTTTTCCAGGTCTTCCTCCCAGTGCTCGTCACGGTATTGTCGTTTAGCCTCCTCCGAGAAGCCGCCCAGCTCGAAGCGGCTGTAGTCCTTCACCTGATAGGTGTTGTATGCAACCAGGTGTTCCGGTTCCCCGAGGGCACCGGCTATGCAATGTTCCATCGAGCCGTATCCGTTGCTGTTGTTCCTTTCGGGTGTGCCGTTCATGGTCTCTAACAACACCACGGGCATTCGCTTCGGAGCCGTCAGGCTGTAGTCGTTGTATGAGAGCCACGGGAACGCCAGTCTCTCCAGAAATGTGCGCATCAGACCTGTCACATCGCCGAAGTATATGGGCGATCCCAGCACCAGACCGTCGGCCCCGGCTATCTCTTCCAGCAAAGGAGTCAGCGCATCTTTGAAACGGCACACGTTCGAGGCCTTGCCTTTCACCTTGCATGCCATGCACGACATACATCCTTTGTAGTCGAGGTCGTAAAGACGTATCGTCTTCACCTCAATTCCTTCGCCAACAGACATAGCCCCTTCGGCTACCTTCTGCAGCATCGTAGCCGTGTTGAAATTCCTTCTTGGCCCGCCGTCAACAATGATGATCTTCTTCATGATATTTTTTATGTTCGTTATTCCTACTATTTTATACATGTCCCAATGGTGTTTCCTCTGTTCAGGGATTTCCGCTATTCCTCCCCCTCCGCCGCATTCGCCATATTCTCTTCTTCTTCCCTCCCATAGGCTTTTGCCTTGTGGCGGTGCAGGGCCAGCATCCGTTCGCTCAGCAACCCCTCCACCCCGGCCATGGTGCTCTCCAGCCGCGCTTCTGTCAGCTGGCATTCCCACACCACTATCACCATCCATCCGTTACGGTGCAGCACCTCGTAGTTCTCCCGGTCGCGCTCCCGGTTCCTCCTTATCTTCTTCTCCCAGAACCCCCTGTTCGTTTTCGGTATCTTGCAGCAGCGTGAACTTGCCAACTCTCCCTTTTCCGCTGACTCTGAACTCATAACTTTAAACTCAAAACTCTCAACTGGTGGCTCCGCCACCCCATGCCCATGCCAAAAGCACCCGTTCACGAATATCGCCGTGCGGTAGGGCCGCATCACGATATCCGGCTTCCCCGGCACGCTCTTCACGTTCAGGCGGTAGCGGTAGCCGTGGCTCCACAGCCACTTCCTCACCTTCAGCTCCGGCTTCGTCCCCTTGCTGTGGATATGCGACATACACCTGTGCCGCTGCTCCGCTGTCATCCGGTCGGTCATCTCGCTCCTCGTTTGTGGGAGTCCAGCAACTGCTGGAAGTCGTAGTCGGCACGTATCTTCTCCAGGATCTTCCTCACGGTGGTGTCAATCTCTTTTCCTTCGCTGTAGTCGGCTTTGCAGGCGAAGTTCACGCGGTCTTCGTGTATGAGTTTCCTCGCCGTCGCCTTCTTGCGGGGGTTGCCATATACTGCTATGGAGTGTCCCCCCTGTTCTTTCACCACCCTCATGCTGGGGATGTCCGTCTCCCCGTCGCCGAAGTATATCATCCGCTCGAACGGTATGGGCCGTTCCTCTTTGGCCAGGTATTCGTTGATTTTCTTGTTGTCGCTCACCTCCTTGATGCCCTTGTTGATCTTGAACAGGAACTGTGTCTTGGTGGTGTAGTCCACCGCCACGGCGGGCCAGTAGGCTATGCCGTCCACGTCGTACAGGAACGAGCAGGCGTATATGTTCTCGAACTCCGAGGCGATCTTCGTCCCCTCAATCATCTCCCTCAACCCTGACGAGTTGATATAGTGTTTTATGTTCAGCCCAATCGATTTGCCGTATTCGTTGATCCTCGCAAACCATTTCTCCACCCCTTCGTAAAGCTCTATCTGGGAGCCGAACTGTTTGAACGATTTCCGTTTCAGGGATATGTTGTTAGCCTTGGCCTCCTGCAGCATCAGGTACATGTAGCACAGTATCGCGTTTGCGTCGTTTTCCTTGGCCAGTTGCCCAGTCTTCTCCCAAAAATCTTTGGGGTCTTTGCCCAGGGCCTGCACAAACCCGAACTCCTGCATGTTCCCCGGCGACAGCGTCCCGTCAAAGTCATAAACCAACGCCACGTCTATTGTCTTCTTCCTTGCCATGTATCCAGATCAATTTTTGTATGTTTCTTATAAATTGTACCCTATATTTTTGCATCCCCGATGCGACACACACCAGCGTCAAGGTTGTAGAAATCTACATTTTCTTTCACCTCTCCGCGGAACCCCCTATTCACGACTGTTTCCATTTTGGAAATAGTCGCATCTTTATTGAGTTCTCCGCTGTCGTAGATGTTTTGCAGGTGCTTGCTGATGGCAGGAACATTCACCCCGAATAACTGCGCCATGGCCTTTTGTGTCAGCCAGATGGTTTCGTCTCGTACCACTCCCTGCACACTTCCTTCATTGCTAGGAAGGTTGTATAAGATGAATTGTATTTCGTTAGTCATTTCTCAAAAGGATTTGTTAATTGTTTAATATATACCTTTTTTGCATTTTTGGGTACATATTCAATCCATAATGCCAACTTTCGCGAGCTCCACCACTTATGCCTCTCCACATCCGTCTTCTTGATGGTACCAAACGGCGACAGTGTCCCGTCGAAGTCATAAACCAACGCCACGTCTATTGTCTTCTTTCTTGCCATATATCCAAATCAATTTTTTGTATTATAAAGCGTGCTCTATATTTTTGTGTCCCTCTGCTGTGGATATGCGACATACACTTGTTTCTATTTTTGTTCATCCAGCAAATTGCCAGCAAATTAAATGTTCATATCAATATCGCTACAGTTGAAGGTTTTTTAGTTTTGCCCATATAAAAAAGGATGGAAGACGGCGATATCCACAATATAAGGCAGGAATGTCCTTTATAACATTTAATGTTCCGTAATAAGGCTCCATGTCGTCAGGTTGTGTGTTTTACGATGTGGAATAATTTGGTTTTGTGTCGTAAAACACGCAATCTTCTGGAAATTTTATATTGGGAATCCATAAAGGACTTCCACTCCAACCCTTCTCAATAGCCCCCGTTAGCCTATACATTGTAAGAACAACATCTTTACTAAATCGCTCCCCTAATTCTCTGTCATTCTGAGACAATAATGTCCCTGTTCCTTTTGCAATGTTTCGTTCTGTCCGAACTATTAGTCGTATCGTGACAGTCGGACGACTTTGAATAAGACTTTTGATGCATGCAATGTATTTTTGAGTATCAAAATCTTCAATAGTTTGGCTTGGTGTCAGTTCTAGAAGCCGGATGACCAAATCAGCATCTACTTGTTCGCTATAACTATCAGCATAACAATTTATAAGGGAATCAATTGTCTCAGTATTAATACCCAATGGCAAAGATTCAAAAATGTTGACTCCACCATAAACTATGTTAATCAAATTATTATCAATAACATTTCTTCTCGTTGGGTTGATTCCTTGTGGGTATATTACTTGAAGGTTCTTTAATCCCGATGTTATTTCTTTTATTAAAATATCATTGGCTCGATTTAACCTCGAAAACAACCTATACAAATGAGGTGGAATAAATATTCTAACTACCCCACCCTCCCTGTCGTAGCCAAATATTCTTGAATGTTGCCAATATGTATCAGCTTGTGGAGTACGAGATGACCTACAATAATATACCACTTGTAGATGAGGAAAAGTTATACCTCTACCCAGTGTGTTACCTCCAACAATAATATTAAATCCTTTTGATAAATCAAGAGCATCCGGATTGCTACTATCCCTAATTTCCGTATTCTTTGAGTTTAAAGAAAATACAAATAATTCAGTGTTGTTTAGAATTTGTATAACTGTTTCTTTAATGTCTTCAAAATGATTAATATCTGGCTTTGTGGATTGTAAATCCTTCCAAGCTTCGAATATAATATCATGGAATTCCGGTTCTTCAGTTGTATTTTGAAGTAAATTCAAGTAATCCTGAACTGTCTTCGTGAATTTTGTATGTATGTCTATCCTCGAACTAGGATGTATCAAAAAATTACAATTATATTCTCCATTAAGTTTTTTTTCCGCACAATTAACCAAAAAAGCAGCAACGCTAGTCCTTAGCCCAACAGGACAAAAAATATCATCATCAGAAATCACTTCATCTAATTCATATTCACTCGTAAAACGTATGCAGAAAGATGTTGGCTCAGAATAAAAATAATTACCTCCTAAATATGATAGACCAGGTTCAAAGTAAGTTACGAAGTCTGGCTTCCAATTTGACCTGTTTGATTGAAGTATTATTGCCTGAGGTGTAGCCGTAACCTCTATATAAACAGTCTTTGTTGCTGTATCTTTTATTGACTGAATATGCTTGTTTATTGTACTAACTCGGTTACTGTTAACCATTGTATTTAGACTCGCATTGTCCGCTTCATCATCAAGAATGGCAAGATAAAGACCGTGGCAAATATTGGCATTAACCAGGGTATTTTTCCACTTTCTTAATACTCTGCTGTTCTTCTTTAAGACAATCACGAGAGGCTTTGACAACTTAGCTTTTGCAAACTCTATTTCGTCACGTTCTGAAAGAACATTGAATGACGGTAACGATTGTTTTACTCTATTAAATGTTTGTCTATGCAAGTCTACATTATCGGTCGTTAATAAAAGGAATAAACGATACCCTTCATCAGCCATTTTAGAGATAAGGCCAAGCATTTGAGCTGTTTTCCCACTTTGAACATTGCCCAACAAAAGACCGTTAACCTGGTTTTTTGATACAATTATCTTACCAATATTGTCATAAAAATCTGATGATGTCTTTTTTATTTTATCTATTAACTCCGCACTAGTTAGCCTTGATAAATATTCGTCTGTATAATACATAGTTATCTTAATGAAATATACCAAATATTGTGCCCTGCATCATCTAAAACGGTCGTTTCCTCAAGAAAAATTCTTCCTTTTCCGAATTCTTGTAATACACCTTCTGTGACTGGTTTTCCTATTTCAAGAGCACCTTCGTTCTCCATTTGTCCTTTTATCCATCTACCAAGAATTTTTAAGTCATTACTGGATCTAAAGTTTTTGAAATTAGTACCTTGTCTTTTACATTGAAATTTATAGCCATCATTCGTTACAACTGTGATAGGATATTCTGTTGGTATTTGCTCCATCGCAGGATCCCTCTTCCCAATTATAAGCTCTACTTCATACCACCCCCTAGGACTATACCTATCCTTTACCTTCCCCGCCCCAAAATAGGTGTTTAAATTACTGAATGGTTCTGATTTTAAAACAATGTACGTTCCTCGGTCAGTTCGAGAGTTTTTGATTGTTTTCAATTCTTTCTCATTTACTTCGGTGACATAATGATAAGATTGAAGTAACTTGCTATCTGGTTCAATAAATTCCATAAGGGGGGGCAAATCCACAAAGTTTTTTCCTAAACATTGAATTACATTAGAAATACCTTGGTTTACAAACACCCCTTCTTCCCCAACAAATAAAGCATCTGTTTCAACATAGTTTGGATCTTCCCCGACAAAACTTCCTAGGTTTGACGAACCAATAAATCCCCCAAGGCAATCGTTATCGTGAAAGAATGAATACATTTTTCCGTGAAATAGGGCGTGAGGAGATAGATAAATGTTACCACATTTAGCATCATTCAAAAAGTCATTCAACTCTTTTATCGCCTTGTACTGAATTCTGGTAAAACCGCTAACATAGTGCATTCCTATAAACAGATTGAGTTTCATTTTGCCAGACTTGAATGCCACAATCTGTTGTAATGTTGCAATGGCTTCATTTGAAATAAAACCGGTTGCTACATTAAATTCTGTTGCACTATCTACAAATTTCTTGAAATAATCCTGTACAGAGGAATATTTGAAGCCTGTTAAAGATGGGTGTTTTGTCAATAAAATACTAGGCATTGTACCTCCTGTTATTGTGTTATCATTCTATATCTTTCCTCAAACGGTAGTTTAATAAGTTCTTCTTGCTGTTTGTATAAATCAACCTTTGTGTAAGTTCCCAAAAACAATGGTTTTAGCGCACAAGCAATAGCATGCACACCAACTGGCGGAACGGCGTTGCCTATTTGTCGTCTAACCTCGGTTATACTACCGCAGAACTCAAAATCGTCAGGGAATGATTGAATTCTCGCCCTTTCTCTGTTGGTCAACGGACGAGGTTCAGGATAGTGGTAGCCCCATGTCCCCCCTCCACCTTGAGCTATAATAGTTTTAGATGGTTCCCCTAGATGAATTCTACGATATACATGGCTAATCATTCCCTTTACATAGTATGGACTATCAACAGGAATTGCTGTAAAATTACCTCCTTCTGGAATTAAGCTTATAATTTTTTTTGTACGCTCCTTAATATTAATGTGTTCATTGTTGAACGGAACTTCCTCTACCCCTTTTAAGGCTTCGCCTACAGTAACAAACGGTAATAACCCATTTTTGTCTCCATGTGTGGGTTTGGGATGTTCAAAATGAAAACCCGTATCTAATCTAATACCAACAATTAAGACTCTTTCTCGATATTCTGGAACACCATACTCTGCAAAATCATAAAGGTGCGGTTTTACCAGATATCCTGGAGATATATTCTGGAAATCCTCAACGATTTGTTTAATTGCCTTTTTCTTATTGGCAGTCAAAATGCCCTTAACATTTTCAGCCACAAATGCTTTTGGTTTTTTTGCATCAACAAAACGCAAAAAACTTTTATATAAGTTTCCTCGTTCTCCATTTAAACCAGGTTGTTTCCAAATAATTGAAAAATCCTGACAAGGAAATCCTCCTATAATTAAATCACAATCAGGAACATCTTTATTACTATAGGGATTTATCTTCTCTATATCCCCTTCGACAATAATGTTACCAAAATGTTTTTCAAAACTCATACATGCTTCGTGTTTGAAATCATTGGCCCACACCGTACGGTAATCTCCAACTTGTTCAAATCCCAAGTCGAGGCCACCACATCCTGAAAATAATGATAAGACTCGTATACCCTTCATTTTTTGAATATTTGGCATTTAAAAAGCCCTTTCTTTGTTTTTAGAAAGGGCGTGTATGCGATCGGGATACCGTGGTTAGCACTACCAATCAGACGACAACCACATTCCACGCCCTAATGTTTGAGCGCATCCGTGTTCGCCTGACCGCTGATTCTTTTTGAAGTGCTAATTCGGTATCCTCAGCCAATCAAGGATGTTCTATACTCGGTTTCTTTTACTTTTTCTGTTCTATACTTTTTATTATCCTTTTTTATAATTGTTTACATTATAATGCACACATTATTTCGCACTGCAAAGATACACATTTTTTTTAATTCCACACCATTTTTTCTCATTATTTTCAATTATATTCCATCTCTTCTACCTCGACTACAGGTACGTCTGCTCTCTTTTGAATCGTTTTTTGTCTAAAATAAGCCCTTTTAATGTTTATTTATTATCAGCGACTTATCAATCCACTTGCGATAATGTCGCGGAGGGGGTGCAGAACTTCCAACAATGTCTTATCTATTATTAAAGACCGAAAAGGGGGTTTTTGAAAGTGTTTTTGATGGTAAAATTTTTCTAAGGGGTTGTAAGACAGCACTATATTTTTAATTGCAAGCGAGAGCGGACAAGCGCCGATGCTTTAGACTACTCTCATATTACACACATTCGACACACATTCGATATTGGTATTACTTTGGTGTGTATGAATTTTTTTTTGCGAAAAATGATTTCAAAATGGGCAAAACCGGTCTTTAATAATAGAGAATATCAAGACAGAAAGGCCGGATAGTCGGCACGGGAGGTTGCCAACCGCCAAGAGAAAGTGAGCCGCGAGGATCAAAAACGGTAGGCGAACCACAATCCGGCAGAGACAAGGCCAAGGCCTACGGCCGGTTGCCAATCGTCGGCAATGGAGTACTGGGCTCCGAACAGACCGATGTCGGCAGCCATATCGCAATGTTCATTCAGGCGGAACCGCAAGCTGGGGCGTATGCCAATCTAGCAGAGTAGTAAATCGTCGTCGAAGCCAAATGCGCTTGTGGCTTTCAGGTCGATAAAGACCAGGTTGTTATGCCATACACAGAAACGGACAAACGGTTCGACAAGACCCATTATAACATTGTATCCCCCGCTCGAGGAGAGTGCAAATCCGATGCCCGTGCCAGCTGCCCACCGGTCATTGAATTCATATCCAAACAAAGGCTCGAAGGCGAAGTTAAAAGTGCCGCTATAACTCAACTGGCCGGTGCCGCCTATAAAGAAAGAACTTCCGTTGGATGATCTGATCTTTGGGCAGCGGCGGGAGCATGGATTGCGGCAGAAAACAGGCACACTGCTACGAGAAAAAGAAAGAATCGTTTCATGGGTCGTTTTTTTTGTTACAGTTTAATTATTGTTTGAATATTATTTCGTTATTAATCACTAAAGGTATCTTCTATAAATCCACGTTTGAAATAAAAATAATACAATAAGAACAATAACAAACTTTTCTATGCTTTTGGCCTTCTTGCGGTATCTTGATGTTTGTCAGTCAGGCACAATCACGCGATTGCGCCCTCCTTCCGTGCAGCAATCTACTCGAAACAAGCCTCAAAATCATTAGAAAGCAATTTATAGAAGCCACCTAAATAGACCGAAACCGACTGCAAAGATACACATTTTTTTGATATGGCAAGGAAAGAGGTGTTTTTTATTATGGATAGGGGTCATAGTTGCAGGCGGAGGGCCGATCGGTATGGACGAGGCATGTGGGCTCACGCTATGATTGTCAGTATATTATTTGCGGTTGCGGAATCAATAGTCGTCACAGTTTATCCTGGTGTTGCACGGAGAGGGGTAGGCCCTTCTGCGAGACATAGAACATATAGAGGACGGCGGGTTCGGTGCCGCGGTTCTCGCCGTGATGTATGGTGCCGACCATCTCCACGACGGCCTCGCCCGCATGGACGGTCTTCTCCGTCCCATCCTGGCACACTATTGTCAACTCGCCCTGCACCAGCACCCCGTAGTTCATCACGTCGTGGTGATGCCATCCGAGACGCACGCCCGCGGGGAATACATACTTCATCGCCACCAGTTCGGGCTTCCCCTTGGGGTAATCCGGCAGCTCCGCCCCGTCCCAGCTCCGCGAGGTGCGGATCAGTTCAGTTATCTCTACTTGGTCCATCTTGCTCTATTTTTCAAACGTTTCTTGCTATTGTCGTTTTGCCTCAATCATGAAGTATTAGCTCGACGGCCAAAGGGAAAGTCAATCACGAACCGTCAACCAATCGTCACCAACCAATGTTGGTACTTCTGTTGATACTGCATGCTTTTGACCACCTATTTGACCACATCCTTCATTACTACAAAATAACTTCCTCTGGTTTCCCCTCTCTTTCAGCATACCCATTATCAATAAGTGCAACATTTATTGTAAAATTTATTGTAAAGTTTAATGTAAAATTTAATGTGAATTTGATATAATCCAATAACCTTTTTTCTTGTGCATTTCTGCCCTCTGTCCATTGGCGATGAAACTTACCTCTTCAAATACTTAATTTCGTTGGCGTTTATGAGTCTCAGCTGCAGTGCCCGCGCAATGCGTGCGCCCGACTTGTTCACCGTGTCGAGTTTCCGCGACAGTTCTTTCTGCTTGTCCTGTACCGTCTTGTCGCTCTCGCCGTCCAGCTTGAAGGCTATCTCCTGCGCCGTGCAGCCGGCGGCTTCCAGCAGCAGCAGGTTCTTCTCCACCTCGTTGATGGTCACCGCCTGATGGGGCGGGGGTGCCCCTTGGAGGTAGCGTTCGGCGGCCTCTTTCAGGGTCAGCATCAGGGGGTAGTTGAAATAGCACTGCTCCCCACGTTCGAGGCACGCGATGGCCCGCACTATGTTCTCCACCGAGAAGCCACCTATGGCGTTCTTGCTCACGAAGGCGGCGGCTCCGAGGTTCAGGGCCTCGAACACCACCCGCAGGATCTCGTTGATTTTCTGGTCGCGGTTGGGGCTCCCCTCGGCGGGGTAGTCGAAACGTCCCGAGAGCACTATCAGCTTCACCGTGGGGTAGTTCTCCCGCATCTTCCTCACTATGGTGAGGCCGCCGGTGGGCTCGCCCTGCAGCTCCATATCGACCAGCAGGTAGTCGGGCACTGCCGTCTCTTTCAGGTTCAGCGCCGAGAGCAGCGCGGTGCCGGAACTGAAACTCTCGCTCATCTGCACCAGCTTGGGCTGGGTGGTGCCGTCTTCGTTGACCAGGCAGTCGACGGTGGCTTTCTGTTCGTTGAGCTCGAATTTCACCACTTTGCGGATGAGCGGCTCGTCATCGACCATTAATACGTTCAGGGTCTCCATGGTGCTTGTGTTTTTCGGTGTGGCCTTCATTGTCTTAGGGGTGCTTGGGCTATGATGATGTGGAACGTGGTGCCGTGGTCGGGCGAGGGGAGGGGGGTGCTCTCCGCCCAGATGCGGCAGCCGCGCAAGGTGTTGTCGTCGTGTTTCTTCACTATGTAGCGGCATAGTATCAGGCCGAAGCCGTAGTGCTCGCCGTTCTCGCTCTGCTGGGGAGCCCGGTCGGAACGGAACAGGGTGTCGATCTTCTCTTCGTCCATCCCGCACCCGTTGTCGGCAACGGTGAGTTCAACAAAGCGGGAGTCGGCACTGTAGTCTCTGGCTGCCAGAGTTATAGTTCCTTGGGGAGTGTAGCGTATGGCGTTGGCCACGAGGTTGTGCAGCAGTATCGTCAGCAGCCCCTGGTCGGCGTAGGCTTTCAGAGGACTCTCCTCCACTCTGAGGGTCAGGCTCCCGGGACGGGGATTCAGCGGCAGCGAGTGCTCCATCACGGTCTGGAGGTCGCACTCGGTGGCGTGGAAGGGCAACCCTTCGGGTATGGACAGGTTGGTCCAGTTTTTTATGTTCTCGAAGGTCCTCAGCAGCTGGCCCAGCACTTCCTGGTGGATCTCGGGTGGCAGCGACGGGTTTTGCAGGTAGGCTATGAAGGGCCCTATGTCGTGCCGCATCACAGACAGGCAAGTCTCCACTGCCGACGTCCGCTGCAGGTCGCGCTGCTTGGCTTGCTGGAGGGCCCGTTTCTCGCGGTGGAGCACTCTCGTCTGATAGGACAGGGCAATGAGTAGCCCGACCAGGATGAGGAACACGAGGGTTCCGATGCCGGCGAGCACGCGGTAGGTGGTCACCCTCCGCTCCGACACGGCCAGGCGGGTCTGCGTGGCGAAGTCGGCCTGCTCGTTGTGGTGTATGTAGCTTATCAGGTCGTGGAGTATCCTTGAGCGTGTGGCCACTGCCACCGTGTCGGTCATGATAAGCCCTTCGTAGAGGCGGGCTTCCGACTTGGGCGCACTGTACAGCGGCATCTTATATCCTTCGTAGGCTTGGAGAAACCAGGTGCGCGCCGCTGCGGTGTCGCCTATGGCGAGGAGCCGGCGGCCGGTGGCTACGAAGGCGCCGAGGGTCTGGTAGGGGTCGCCGTATTCTTCGAAGAGGTAGGCGGCTTTCACATACAACGCCAGGCTCGGCAGGTGGCTGCTGTCGCTCTCTATGAGCTCTTCCACGTCGTCCAGCATCTGACGCTCGCCTATGAGGGCTATGGCTTCGGCTGTAAGGGCACTCACATCTTCGCTCTGCCACACGCTGTCGCCGATGGCGCTGTTGGTGGAGATAAGGGCGAGCATCTGCAGGGTGTTGGCGTAGTGGAAGAGGGAGAATCGCGACTCGTCGGCCATCAGGGCGAGGTTCTCCAGGCAGTAGCCGAGGGCTTTGGTGAGGTTCTCGGTCTGCCGCTCTTCTCGGCTGCAGAGCGACGAGTAGCCGTAGGCCATGGCGTAGTTCAGCGCCATGTCTTGGGCATAGTCGCATTTGAGGCGCTCGCGCTGCCCTTCGGCTTCGCCGAGCAGCTGCCCCACGTTCTGCTCCATGCCGTCGCGGTAATGGTAGTTGAGGGTCAGGGCTGTTATGTAGTATTCGCTCTGGGCGTAGTTGTACAGCAGGTTGTCTTTGCCCAGGGGCAGCATGTGCGACTTCTCTATGTTGTAGAGTATCTCGTAGCTGCCGGCTATGTCGCATTGCCGCTGCAGCAGTCGCGCCTCTATCAGGTGGGCTATCATCTCCTCGACTTTGCGGTTCCGCGCCTTGCCGGCCAGCTTGGCGGCACATACGGAATCGACATATTTCTGTGCCGAGTCGGCCACCGAGGCCACGTAGTAGGCTGTGGCCAGGCAGTTCCACGCCCGCAGCTTCCCGTCGGCATAGAGGGGCAGCGTGTCGCTGATATATTGCAGCGCGCTGCAGGCGGCGGCTATCGAGGCTTCGGGATCGTCGTAACGGTTCAGGAAGGCTTCCCTGTTGAGGTTATCGACCACCGCACGGCTGCCGAGGTCGGTCTTCTGCTGGTGGCACGCCGCGACGGCCAAGGTCATAAGCAGCAGGTATATCACATGGCGTCTCTTCATTCCCGGTTCCTCCTCTCTCCTCCGGTGATCATGGCTCCGGCCACCACCAGGTCGGCCTTCTCGTCGTAGATGGTGGCATATTGTCCGGCGGCCACTCCCTGGATGGGCTTCTCCGACTCCAGCCGCCAGCTTCCGTCGGCTCTTATAAGCTTCGCGGCGGTGAAGTCGGGCGTGTGCCTCACCTTGAACATCACCTCTCTCTCGCCGAGATCGCCCCAGATGTCTTCCGCGAGGTAGCGGAAGCCGCCGAGGTGCACGGTGTCGCTGTATTGGGTGGCGGGGTCGTAGCCTTGCGACACATAGAGGGTGTTTGCTTCTATGTCTTTCTTCACCACGAACCAGGGTCCGCCGCTCAGCAGCAGCCCTTTCCGCTGCCCTATGGTGTGGAACCAGTAGCCTTTGTGCTTGCCCAGCACCCGTCCGCTCTCCAGCTCCACGATGTCGCCCTCCCGCTCGCCGAGGTAGCGTTTTATGAAGTCGTTATAGTTTATCTTGCCGAGGAAGCAGATGCCCTGCGAGTCTTTGCGGTCGGCGGAGGGCAGCTTGGCGGCATGGGCTATGTCGCGCACTTCGCTCTTCATCATACCACCGATGGGCAGCAGCAGTTTAGCCACCTGGGAGGGCTCCAGCTGCGACAGAAAGTCGGTCTGGTCTTTCACCGGGTCTTTGGCGGTGGCGAGGAACCGCACACCGTCGATGTCGCGCGTGGTGCCGTAGTGGCCCGTGGCTATGCGCTCGTAGGCTTGGCCCCACCGCTGGTCGAAGGCACCGAACTTTATCAGCTTGTTGCACATGATGTCGGGGTTGGGGGTCATACCCCGTCTCACCGAGTCTATGGTGTACGACACCACCTGATCCCAGTATTCTTTGTGCAAATCGACCACCTCGAAGCGGCAGCCGTATTTGTGGGCTATATAGGTGGCGATCTCTATGTCCTCCTCGGCGGGACAGCTGATGTACCCCTCCTTGTCCTCCATCCCTATGCGGATGTAGAACAAGTCGGGCTCCTCGCCTGCCTCTTTCAGCAGGTGCACCACCACCGAGCTGTCAACTCCTCCCGATATCAATGCCGCTATATTCATTCTACTGTCCACTGATTACTGATTACGACCACTGACCACTGACCACTCAAAACTTAGAACTCAAAACTTATAAACATATCAACTTATCAACGTATCAACTTAAAACTTAGAACTCACAACTCATAACTAAACAACTTTCGTCCCCGCTATAGCCTCCGACACGTTTATCACATAGTCGCCCAGCTTCTCGTACAAGGCATACAGGCCGCTGTAGGCGTTGCCGATGGAGTAGTCGTAGGTCCCCTGCTTCAGCGCTTCGAGGTGCTTGGCCCTCAGCTCGTCGCGGTATTGGTTGATCTCCTTCTCAGCGGCGTAGGCTGCTTCGAGGTCCACGTGGTCGTAGTCGTGCAGGTTGGCGTCCATCACGTCGAGGGCTTTCTGCACCAGCTCGGTCATGTGGTCGAGGTTGGCGTTCAGGCTGTCGTCGAAGTGCACGGCGTCCTCCCTCTTGTTCTTGCGGGTGATGCCTATCTGGTACACGGCGTCGCCTATGCTTTCCAGGTTGTCTATGATTCTCAGCATCGCGCTTATGCGCTCCGAGGCATGCTGGCTCACGTCGCCTGAGCCCACCCTCGTCAGGAACTTCGAGATCTCCATCTCCATGCGGTCCGTGATGCCTTCATATTTCGATATCCTCGCCATTATGGCGTCGAATTCCTCTTCTTTCTTGGCGGTCCTCAGGCCGGGCAGGAAGGTGTACATCCGCAGCACCCTCTTCGAGAACTCCTCGATCTCGCTCTTCGCGCTCTGCAGGTTAAGCTCGGCGGTCGAGAGCAGCGTCGGCTCTATGTAGGTCAGGCGGAACTCCTCCTCGCCTTCGTCGGCCTTCTTGTCGGGCACCATCCATGTCACTATCTTCACCAGCAACGGTATGAAGAACGCCAGCACTATAGTGGTCACCACGTTGAACAGAGTGTGGAACACCGTGATAGCCAGCGGCACCAGCGGTATGCTGGGAAGCAGCTTGTCAAGCTTCTCGCTGACGAACATCACCCCGTCGCAGATGGGATAGAACGGAATGAGGAACAGGATGGCTCCCACCACGTTGAACACCAGGTGGGCCCTCGCGGTCCTCTTGCCCGTAGTGCCGGTGGTCATGGCCACCACCTGCGCCGTCAGCGTGGTTCCCAGGTTCTGTCCTATCACCAGCGCCATCGAGGTGGGGAAGTCTATCCACCCCTGGTTGGCCATCAGCAGTATCACCGCCGTCATCGCCGACGAGGTCTGCAGTATGATACACAGTATTGCGCCCACCACTATGAACAACAGCACCGACCAGTAGCCCCATCTTCCCCACGAAGCTATGGTATGCGCCACGTTCTCGTCGAGCGGCGGCACCGAGTCGCCCATCAGGCCCAAGCCCAGTATCAGCAGCGCCAGACCTATGACGGTCTGCCCCAGGTACTGCAGCTTGTTCTTCTTGCTGAAGATAAAGAACAGGCTTATCGCCGCTATGATCATCGGCATCAGCGGCACCTTGTCCTCGCCGCTGTTCCCGCCCAGTCCGAAGATGGTGATGATCCACGCCGTTATCGTGGTTCCTATGTTGGCGCCCATCACCACCGCTATGGCGCCCGCCAGCGTCAGCAGTCCGGCTCCGGCAAAGCCCACCGCCATCACCGTCGTGGCCGTCGAGCTCTGTATGATAGCCGTGACGCCGGTACCGGCCAGGATGCCGCTGATAGGCTTCCCCGTAATCTTCGTCAGGATGTGGCGCAGCCGC
Source organism: Bacteroidales bacterium (assembly GCA_017439185.1). Classification (GTDB taxonomy): domain Bacteria; phylum Bacteroidota; class Bacteroidia; order Bacteroidales; family P3; genus Colimorpha. The sequence continues at coordinate 25,573 of JAFRTM010000008.1, read as the reverse complement.
GAACCGGCAAACTTCTGCAATCCCTCACTCATAAGCTTCAAGGCGAACAGAAACACCGCCAACGCTCCAGCGAGCTTCAAAATGATAAACAAAATGTCTTTGAAATCCATGTAACTTACTATATTTCTATGCTTTATTATAAATCAGGTTTCTCGAAACCCGTTGCAAAAATACAACATTTTTTTATCATATACAAGTTTTATAAAAAAACTTGCCCCTGCAGCTCGTTAATGCTGTGGGACAAGTTCAATCGTTTCCCTCTCGGCTGGAAGTTACTTCACTATCAGCTTCTTTATTGTTTTTCCGGCCGTGGTTGTCGCCTCCACTATATACACTCCTTTCGGCCATCTGCCGGTGTCGAGTGATGGCACATCGCCTTTGTGCTCATACACGGTACAGCCTCTCATATCGCGCACCCTCACCGCCTCCAGCGGCAGTCCGCATTCTATCCTCACCGCTCCGTCGGTCGGGTTGGGGAAGAGTTTCAGTTCGAGGGTTCCGTCTGCCTGCACCACCTTTTCAGTCCCTCCGCCTATGGTGTCCTGCCCACCGCCAGGGTTGTCCCCTGGATCGTCACCGCCACCGATAGTGTCTTGGTGCACCGTCATTGTGTCCCATTCGGCCAATGGTTTCACTATCGGAAAGTACATGGCCCACTCCTCCGTACGGAGATGTGGAGTGTTGTGATAATACGTGTATGGTGGTTCTGTTAATGAACCATAAACCATATAGCTGGTATCGGGATCGGAAACCGACCATATTTGTGCACTATACCCGATGAAAGAACCTCGTATATAACCAATTATAAAGATAGAATCAGGTGCGACAACTGGTTCGCGGAAATATAATTCGTATAGCGGTATATGAACCTCGTAGGTGTATTCCTGCTGGTCCCAAGGTAAGTATGCATAAAGTCCGGAAATTGTGTCATCATACCACCAGTCCTTGGTCCTATCCAATGCCCACATCCTAAGCCATCTGCGTCTTGCGTCGGGTGTCCATTTCAGAGAATCAAGAACTCTCCAATGTTCTCCATCTATCACCTTTACGTATATCATCAAAGAGTCCAGCCCTTCATCGTAATCCTCAAAATAGGCCATATTTACACTTATTCCATACAAAGTATCTGTCGGCATAATGTATAAAATAGGTTGCTGTCCTCCAAATGAGGAAAATTCAGAGGTTGATCTGCAATATGTTATTCCATTGGCCCACATGTCCTCAAGGTTTTCGGTAAGGAATTGTCCGTGCTCTGGCGGTCTGGCGACATTAAGATAGACATACCTGTCATACTCGAATACCGTTACAGTATCTTGCGGAATATGTATTGTGTCTTGTTGTGCGTTGGCCTTAAGCGCCAAACTCGTTAGCACCATTGTTATTAATAATAGTTTCTTCATAATTGATTGATTTTATAGGGTTATTCATTTTCTTCTTTATCATTGGAATTAGAACCTGTTCCAAATTGGACATGACCGTCGGTGCAGATACCGTTTTTTGTTATAAGACCAGGCGTTAAGATTGGGCATGAAATGCTGAGCTGATTCATCTTTTGGCGTGTTGTTGCACCTACGCTGCTTAGAAGCGATTGCCCAACAGCTTCCATCGTTAAAGTCTCGGGTAGGCTACATACACCGGTCCACCAAATGGTCAACTTTCCATTACGCTCCCCACTTATGCAGAAATCGGATTGAGGTCTCAGGGCTACAGACTGCAAAAGCATAGTTACTGCGTTATTATTTTCATCACTTGGGCCGTAGGCTTGTGACAAATTGATAACAGGGAAATTTAAACAATTGTACTCAGCCGCTACTGGACTGCTACCGTTGTTATGGATTACCATAAGTTTGTTAGGAGTGGGAGAATATGCCACATCTGTTACAACGGGCGACATACCTGCCGACACAACATATCGGAAGTTTGTTTGTATTGCCCCGCTAGAGATGCTGAGCGGCAGTATGGAATATTCCCCTGTATAATCGGATTTATATACTGCTACGTAATTATTGCCTGTAATCTTTTGTAGCCGAATAGGACCGACCGAAGCCAAAAGATTCTTATAGTAATAGATATCAAAAAGATTGTCGTATAGCGAGAACCCTGTCTTATTCAGTACTCTAAGGTAATGCTCCTCCAAGTGTGTATCGACATATCCTTTTCTTGAGACCGTAACGACATAATTGTCCAAAACTTCAACATCATCAATGTTTTCCACTTCGCTATAAGCATAATTGATTGAGTCGTTTTCACTCCATACGTCAATGAGGCAGCCTGGGTGTGTTGTATTGTTATTTAATAAATTGTACTTATAGTCACCAATCAGCAGAATATGGCGAGTTGCGCCGTCATAGAAAACCTTTATGCGTCTCATATTTTCGAAATGAGCCCTGCGGATAGTGTCGGTAACGCCACCATGCAAATTAAACAGGACGTAATTCTCCAATAGGTGCATATTGAAGAGCCAACGCTGAGAAGGAAGACCTGCTGTTTTAGCCCAACCGTAAAAGCCTGTCCCGTCGGTATAGTTGCCGGTAACATAGATTGTGTCACCAATATAGCAAAAGTCTTTGACTTGGAACTTCTTTAAGACTCTTTGTTGCTCAAAATCACCATTGAGTATTGCGTCAAGGAAGACAAATTGACCTGTCGTGTCATTTTGTTGAGAGTAAATAATGTTCTTTTGACTACTGTTTCGGGATACAGAAAAAGTGCTGGTTCCAAATTCGTAAATCTGTGCCGAGGCAAAAAATGCCATCAGGACAAGTGCCAATGTAAATGTAATTTTCTTCGTAAGTGATTGATTTATAATTTATAACTTGTGTTTATTAAAGATTTGTATCGGTTAAACGACACTGCAAAGATACGAAAAGTTTTCGTATCCACCAAATAAAATGGCGAATATTTTTCCTACGACATCTTACCTCCAGTCATATAGTGCCCAAAAACACCAACTCGCCGAAATTTCCTCTCCCTTCGTTTCTGCTATGTCAAATTCCTCTCTGCCTCCGACGGCACGTCCGCCAGACTCTCGTCTGTCCCCTATCACCCTCACACAATCCCCCTCCTCTATATATAGAACCTTTCAAGTCCATTTTTAAGACCCATTTTAACACATAAAAAATGTTAAATAATCTTAACCCAAAAACAACCCGCTACAAATTAGTTCTTTATCGCCATCTACCCCCTCAGCAAGAAAAAAGTCCTCCTAAAGTCCTATCAAAGTCCTATCAACCATTAATCAACCATTAATCAACCATTAAGAGACTATTAACCAAAGTCAATGAGCAATTAAAAGAATATAATTCGCCTCGAAGAGGCAACGCTCAAAATCTGGAGAGCTGAGGACGGGGTATTGGGACACACGTGGGAGAAAATTTTGGTTTTTTTAGAGGGCAGACGCTATCCTCCATCCCCCTTTAAGGGGGATGGGGAGGCTGGTCGTCACTCTGAGGCACCCCTAAGGTAAGTCTAAGGCAAGGCTGTGTCATGTCTGTGTATGGTCCCTCCGTCAGAGAGTCATCCGGTATGCACCCGTGGCACCATAGTTAAGAGAACAGGCCGATACAAAAAAAGACACTGACAATCTTTTTTGATTATCAGTGTCTTCCTTTGTGTTTCGGGGAGTGTTTTCCCCGTCTCAAGTGGAGCTGGAGGGATTCGAACCCTCGTCCAAACAGTTGACAATCTTGCTTTCTACATGCTTATACGGCGGTTGCTTTTCGTGCTGCTGACGGACACCGTCACCCAACGGCAGCCTTAGCTCCTTAAGGTTCACCAGGAGGTCGGAGCTCTCTCCTGGCTATCCCGTTCTCGCGAGCACCTCCTTTTCGACGACCGACGGGCTTGCTCGTCGGGAGATGTCTTGTCCCTGCAACTGTTGCGGGGATTAAGCTAACCTACTGTGCTTCGGTTAGGCAGCAAGAGCGTAGTTATTTTCGCCAATTAAATTTAAGCGCATCTGTTTTCAAGGCTTCTGATGCCTCAGCCTGCATGCTTACAACACCATCGCGCTGCTGTCAAAACCGGTCAGCCCCTTATGATGTCCTTGCATAAAAAAGGCTCTCCTTATCAGAGAACCTTCTTTTTGTTTGGCGGTCCGGACGAGACTCGAACTCGCGACCCCATGCGTGACAGGCATGTATTCTAACCAAACTGAACTACCGAACCGTTTGCCATTTTCTCTCAAATGCGGTTGCAAAAGTACTAACTTTTTTTATTCTGACAAAATATTTTTTCATTTTTCTTTCCTCGGCTTATGTTAAAGAGCTGTATATTATATTTTTGTGTCTCGCATTTTTTTTACTCCCTCCCTGTTGCTCCTCTGCTTTTTCCCCTCGCCCGGGACCTCTTTTTTCTCTTTTTCGACAAAAAAATTACAGGGCTCCGAAGAACCCTGTGTGTAATTATATATAATGTAATGTTAGGTGTCGTTTAGCTGCACTTGCTCCAGCCGCAGTTGGGGCAGCTCTTACAGCCGCCGCTGTACACCAGGTTGCTTCCGCAGTCGGGACACAGCTCCCCGGTCTCGGCTCCGTCTTTGATATAGCGTTTCAGCGCACGCGCCACGCCGTTCTTCCACGTTGTAATGCTGTCCACGTCGAAGGTCAGCTTGGAGATCAGCTCCACCACGTTGGGTATCGGCATACCGTGCCTCAGGATGCCGGAGATCAGTTTGGCATAGTTCCAATACTCCTGGCTGAACATCCTCGAAAGCCCTTCGATGGTCACCCGGTAGCCGTCTTTGTCGAGAAACTGGAAGTCGTAGCGCGCGTGCTCGGCGCCCTGCTCCTTGGTCCTGATCACCACTCCTTTGTCCACCCATTTGGGAAGGGTGAAAGCATCGGCTTTCCCGGTGAAGATCTCGTAGGGGTGACCTTCGTACATTCCCACCACGGCAATCCAGTCTTCGCTGTTGTTCTTGAACCTCACTATCTCGGCGTCCAGCCTCTTCGGCCTCTTGGGTGCTTTGGTCTCGTGGAACACCTGGTCGTTGGCCTTGCTCTCGCTATTGGACACCAGCACTCCGTTGCGCGAGCCTTCGCGGTAGATGGTGCATCCTTTGCACCCCGACTCCCACGCGGTCTCGTAGATCTTGCTCACCACCTCTTTGGTGGTCTCCTTGGGAATGTTCACCGTCACGCTGATGGAGTGATCGACCCATTTCTGGATGGCTCCCTGCATCTTCACCTTGCTCACCCAGTCGATGTCTGCGGATGTCGCCTTGTGGTAGGGCGAGAGGGCCACTATTTTCGCCAACTCGTCCTCGGGCATCGCCATCACCTCTTCCACGTTGTAGCCTTTCACTTTCAGCCACTCTATGAATCTCGGGTGGAAGACGTTGTATTCCTCGAAGAAGTCACCGCTCTCGTCCTTTATGATACGGTGTTTCGAGGTGTCTTTGTCGTTGGGGTTGATCTTCTTCCTTCTCTTGTACGAGACGAGGAACACGGGCTCGATTCCCGAAGTGGTCTGGGTGCAGATGCTCACCGAGCCGGTGGGCGCTATCGTCAGCAGCGCTATGTTGCGGCGGCCGCTCTTGGTCATCCTCTTGTACAGCTTGGGGTCGGCTTCGGCCAGACGCTGGATGAACGGGTTATACTTCTCCCGTTTCTCGTCGTAGATAGGGAACGGCCCTCTCTCTTCGGCCATTATCACCGACGAACCGTAGGCGGCACAGGCCAGCTCGCGCTGCACTCCGACGGCAAATTCGGTGGCTTCGTCACTGCCGTAACGCAAACCCATGGCGGCCAGCATGTCTCCTTCGGCGGTGATGCCGAGTCCGGTCCGGCGCCCTTCCAGGCATTTCATCTTGATGTTGAGCCACAGGTTCTTCTCCACTCTCTTGATTTCCTCGTCTTCGGGGTCGGATTCTATCTTGGCGAGGATCATCTCCACCTTCTCCAGCTCCAGGTCTATGAGGTCGTCCATCAGCCTTTGGGCTTTGGTGATGTGCTCGCGGAACATCTCGTGGTCGAAACTAGCCTGCTCGGTGAACGGGTTCTTCACGTAGCTCAGCAGGTTGACGGCCATCAGGCGGCAACTGTCGTAGGGACACAGCGGGATCTCGCCGCAGGGGTTGGTGGAAACCGTACGGTAGCCGAAGTCGCTGTAGCAGTCGGGCACGCTCTCTCTGATTATCGTGTCCCAGAACAGCACTCCCGGCTCGGCCGACGACCACGCGTTGGCGATGATCTTGTTCCACAGGGCTCTCGCATCTATCTCTTTCGTCACCATCGGCTCTTTCGAGTCTATCGGGTATTGCTGCACAAACGGCTTGCCGGCCATCGCACATTCCATAAACTCGTCGGTAATCTTCACCGAAACGTTGGCTCCCGTGATCTTCCCTTGCTCCAGCTTGGCATCTATGAATTTCTCTGAGTCGGGATGTTTTATCGATATCGAGAGCATCAGCGCTCCGCGTCTCCCTCCCTGGGCCACCTCGCGGGTGGTGTTGCTGTAACGCTCCATAAACGGCACTATGCCCGTCGAGGTCAGCGCGCAGTTCTTCACCGGCGTGCCGCCGGGACGTATGTGCGACAGGTCGTGCCCCACGCCTCCGCGTCTTTTCATCAGCTGCACCTGCTCCTGGTCGATCTTCATGATGCCGCCGTAGGAGTCGCTGCTGCCGCTGTTGCCTATCACGAAGCAGTTGCTCAGGCTCACCACCTGGAACGTGTTGCCGATTCCGGCCATCGGGCTCCCTTGGGGGATGATGTATTTGAAGTCTTTCAGCAACTGGTAGATCTCCTCTTCGCCCATCGGGTTGGGATAGTTCTTCTCTATCCGCGCAAATTCCCTCGCTATGCGACGGTGCATCATGTCGGGGTTGAGCTCATAGATCTCGTCGCCGTCGCGCAACGCATATTTGTTCATCCACACCGACGCAGCCAGTTCGTCGCCTCCAAAGTAGTCCACCGACGACCGCATTATCTCATCTACCGTGTAGCTGTGCACTTCGGTCTTCGGCTCTACAGCCTTCTTCTTGCTCTCTTTCTTCTCTTCTTTCACCACTTTGGCTTTCGTCTCTTTTGCAGGTACTTCGGGCTGCTCGTTCTCCGCATCGAGGTCGAATAACAGGTCTTTTTGCTTTGCCATATTTCTTCTTTCTTTTATGAACTCAACTACTTATGTCGCTTTTTGCTTCGTAAAAAGTGCTACAAAAGTACAACAATCCTTTCAATTGTAAAATAAAACTTATCAACAAGACCTGTTTGTTGCCCGTCAATCTTCTGTCTATTAGCCATATAAAAAATATTAACACGTTATTCCATAAAAAAGTCGTACCTTTGCACCTCGGTTTATATACATTATTATAATGCAGTTGTTTTTTGCCCCTGATATCGACAACGACGAAGTGGAACTCTCTGGCGACGAGGCCCGTCACTGCCTCCGTGCCCTCCGTCTCTCTGTCGGCGACGAGCTGTTCCTCACCGACGGCGCAGGCTCTCTCTGCCGCGCCCGTCTCGTCTCGGTCGGCAAGGCCGATTGTCTCGCCCACATCGTCGAGCGGCTTCCCGACCCTCATCCTCGCTCTCACTATCTCCATCTCGCCATCGCTCCCACCAAGAATGCCGACCGCATCGAGTGGCTCGTGGAAAAGGCTACCGAACTGGGTATCGACCGCATATCTCTCATCTCGTCTCAATTCACTGAACGTCAGCATATCAACTTCGACCGCCTCTCTAAACTCGCCGTCAGCGCCATGAAGCAGTCACTCCAGACTCGTCTCCCTCTCATCGACGGTCTCCTCCCGGCCTCCCGTCTCTTCGCCGAGCCGTTCTCCGGCTCCCGTCTCGTCTGCCACTGCCTCCCCGACGTTCCTCGGCTCCCGCTCTCTCAGGTTGTCTCTCCCGCTTCCCGTGTCCAGCTTTTCATCGGGCCGGAAGGCGACTTCTCTCCCGACGAGGTCGCGCTCGCGCTCGATAACGGCTTCCAGTCAGTTTCCTTGGGCTCTAATCGCCTCCGCACCGAGACTGCCGCACTCGCGGTGGTGTCTTTCGTTAATATGCTAAATGCTTGATCATATGAAGAGAACTCTACGTCATAGCCTGCTCCTGATTCTGCTCGCCGCCTCGCTTTCGGCCTCCGCCCAGACTTCCATCGCGCTCCTCAAATACGGCGGCGGCGGCGACTGGTACGCCAACCCGACTTCCCTGACCAACCTTATCGCTTTCTGCAACGGCGAGCTCTCCATGAACCTCAATCCTCAATACGCCACCGTCGATGTCGGCAGCTCCGATCTCTTCAACTATCCGTTTGTACACCTTACCGGCCACGGCAATGTCGTCTTCTCTCCCTCCGAAGCGGCCAATCTCCGCAACTACCTCCTCGCCGGCGGCTTCCTCCATATCGACGACAACTACGGCTTGAAGGACTATATTGTGCCTCAGATGAAACGTGTCGTTCCCGAGTCCGACTTTGTGGAGCTCCCGGCCTCGCATCCCATATTCCACCAGCGTTTCGACTTCCCCAAAGGGCTTCCCAAGATCCATGAGCACGACAACAAGCCGCCACGGGCCTATGGCCTCTTTCTCGAAGGACGGCTGGTGTGCCTCTTTACCTACGAGTGTGACCTCGGCGACGGCTGGGAGGACACCGACGTCCACAACGACTCTCCCGCCACTCATCTTAAAGCCCTCCAGATGGGCGCCAATATCCTCCAGTACGTCTTCCTGAAAAACTGACACCACTATAGCCACTATAAATATTTAATTATAAGGCGAGAAAAAAACGACCGACGATAGTCGAATGTGCCTCCTATATACCACGAAAGAACCACGAATGAAATACGAATGAACCATGGAGCAACCATGGAGTTGATATGGAGGAACTCCAACCCTTTTACTCCCGTTCAATTTTTGTACGCCTGAAGTAATATTTTGCCCACAATCAGAGTGGTTATGACCCGAATTTTCTCCTGACGGCAAATTTTGTCGCAAAATATCATTTTTGCCGAACCAAACCGTACGCAAAAATTTACAAACAACACTTTGTTTATTTCGTGTTGATAACCTGTTTATTAAGATTCGTGGGGCCAATCGTGGATATGCTCCCAAACATGCTCCCAGTGTGCGTTCTCGGAAAATTTTACATCACAAATGAAACCTTTTGTCTGAATCTGCGTAAAATAGGGTGTAATTGGTAAAAAAAGTTAAAAATAAAATTTTTTTTGGCAAAAATAGGCATTAATTGGAAAATTCTTCGTACTTTTGGCGGACAAATAAAATAGGTTAAAAATGGCGTTACTGCTTGGAAAAGAATACTGTAAGATCGATTCGAACGGTCGTTTCAAGCTCCCAATTGCTCTAAAAAAGCAAATTGAGGGCGACGAAAGGCGTTTCGTAATCCGTCAGAGTATCTATAACAAGTGTCTTGAGCTGTGGACCTATGAGAGTTTCCGAATCGAAGTGGAGAATTTGCAAGGAATGCTGAACCCCTACAACCGCGAAGACCGCGAGATGTTGCGCACTCTCACCGATGGCAACATCGTCGAGCTGGATGTGAACGACCGGTTGTTGGTGCCGAGCGAGCAGAAGGCTGTCATTGCCGACAGCAAGGAGATTGTTTTACAGTCGACGGGCAAGTTCATCGAGATTTGGGACCATGAGGAGTATCACAAGATGAACGCCCAGAAGCTGACGATGGCTGAGAAGGTGGATGCGAGATTGGGTAAGCTGTCATCGGCCGCGAAGTCGAACAATGTAGAACAGTCGAACAATGGAGTATCATAAACCAGTATTGCTGCACGAGACATTGGATGGTCTGGCCCTGAGGCCGGACGGCATCTATGTCGACGTCACCTTCGGCGGTGGCGGCCACAGCCGTGCCTTGCTGGCTCAGCTGGGCCCCGAGGGCCGCCTCTATGCGTTCGACCAGGACTCCGACGCCAAAGCCAATGCCATTGACGACTGCCGTTTCAAGCTTATCAACGAGAACTTCCGCCACCTGAAGTCTTACCTGAGACTCGAAGGGGTGAGAATCGTTGACGGTATTGTCGCCGACCTCGGAATCTCGTCGCACCAGATCGACGTGGCGGAGAGGGGATTCTCCACCCGTATGGACGGGGCCTTGGATCTCCGTATGGATCGCCGCTCGCCTTCCACCGCCACCGACTTGGTCAACTCTCTCGAAGAGGAGGACCTGAAACGCATCCTGAAGATGTACGGCGAGCTTCCCAACGCCGGAGCGATGGCAAAAGCCATCTGTGCCGCTCGCAGGACAAAGGCCATCGAGACTACCACCGAACTCAAGGAGGCGGTGTCACGCCATCTGCCTCGGGGTTACGAGAACAAATACCTCGCCATGCTTTTCCAGTCTCTTCGTATCGAAGTCAACGGCGAGCTGGAGGCTCTGAAGGATATGTTGGAGCAGGGCTGCGAGATACTGCGCGAGGGTGGCCGTATGGCTGTGATAAGTTACCACTCCCTGGAAGACCGCATCGTGAAGAACTTCTTCAAGACGGGCAACTTCGACGGCGAGGAGTCCAAAGACTTCTACGGCAATCGGGTGGCTCCGATGAAGGTGGTGACAAGGAAAGTGGTCACGGCAAGCGATGCCGAACTGGCGGAAAACCCGCGTGCGCGCAGCGCAAAACTCCGAGTCGCCGAGAAATGCCGGCAAGGCAACAAGGATTTGTAAACAATATAATAATGAATAATATAAAAAGGAAATAACGACCGCAACGACGATGGATGACAACCGGGAAAATATGGTGAATGAGGGACAGCCTAAGAAGTGGCATTTCGACGTGCCGGGTGCCCCTGCTCCACGTGTCCAGGAGACCGAGACCGTGCAGGCGGAGCAGCCGAAGGTTGTCAGCGAACAGCCGAAGCCGGATGTCAACCCTCAGCCGCAACCGAGTGCAGCACCGAAGCCGGATGCCCAACCGGAAGAACAGAAGAAGGGGAAGAAAGGATGGAAAGGGTTCTTCAAGGACAAGGAGCAGAGAAGAAAGGTCGGACGCAAGCTGGTTCCTGTTGTGCTGATAGTGATGCTCTTCGGAATAGTGATGATATATTTCCGTTACCGTGTGGAAAACCTGGCCAACGAGAAGGTGGCCACCGAGCGGAGGATTCTTGAGTTGAGCGAGGCAATAGTGAAGAACCGCACCGAGTATCAGCGGAGGGTAAAAATATCGCAGGTGGTGGAGACTTTGGAAGAGACGGGCGTGGGCCTGCAGCCGTCACCGCCGAAAGTGCTGACCGACAAACAAGAAGTAAAGAAAGGAAAAAACAGATAACCGCCAATGGGTAAGAGAAAAGACAATATAGCTATCATGATGTTGCCGCTGTTGATTTTAATGGTGGTGGTGTCGCTATTTGTCGTGGGTATGATCGTGAAGATCCAGCTTGTTGACAAGGATCGTTGGGAGAAGCAGGCGGCAGAGGAAGAACACCGGGTGAAGACAGACTACGCCCATAGGGGAACCATATACTCGAGCGACGGGAAGGTGCTGGCGGTGAGCGAACCGGAGTATGACCTGATTGTGGACTTCCATCCGATGAAGGAACTGTCCAAGAACGGCAAGGACCTTTCTTATACGGCCACTCAGATAAAGGACGGCTTTTCCATAAGAATCGACACGGTGTGCGGAGAGCTGTCGGCATTTACCGGCAAGCCGGTCGAGTACTACAAGCGAATGGTGGACAGCTCTATGGCCCTGACTTCGGGCGATAGGGGAGTGGTGTTGGAGAAGTCGCTGCCTTATTCGCTGTGGCACAGGATCGCTATCCGCAAGGGCTGGCGTAAAGTGGTGATCACTCCCTCGTTGGAGACCAACTCGGTACGCTTCAAGAGAAGACACATAAACGAGAACCTGGCCAAGAACTGCATCGGTTTCCGCAACAGCGTGGAGTCGAACACCTATACCGGACTGGAAGGAATGTACGACTCGGTGTTGCGCGGAATCGACGGCAAGTACTATTGCAGGCGACTCAACCGCGGAATATGGCAACCCGACGGAGCCACCGAAGAGCAGGTGGTGGATGACTCGATAGCGAAGAAGGTGAGAAGGGAAAAGGTGGACGGACACGACATCGTGGCTACCATCGACACCCGATTCCAGGATGTGGCAGAGGCTTCGCTGAGGCGCATGCTGATGAAGGAACGCGAAAAGCAGGAGGCGGCAGGCCTGAGCAATATTGACACCATATCGGGCTGCGCCATACTGATGGAGGTCAGCACAGGATATGTAGCTGCTTGCGTGAGCCTGTCGTGGGATCCGATAAGCCAGCGTTTCCTGGAGCGTCCGGACCGCAACATCGCGGCTTCTACGAAATACGAACCGGGCTCGACGTTCAAGACGGTGATCCTTACTGCCATGATGAACGACCCGAAACTGCACCTCGACACGGCACAGATGGTGGAGGCGAAGGCAAAAGTCTTCAGCAAATACCAGGATAAGCCGATAGAAGGTCTGGATACTTACGACTCTACACCGGTGAGCTTGCTTCTGCCGTTGTCGTCGAACGTGGGAATGTGCGCGCTCGGCTGGAACAACTACAGGGAGCGCCGTCAGGATCTGAAAGACGAGGTCGAGGCGATATATCCCTATGGGGCACTGAACCTGGACATCAAGGCTACCGAGCCGAAGACCGACATCGTGAAGCAGGTGTTGCGCTACGACGTGGACTTCCTGAATTTCTGCTACGGTTATTCCACCACAACTACGCCGATGCAGCTCGTGACGTTCTACAACGCTTTGGCCAACGGAGGCAAGATGGTGAAACCGCTGTTCTGCCGCGCCATAGTGGCGGACGGCGAGCGGATGGAGATGGAGCCGGTGGTGCTCAACGAGAGGATAAGTTCCGACGAGAACCTGGCGATGCTGAGGAGCATGATGGTTCAGACAATGGAACATCCCAAAGGAACGGGACGTTACTTCAAGAGCCCCAGCTACACGATAGCAGGCAAAACCGGAACGGCGGCATTCAGGACCAACGAGAGGGGAATGTGGAACGCTTCGTTTGCGGGATATTTCCCGGCGAGCAATCCACGCTACACTTGTGTGGTGATGATCCTGCACACGCCCAATCACGGTGCTACCGCTGCACTGCCTGTGTTCAGGGAGATCGCCGACTGTGTGATGTCGCTGGACCATCAGGCGAAGAGCGACAAGGTGGAACCGCTGACTGGCAGCCGCCAGATGCTGGAAGGCAGATACGTGAAGCCTGTGCGGGGCGGCGATGTCCACAAGATGCCGAACTGCAAAGGCATGACCGTCAGGGAGGCAATGGAAGAGTTGCACCGCAGGGGCTTGAAGGTGACTTTCACGGGCTACGGCAGAGTGGTAAGTCAGAGCATGAAGGCTGGCAGCCCGGTGGCGAAAGGGGAAACGGTAAGCCTGGAATTGAGACCTATGTAAACAAAAGGAAGAGACAATGAAACTGAACGACATACTGAAAGGAATAGACTGCAAGGTAACCAATGTGGCAGAGAGAGAGGTGACAGGGATCACTTTCGACTCGCGTCAGGCGAAGGAGGGAGTGATGTTCGTGGCCCAGAGGGGAGTGCATGTTGACGGCCACGCTTATATAGGGGCGGCTGTGGCACAGGGTGCGAAGGTCGTGGTGTGCGAGGAGTTGCCGGCAGAGATGACCGGGGAGGTGACATATATAGAGACGGCCGACAGCAGCAAGGCGCTGGGGATAATGGCGTCGAATTTCTACGGCAACCCGTCGGGCAAGCTGAAACTGATAGGAATTACCGGCACCAACGGTAAGACCACTACGGTGACGCTGCTCCACAGGATGTTCCGCTTGGCGGGATTCCACGTGGGTCTGCTTTCTACGATAGTGAACAAGATTGACGAGGAGGCGATTGCCGCTACCCATACCACTCCTGACGCAGTGGAACTGAACGGCCTGCTCGCCAAGATGGTGGAGAGGGGCTGTGAATACTGCTTTATGGAGGTAAGCTCCCACTCGGTGGTGCAGCAGAGGATAGCGGGACTGACGTTTGCCGGCGGCATATTCAGCAACATCACTCACGACCATCTGGATTTCCATAAGACGATGGCGGCCTATATTGCGGCCAAGAAGGGCTTCTTCGACCAGTTGCCCCAAGGGTCATGGGCGCTGACCAACTGCGACGACAAGAACGGAATGGTGATGGTGCAGAACTGCAAGGCCGTGGTGAAGACGTACAGTTTGATGAAGATTGCAGATTTCAAATGCAGGATTTTGGAGAGCACGTTCCAGGGACAACTGCTGGAGATCAACGGCAAAGAGGTGTGGACTCGGCTGGTGGGACGCTTCAACGGATATAATCTCACGGCGATATACGGCGCTGCGGTGCTGAGCGGCATTGAGGAGGGCGAGGCGCTGAGGCTGCTGAGCATGCTGGAGGCTGCCGAGGGAAGGTTTGAATATGTAGAGGGACGCGGCATCACGGCGATAGTGGATTATGCCCACACGCCCGACGCGCTGGAGAACGTACTGGGCACGGTAAACGCCATAAGGAGGGAGGGGCAGAGACTGCTCACAGTGGTGGGATGCGGCGGCGACCGCGACAAGAGCAAGCGTCCGGAGATGGCTCAGATTGGAATGAAGATGAGCGATGTGCTGATATTGACTTCGGACAATCCGCGCACCGAGGACCCGGAAACGATACTGGACGACATGGAGGCGGGACTGGACGAGGAGCAGAAACGTCGGGCACTGAGAATTTCGGACCGCAGGGAGGCCATAAAGACGGCTTGCCGTATGGCGAAGGAGGGTGATATTGTGATGGTGGCTGGCAAGGGCCACGAGAAATATCAGGACGTGAACGGAGTGAAACATCATTTTGACGACAAGGAGGAATTGGCAAAAGAATTGGTCTAAGGTTGGTTAATAGTTGGTTAAAGGTTGGTTAATGTTTGGTAGGACACAAAGTAAGGGTAAAGTAAGGGTAAGGCCGACATTGATTAAGAAACAAAAAACGGAAATATAGACAAAAATACTACAGAAAAATAAGGAGACACAGAAACTATGTTGTACTATTTGTTTGATTGGTTGGACAGCGCATACAACTTGCCGGGAGCGGGGGTGTTCCATTACATCTCGTTCCGGTCTGCTTGTTGTTTTGTGTCGTCGCTACTGATAATGCTGTTGTGCGGCAAGCCGTTCATAAAGTGGATAGGCGGGAAGCTGCACATGAACGACACGGTGAGAACCGAGCTCGGATTGGAGGGCGCCGCGGTGAAGTCGCAGACTCCGACGATGGGAGGACTTCTGATATTGGCTGCCATAGTGGTGCCGACACTGCTGTTCACGAAACTCGACAATGTGTATATACTGATCATGCTCGGCACGACGCTGTGGCTGGGTTTCATCGGGTTCCTGGACGACTATATGAAGAAGAAGGTGAGCAAGAAGGGTCTGTCGGGGAAATACAAGGTGATCGGCCAGGTGCTACTGGGTCTTGTGGTGGGCCTGCTGATAGTGTTCCATCCCGACATAGCGACCACGAAGACCACGATACCGTTTGTGAAGAACAACGAGTTTGACTACACGTGGCTTGTGAGCTGGCTTGGTCCGTGGGCTGTGAGGTGGACGTGGCTGATATATGTGCTGGTGGCGATATTTGTCATCACGGCGGTGTCCAATGCGGCGAACTTGACCGACGGCATCGACGGCCTGGCGAGTGGCGTGGGTGCCACTACAGGAGGTGCGCTGGCGATATTGGCGTGGCTTTCCGGCAACGTGGTGGTGGCAAATTATCTGAACATTGCTTATCTGCCTAACATAGGAGAATTGACGATGTTTATAGCTTCGTTTGTGGGTGCCTTGCTGGGATTCCTGTGGTTCAACAGCCATCCGGCGCAAATATTCATGGGCGACACGGGTTCGCTGACCATAGGCGGTATCATAGCGGTGTTCGCCCTGCTGATCCACAAGGAGCTGCTGCTGCCGCTGCTGTGCGGAATATATCTGGTGGAGGACCTGTCGGTGATTCATCAGACGCTTTTCTGCAAAATATACAGGAAACGGCATCACCTGAAGCCGGGAGAGCTCGTGCCGGTGGAGAAACGTCCGTTCCTGATGACTCCTCTGCATCACCATTTCCAGAAGAAGGGCCACGCCGAGGAGAAGGTGGTGCAACGCTTCATAATCATTGCCGTACTGCTGGCCATAGTGAGCATAGTAACCTTGAAACTTAGATAATAATAAAGAATAAATACAAAAATACATAATATGGGAATAGAAAGCATAGCAA
This sequence comes from Bacteroidales bacterium, assembly GCA_017439185.1. Taxonomy (GTDB): domain Bacteria; phylum Bacteroidota; class Bacteroidia; order Bacteroidales; family P3; genus Colimorpha. The sequence continues at coordinate 9,376 of JAFRTM010000008.1, read as the reverse complement.
AAGAGATGAACCAGAACGTCCACGGAGGATTGGCTGCCATAGACACTGCGTTGCTTAAAAAGATGAGGCAGAAAGCGATACGTGACTGCTTTATCCACATGGATGAGATGCCGCACAAAATGGAGTTTGTGGCAAGAATCCAAGGGAAGCGCTTTGTCGACGATGCTTCGTCTAACACGGTGAACAGCACCTGGTATGCGATGGAAAGCACCGACGGTCCGATAATATGGATTGCCGAGGGAAGCGAAAAGGCCGTGGACTACAAGATGCTCGTAAAAGCGGCTGAGCAGAAGATCAAGATGCTGATATGCCTTGGCGAGAGTAGCCGTCTGCACGAGTACTTCGAAGGCAAGGTGGATATCATCGTGGACTGCGACACCATGAAACAGGCTGTCACAAGGGCTCTCTACAACGAGTTGGAGACGGCGACGGTGCTTTATTCGCCCGCCGTGGATAACGAAAAGGATATGGAAGACTCTGCCAAGGAGTTCAAACACGAAGTTGCCGAGTTATAAAGGAGGACACAGTGGCCGACAACCAGCATATAGAAACGGGCAAGACAGGTAAGAAACGCAACCTGTTCGACGGAATATTCCGTGGAGACCGCACGTTGTGGGTTATAGTGATAGCGCTCACCCTGCTGTCTATCCCGGCTGTGTATAGCAGCGTGGGAGGTACTGCTGCCGCTTCGTTGCTCAAGACGCTGAGATATGTGGGCATGATTTTGCTCGGTATTTTTGCCGCCTTGGGATTTAGCCGCCTGAACAACAAGAGTAGGTTGTTCATGATTTTGGAATGGGGCATGTTGGCATTTGCTTTCATTACGGTTGGCATCGTGTTCGTGAAAGTGATGATGACCAACAATATCAACGAGCGCTGGCTGAATATAGGTTTTACCAGCTTCCAGCCGTCGGAGTTGGTGAAGATAGTCCTGCCAATACTGGTGGCGTGGCTTCTGGTGAAATTCAAGGACAAACTGAACGACTGGAAGTATGTGCTGGGCATAATGGTCCCGGTGATAATGTTCTGCGGGTTGACGTTGCCGAGCGGATTGTCAACCACGTTGATAATATTTGTCACGTGCTGGCTGATGATGATGTTCGCAAAAGCCGACAAGAAGACGATGTGGATAGCGACGCTGGCATTGTTTATGGTGCTGATGGTAGCCGTGTTGGTACTTGGTCGTGGATCGACTTGGATAGAGCGAGTGGGACGTTTTGTGGCCAAGTTTGAAGACCCGAACAAGATGACCTACCAGGAGAGGGAGGCTACGTTGGCAATATACCACGGCAATGTGTACGGACAAGGCTTTGGCAAGAATGTTCACGGACGTCTGCTGTCTCAGGCGGAAAACGACTTTATCTATGCTTTCATCATCGAAGAGTACGGGAGCGTGATAGCGGTGCTGATTATGTTAGCATTTATTTTGATGTATTTTCGTTGTATTAAGATAGCGTGGAAATGTGATAAATTGATGGGGAAGCTGTTGGTGATGGGACTTGGGACGGAGATATGTATGCAGGCGATTATAAATATGGGTGTGGCTGTGGGATTGTTCCCAGTAACAGGTCAGAACCTGCCGTTCGTGAGCTACGGAGGATCAAGCTACATCTTCACCTGTATAGGATTGGGAGTGATACAATATGTGGCGTATGACAACAAAAAAGAGGCTCGCAAAGCACGTCTGGCAGAGGAAGCCCGGCGCGAAGACGAGCAAAAAGAATATAAAACAAATACATTAGAGGAAGGAGTAACAACATGAAAGTGATAATCAGTGGAGGTGGCAGCGGTGGCCACATTTTTCCGGCACTTGCCATAGCCAACGCGGTAAAGCGTCGTTGGACTGATGCCGAGGTTCTGTTCGTAGGTGCTGAGGGAAGGATGGAGATGGAGAAGGTCCCTGCTGCAGGATACAAGATCGTGGGACTGCCTATCGCTGGCTTGCAACGCAAACTGACTCCGGCCAACATCGCGAAGAACCTGATGCTGCCGTTCAGGGTGTTGCGCTCGCGGAGCAAGGTGAGAGGGGTTATCAAGAATTTTGCGCCTGATGTGGTAGTGGGCGTGGGCGGCTTCGCCAGCGAGCCTACGCTGAAGGTGGCCTCCTCTATGGGTTACAAGATCCTTATCCAGGAACAAAATTCCTATGCGGGCTTGACCAACCGGACTCTCGCACGTGGCGCCAACACAATATGTGTGGCCTATGAAGAGATGGAGCGCTTCTTCCCCAAAGAGAAGATCGTGTTCACGGGCAATCCCGTGCGCCGCGAGATCGAGGAGATGAACGTGAGTCGCGAGGAGGGTTGCCGTGAGTTTGGCCTGGATACGAACTATCCTGTGGTACTCTCGGTGGGCGGAAGTCTGGGTGCTCGCAGCATCAACGAGATGGAACTGAAAAATATTGATTACTATAAGAACAATAAGATTCAGCTGATATGGCAGACTGGCAAATGGATGTACCAGGAGGCCAAGCGCGCCGTCGAGGAGAAAGGTGCTGGCGAGTGGGTCAAGGTCTATGAGTTTGTCTCCAAGATGGATGCGGCCTATGCTGCCGCCGACGTGGTGGTCTCGAGGGCTGGCGCTATCGCTATATCGGAACTGTGCCTGGTGGGCAAACCTGTGATTCTTATCCCGTCTCCCAATGTGGCGGAAGACCATCAGACCAAGAACGCCATGGCTCTTGTCAAACGGGGCGCGGCCGAAATGGTTAAGGATGCGGAATGTCAGGTGTCGGGAATTGATATGATCGACAAACTGCTGAACGACAAAGACCGCTGTGCTTCTATGGGCAAGGCGATAAAGAATATGGGTGTGAGACAGGCGGCTGACCGTATTGTTGACGAAATTGAGAAACTGCTGAAATGAGATACTACTTTCTTGGCATAGGGGGCATTGGAATGAGCGCGTTGGCTCGTTATTTCAAGCAACGCGGCGACGAGGTCAGCGGCTATGACCGCACTCCGAGCGACCTTACTCGTGCGCTGGAGAAGGAGGGAATTGCTGTACATTATGACGACGATCCCTCGCAGATCCCTATAGCCATCGACTTGGTGGTTTACACTCCTGCCATTCCTGCCGACAATAAGGAGTTTCAGTACTTGCAGGCCGAAGGCGTGCCTATGAAGAAACGCTCGGAGGTGTTGGGTGATGTCACTCGCAACAAACGTTGTATCGCGGTGGCCGGAACTCACGGCAAGACTTCTACGAGTTCGATGATTGCCTACCTGCTGAGCAACAGCTCTCTGGGCTGCAGCGCTTTTTTGGGCGGAATCGCCAAGAATTTCGACAGCAATGTGGTGATCGACACTCAAAGCGAATATGTGGTAGTGGAAGCCGACGAGTATGACCGCTCTTTCCTCCAGCTCTCGCCGTATTTCTCGGTGATAACATCTATAGACCCGGATCACCTTGATATCTATGGCGACTACGAGCATCTGCGCGAAGCGTTCGCTCAGTTCGCGGGCAAGACTGCCGCCGAGGGCAAGGTGTTTCTGAAGAATGGTGTGAGTCTGTTCCCCGACGAAGAGGATGAAGACGAACACGAACACCACCATCATCACGACCATCACCACGGCGACTCGTCTGCCTCAAAACTGCCGGCACCGGTGGTGAGCTACACGGTGAGCGGCGTCGAGGCCGACTATTATGCATGGAACGTGCGCAGCAGCCGCGGCAATATCTATTTTGACTTGAGGACTCCCCAGGGGGTTATTTTCGATATGGAACTGAGGCATACCAGCCTCTACAATGTGGAGAATGCAGTCGTGGCCGCTGCGGTGGCTATGGAATGCGGCCTCTCCGAACGGGAACTGCGCTACGGATTGAAGACCTACGACGGCGTAAGGCGCCGTTTCGACTATCGTCTGGAATCTAAGGAGTTGGTATATATCGACGACTATGCCCACCATCCGCGCGAGTTGGCTGCAACCATCGAGAGTGTGCGCTATCTCTATCCGGGCAAAAGGGTCGTGGGTATCTTCCAGCCTCACCTCTACAGCCGCACCGCCGATTTCGCAGACGAGTTCGCCAAGGTCCTCTCTTCTCTCGACGAGGCGATTCTTCTCCCCATCTATCCCGCTCGCGAGAAACCGATCCCGGGGGTCAGCTCGGGGATGATCTTGCGCAAGATGGACACCATGTCGAAATATCTGGTCTCCAAGGATCAAGTGACGGAACTCCTCGAAGCGCTCTACCCCGACGTGGTGCTCACCATGGGGGCCGGCGACATCGACCGTCTGGTGCCGGTCATTGAACAAGCATTGAAGGACAACTTATAGACTCACAAGGTGAAACGTAAGAAGAAAATATTGATCTACTCGCTCTCCGTGTTCTTCACGGTGGCGGTCATCGTTGTCGCCAATGTGATGCGTAGCACTTCGGTGGTGAAGGGCCTTACGGTGAATATCGACTACCAGGGCTGTGAGCCGCTGGTGACCTCCGACGAACTCTCCCAGCTCATCTATAGCGAATACGAAGGCGTGCTGTCTAAAAGGGTGATGGACGTGAAAAGTCGCGAGATCGCCCGTATTGTGCGCCATAATTGCTATGTCGAGGAGGCCAGGGCTTCTGTGAGCGTGGGCGGAAACATCGAGGTCAATGTCCTTCAGCGTCGTCCCATCGTCAGGATTTTCTACAACGGCACCGAGTTCTATGCCGACCACACCGGGACGTGCTTCCCTCCCTCCAAGGTGGGCGAGTGCGACGTTCTCGTGGGCAGCGGCGACTTCAAGACTCGTATGAAGCGCAGTTTTGCCGAGGTGAACTTGCGCCAGCTGGCCGACTCTGCCGCTTCCGCCCGTTATGACATCGTCTCGCTGTGGCGTCTCGCCGACTATCTCGACCGCCAGGATTTCTCCCCTCTCTACGACCAGGTCTATGTCTCTGAAAAGGGCGACCTACTGCTCATCCCTCGCATCGGCAACCACGAGGTGGAAATCGGCTCTGCCGACGACCTCGACGACAAGTTCCACCGCCTCAAGCTTTTCTACGCTCAGGGTCTCCCTCGGGTGGGCGACAACGCATACAAGCGCGTGAGCGTGAAATACGCCGGTCAGGTGGTCTGCACTCGAAGAAATGATAAATAATAAATGTATAACAAATAAAAAACACAGATTATGGAAAACGCAATCGTTGTAGGTCTCGACATCGGAACCACCAAAACTGCTTGCCTTATCGGAAAGAAGGCGGCTAACGGAAAAATTGACATCCTCGGCTATGCCATCGACAAGTCGGTGGGAATGGAAAAGGGTGATGTGATTAACATCGTGGACACGGCTAAAACCATCTCTGACGTGGTTCGCCGCGCTAGCGAACAGGCCAACGTGAAGGTCAACGACGTGTATGTCGGCATCGCCGGCCGTCACATCAAGAGCTATTCCAGCCAAGGCCAGAAAATCTTGCCACCAGATCGCGACATTGTAACTCAGGAGGATATCGACACTTTATGTAACGAGCAACGTACTATAGCCACAGGTCCTGGTGAAGAGATTATCCACGTGTTCCCGCAGACTTACTACATCGACGGCCGCGAACTCGACAAGGGCATCCATCCGGTGGGAGTCACGGGCAGCCGTCTCAATATCGACTTCCATATCGTAACGGGCAACAAGATCAACATCGGAAACATCGTCAAGAGTGTCAAGAGTGCGGAACTCAGCATCAAAGGGCTCGTCCTCGAGCCGGTGGCTTCCTCGCTCGCCACTCTCTCCCAGCGCGAGAAGGATGCAGGTGTGGTCCTCGTCGACATCGGCGGCGGCACCACCGACATCGCCATCTTCCACGAAGGGGTCATCCGCCACACTTCGGTCCTGGCTCTCGCCGGCGAGGTCATTACAAGCGACATCGAGCGCACTTGCGGCCTCCTGAAGGATCAGGCGGAAAACCTGAAGGTGAAATTCGGCCACTGCCTCGAATCGGCGGTCAGCGACAACGAAAGCGTGAGCATTCCAAGCTACCGCGGCATACAGCAGCGCAACGTGAGCATGAAGATGCTCGCCAGGATCATCAATGTGAGGGTCTCCGACATTATGGGCCTCGTGGCCTACGAAATCCAGAAGTCGGGCTATGACCCCAAGATGCTCCACAGCGGCCTCGTACTCACCGGTGGCGGCTCCAGCATGGCTGACATCAAGGCGGTCGCCGAACTCAACACTGCCATGAACACTCGCATCGGCGAACCTATCGACCATCTCGCCGATGGCTACAGCGACGAACTCAAACACCCCAAATATGCCACTGGCATCGGCCTCGTGCTTTACGGACTCAATGAGGCCGCTGCCTCCAATAACCATTATATCGAAGAGGAGAAGACCCCCGAGGTCCCCGAAACAACGGCAACTCCTGACCCCGAGCCGCTTCCGCCCACTAATCCAGAACCTCCTGTAATTAATCCGGTCAATGGCAAAGATCCCTTCGCAGCACTCAAAGGAATGGGCGAACCTCCGATGCCTCCGACTCCTCCGGAGCTGAAACCCTACGTCCTCGAGCCGGAGCTCGCGTCGGAGCTCGAGTCGGAGCTCGAACCTAAGCCCGTACCCGAGCCGGAGCCCGCACCGGAAAAGGGTTCCAAGGACCCGTGGTACAGAAAAGTTGGCGTCTGGTTTGGCAAATTCTTGGAGGAAAGCGACGACTAATCTCCCTAATTTTCCCAAATGGTTGAAAAGTCTGTTGATAACTAATTGATAATAAACAGTGTAAATAAAAATAAAGTTAGTAATTTTACAATCGCTTAACTGAAATACAAATCCGTGTAATTTTTTGTAAAACAGTTAAATAAATATAAGCAAGCACGATATGATAGACATAAATAACGATACATTGGTGGAATTTGAGACCACAGAAGAGCAGTCCTCCTACATCAAAGTCATCGGCGTAGGTGGTGGCGGAAACAACGCAGTGAACCACATGTCCCGTCATGGCATCACCGGCGTGGACTTCATCGTCTGCAACACCGACATGAAGGCCCTCAACGCCAGCCCCGTGGCCAAGAAAATCAGCCTCGGACGTGCCGGACTCGGCGCAGGCAACAACCCCGAGGTGGCTAAGGCCGCAGCTCTCGAATGCAGCGAGGAAATCAAGAAAGTCCTCGAGGACAACACCAAGATGCTCTTCATCACAGCAGGCATGGGCGGCGGCACCGGTACCGGCGCAGCCCCCGTCATCGCCGAAATCGCCAAGAGCATCAAGCTCGAAGACAGCGAACCCAACGAGATCCTCGTTGTCGCCATCGTCACCATGCCCTTCTTCTTCGAAGGCAAGAAGCGCCGCGAGCAGGCCATGCGTGGTGTCGAAGAGCTCCGTAAACACGTCGACTCGATGCTCATCATCAACAACGACAAACTCAGCGAGACCAAAGGACCCATGCCGGTCCCCATCGCCTTCGCCGAAGCCAACGACATACTCCTCACTGCCGCCAAAGGCATCGCCGAGATCATAACCCTCGACGCCTACGTGAACATCGACTTCCGCGACGTCAACTCCGTCATGAGCAAGTCCGGCACTGCACTCATGGGCGTTGGCCAGGCCTCCGGTGACGACCGCGCCATGGCAGCCATCGAGATGGCCGCCACCTCCCCACTCCTCAACGACAACGACATTTACGGTGCCAAGGACATACTCCTCTACTTCTCCACCTCCTCCGAGAATCCCATGCTCATGGACGAAATCTCCGACATCACCGACCACATCACCAGCCTCACCGGCTCCACCGACACCAACGTCATCTGGGGTATGGGCACCGACGAGTCTCTCGGCGCTGACCTCAAGATCACCATGATTGCTACAGGCTTCGACGCCAAGACCGAAGCCCCCCAGGCCCACCATCTCGACGAACAGCAACCCAAGGAGGAACCCAAATCCGAACCTATCGTCAGCTACGAACCCACGGTTGAGACAAGCAACCAACCCAAAATCGTACACGTCCTTGAGATGGAAACCGAGGAAAAACTCCCGGCCGACACCACCTTCAACTTCTGCAACCGCGCCGCCAAGCTCCAGGAGAAAGCTCCCGTCAAGGCACCCGAGCAGACCCTCCCCGCCGACGAGATGGGCATGACCCTCGTGGACTCCACCTCCGGCCAACCCATCCATACAGCCTCCCTCACCACCGCTGAGGCTCCCGCCCCAGTAGTGGAAACCCCGGCAGTAGAGGCCGCCGTCGAAGAGCAACCCGTCATGTCTCTCGTCCACGACGAGGCCCCCAAGCCCATGACACACACCATACCCGCTCCCGAACCCGCCTTCGCCAATGCACGCAACGTCGAAGACCGCATACGTATCATGCACGACATGCTCAAAAACAAGATCCACGGCGCAGAGGCAATCGAGAACATGACCACCGAGCAGCTCCAGAACGGCGAACTCCCGCTCGGCGACACCCTCCTCACCGCCCGCGAGGCACCCAGCTCCATGATGGGCTCCGACGGACTCATCCATCAGGTCCCGGGCATCGACGGACTTCCCGACTAATAAGAAATTCGTTTTCATAATTGTTTCCATAATCACGAGAGACAGCCGGCCGCAAGGCCGGCTGTCGTGTTTTACCCCCACACTACATCTTTACCTATATGTTTGTTTCAGAGTTGCTTGTTGAATTTTATTTTACACATTGTTGGCTCTTTGTAAAATGTTTTTCAGAAATAATTTGTAGGAATAAAAAATGTTCGTATCTTTGCACTCGGATTAAGACGTGAAGTCTTGATTAAATATGCGGGGGGTGTACCGTCACAGCGGAGCCTCCCGTTCCCTTTTTATGTCTATCTAATAAACAAATTCCTTATTATAATATTATACCTTATATTATATATCCCTCCGCACCCCCAAACCCCACCAACCACTATAATCTCTATAGATTCTATAATTTCTATAAATTCTATAGTCTCTATAAGTCTTATAAGCCCCATTAGTCCTATTAGACCCAGCCCCATAAAAAATCATCCCATCTAGTTCCTCTAGAAAATCCAGTTCATCTAGTCCAAATTTCTCATTTTTCACCCCCAAATCAATTAAAAATTAACCATAGCGTTATCATAGACTTGATACCTACATAATACCTAGTTACCAGCAACTTACAAAAAGTCGAAAAAATAAATTTCCCCCAAAACTTCGCCAATTAAAAACAATTTAGTACCTTTGCCCCCGAAACAACAAACAACATATCCACATATCAACATTAAACATATCCACTTATCAACATACAACATATCCACTTATCCACATTAAACTTATCCACTTATCCACATTAAACATATCAACACCCAACCCCCATGGCCCACAACGCATCCCTAACCCACTGGCACGGCGCCCTCGGCCCCGTCATCGGCTACACCGTCCGCGGCCACCGCTACCTCCGCTCCATGCCCGCCCACGTCCGCAACCC
>JAFRTM010000007.1 GCA_017439185.1 Bacteroidales bacterium | reverse complement strand
TCCTGAATGAAGTTGTCGCCGAGGTTCATGTAGTTCTCGGAACCCACGGTGATGGCCACATAGATAGGACGAGTCCAGTTGCAGTTGGCAATCATCTCGAGCATCATCAGGTCGCCTTTGTATTTAGGCGTTAGATTTTGGTTAGATTTTATCAGCAAAAATAATATTTCCGATTGTTCTGAATTTGCTTTAAATAATTATGGTTATACTCAAACTGCTGTTGACAGTGGGCAGGCTGGTTATACAACAACAGTTAATACATATATCTTAACTGAATTAAATACTATTTATAACAAAGTTATAAATCAGACTGTTTCTAATAATTATTGTTATGGTATTTTCATTGATTCCACACAAATTGATGGGTCTAATGATAATTATTATGGTAATTCGTCAAGAATGTTACCCTCGGGAGCTAGATATATAAACGTATATTTTAACGGATTAGGTGTAGGTTTGTCTTACGATATTGATAGCGCATATGTTTCTGGTTCTTATGCTATGATGAAATCAAATAATTTAATTGATATGGCAAATGTAACCAGTGTTGATATTAGTGTTACTTCTAATCCTCTTTATTCTGTTAATATTTTGTGTTCTTTAGATAATAATGAATTTGTATGTAATGGGACTGATTTATCAGATAATTTCGCATATGTCGATTTGTTCAGGGGCACTTTAACAATTACAGGGACAAATATTTTAGGGCAGTCTGTTACTTTTGAAACTCCAGTTGCTTTTACTCAGGAAGATATGGAGAATGGCTACAAAGATTTTTGGATGCCGACTTTATTAATCAATGTTTCCAGTATTTGTTTTAGAATTGCTGATAATCAGGTTTTAGGAGATGGTTTCTTTACATTAAGACTTTGTAAGAAAAGTTTGGCTAGGATTGCTTATCAGTCTTTTAAAACTTTTACTAGAGATACTTTTGCTACAATCTCAAGCGGTGGTGTTGGTGCTGTTGTTGCTGCTGCTGATCCTTCTTGTCCTGATTCTTGTCGTTGTTGCCGCCACCGCCCTGGTTCTGCTGCTGTTGCTGACGCAGGAGCTTCTTGGCAAGCGAGAGGTTGTATTTAGTGTCCTCGTTCTTCGGGTCGAGCTTCAGCGCCTCCTGGTAATCCTGCACAGCCTGACCGAAGAGTTCCTGAGCCTTTTCCTGGTCGGCCTTGCCCTGCTGGACACGGCAGTTGCCACGGTTGTGGTAGGCACGGCTGCGCTGCTTGTCGCTGATCTTGGGGTTGGCGATTGCCGCGCTGTAATGCTTGGCGGCCTCGTCGAAGGAAGGAGCCTTCTCCACCGAGTTACCCTTCTGCCCCTTGCGGTAGAGCGAATTGCCGAGGTTGTATTGTCCGGCGATGCTCGTGCTGTCGCTGGAGAGAGCCTTGCGGTAGCGGGTGGTAGCCTCGTCGTAATGCTCCTTGCGATACTCACGGTTGCCACCCCTCAAGAGTTTGCGCACCTCGCTTTTCTGAGCCCATGCAGCGGTGGCGAGGACCGTCAACAAGAGATATATTATGAATCGTTTCATTTCCGTTTCAGAATTTTGTCGAGGTTAAACTTACGGTTACGGCGTTCGAATATGAGGATTTCGAGAAGCAGGCAAGCCACAGCCACCAAGAGAGGATACATATAGCGGCTTTCGTATTCGGCAAACATAGCCTTTCCGCTACTATCCTTCTCGAGATGCTCGATGCGGTCAACCACCTTGTCAACCTCGGCATTGATATTGCCCGCACGCACATAGACCCCATCACCCGCCTTAGCGATCTCACGCAGAGTCTTCTCGTCCATACGTGTCGTGACCGTATTGCCAGAACGGTCATACTTGTAACCCGTCTTGATGCCGTTTTTATAGCGAGGGATAGGAGCGCCCTCGTCGCTGCCCATACCTATGGTACACACCACCACCTTCTCGGAAGCCGCCTGGGCAGCGGCACTCACCGCATCGTCCTCGAAGTTCTCGCCATCGCTTATGACGATGATAGCGCGGCTGTTGCGTTTCTCCCATTTTTGGTCCACGTCGCCATAGCCGAAAGTCTCCATCGCTTTTCCTATGGCGTCGCCGATGGCAGTTCCTTGGGTAGAAATCATCTCACAGTCAATCTGCTCGATGAACATTCGAGTAGCATTATAGTCGGTAGTGAGCGGCATCTGGATAAAACTGCTTCCGGCAAAAACCACCAGAGAGACGCGGTCGCCACCCAGCTTGCTTATGATGTTATTCACCACCCGCTTGCTACGTTCCAACCTATTGGGCTTGATATCCTCCGCAAGCATACTGTTGGAGACGTCGAAACATATAGCCACATCGCTTCCTTTCTGTTCCCCTTTAACCATCTTGCTGCCCACCTGAGGATTTGCCAAAGCAACCACCAGCGAGACCAGACCCACCACAGCCAAAGCCATCTTGATAATCGAACGGGATATAGACTCGTCGGGGATCAGCCGTCCGAACATACCACTGTCGGCAAACATTCTCAACTTATGCTTGCGCCGGAGACGCAACCACACCCAAAGAGCCACAAACACTCCCACCACAACCAGAAGCCACAGCAATTTAGGATGTTCAAAATGTATCATATTATTCCTTTCTATCAATTACACATTATTTAGGGCATAGTCCTATAATAGAGCAGCGAGAGCAGCAGTTCCACGCCTACGGCGATCAGCGCCAGCGCGATCCATCCCTCTTGCTCGTCCTTGGTCTGACGATACTGGGTGACATTGATTTTTGTCTTCTCCATCTCGTCGATCTGCTTGAAAATCTTGTCGAGAGAGTTCTTGTCTGTCGCCCTGAAATACTGCCCGTCGTCAGTCATCTTCGCCATATCGCTAAGCAGCACCTCGTCGATCTCACAATCGACAGTATATCGGGTGCCATCGGGGCCATGGGCCGTGGAGCGGCCATTGGTGCCGATGCCGATAGTATAAACCCTGATGCCGTACATAGCTGCTATCTCGGCCGCACTGCGGGGATCTATGCTACCCTGGTTGTTCACACCGTCGGTAAGCAATATAACAACCTTACTCCTTGCCTCGCTACTTTTCAGCCGGTTGATGGCCACAGCCAAACCGTCGCCCAGAGCCGTGCCGTCCCTTATGGTGCCACTCTTCAGGCCGTCGAGTTGTTTCAGCAAGATGTTATGGTCGATAGTGATAGGGACCTGGGTAAATGCCTCGCCGGCAAAGGCGACCACGCCGATACGGTCTTCATGGCGGCCGTTTATGAAGTTAGCCGCCACCGCCTTGGCCACAGCCAGCCGGTTGGGCGAGAAGTCTTCCGCCATCATGCTGCCGCTCACGTCGATGGCGAGCACTATATCGATGCCATCGACATCCATCTCCTGACGGCTCAACTGGCTCTGAGGACGAGCCAACGCCACTATCATGGCACCCACTGCCGCCACACGGAGAGCATAGGGGAGCCACCGGGTGCGCTGGCGTAGAGTGCGGCCCAGCCCCTTAAACAGCCCTATGTTGGAGAACTGAAGGGCCGCGTGCTGTTTGCGATAGCGCAAGACGTACCACGCCACCATAAGAGGCAGGAGAGCCAGAAACCAGAGAACCCACGGATATTCAAACGTTATTCCTTGCATCGTTGTCCCTTTCTTCTTTTTGTTTTTTAGCCTTCGCCGCCTCACGCTCAGCCACTGCCTGAGCTCCTAAAGTGTTCACAAAGTCCACTGCGTCGCTGAGCGAACGGTCGTGTTCATAAGGCATCGGTTCCGACTTGGCGAACTTCACCATATCGGCGGTGCGCAACATACGGGAGAGTTTTTCTTCCAGTATATCGCTAAAGCAACGGCTACGCCTGTAAGCCTCGAGAGTCTCGTCGCTGGTCATGTCGGTAGAAGCGATACCCCAGCCCTCTTCAAGATAGCCACGGACTATATCGGTCAGCTCGGTGTGGTATTCTTTAATCTTTCCCTGCTGCCAGAGCTGCTGGACCCTCAGGTCCTCCAATGCCGCCAATGCCCGCTGCTCGGGCGGCACCGGTGGCTCTTTCTTCAACTCGATGATTGGCTTATGCTTCTTCAGCCTTATCACGATATACGTCACCGCGCCAGCGACAAAGAGAACCGCCAAGCCTAAAAGAATCCAACGGAAAATCTCCCAGAAAGTGTAGTGCACCTTCATTATGTCGGCGATATCCTTGACCTCTGCGGTCACGGTGTCCACATCGGCCACGTCGTTAACCACAAGAACCAGTGAATCTTCGTCAGTGATCTTGATAGGCCATTCTCCCTCGTCGAAGCAAGTCAGCGTGGTATATTGGACACCCTTTGCCGTGTCCATCCACTGTTTGAGCGCCAACACCTTGCCTTGGCTGAGGTCCTCCATCGTGGGCCAACTTTCCACCCCACTGAGAGAGAGAGTTACCTGATCGCCAATAGTTACATTGTTGGTGTCGAGATTCCAGGCAATCTGAGAATTCATCGCTAGGGACATCAGCACTGCCACTATGGCTATTGTTATTTTTTTCATTGTAGAGTCCTTTTTCTGGTTACAGTTTCTCATCCACGCCGTTTGAAGAGTCTCAATAACGGTTTCACAAAGTCCTCGCCCGTCATAAGCTCAGTCTGGTCCACCCCATAGCGACGCAGCAAAGCATCGACCTTAGCCTCGTGCTTGCCGTAGCTTTCGGCGAACTGCGACCGCATAGCACTGCTGGCAGTATCGACCCACACGGTAGTGGAGCTCTCCGGGTCATAGAACTTGACCAATCCCAAGTCGGGGAGAGACTTTTCACGCTCGTCGGCGATACGAATGGCCACCAAGTCGTGCTTCTCGGCCGCGATCTTCAAGGCATCCTCGTAGCCGCTGTCGTAGAAGTCGCTGAGGACAAAAGCGGTACACCGCTTCTTGATGACATTGGTAAAGTATTTGAGAGCCGTGGCGAGATCCGTGCCGTTGCTTTCGGGACGGAAAGTGATGAGTTCTCGGATTATGCGCAGTATATGAGTACGGCCCTTCTTGGGAGGTATAAACTTCTCGATCCGGTCGCTGAAGAGGATGACTCCCACCTTGTCGTTGTTGGTAATGGCAGAGAAGGCGAGCGTCGCCGCCACTTCCGCCACCAGCTCTTCCTTGAACTGATGATGGGTGCCGAAACGGTTGCTGCCGCTGACGTCAACGATGAGCATCACCGTCATCTCGCGTTCCTCTTCGAACACCTTGACATAAGGATGGTTAAGCCTTGCCGTGACGTTCCAATCGATATCTCGGACATCGTCGCCATACTGGTATTCCCTGACTTCAGAGAACACCATGCCCTTACCTTTGAAGGCACTATGGTATTCGCCGGAGAACATTTGCTGAGACAGTCCGCGGGCTTTGATCTCGATACGCCGTACTTTTTTTATTATTTCATCGTCGTGTTCCATAGATTTGCTAACCTTGCCCTATAGTTGAGTAATAGTTGAGTAATGGTTGAGCCTACTTGCAACGATCAAGGAACATCGACACGGTTCAGGATCTCGTTGACCATTTCCTCGCTGGTTATGTTCTCGGCCTCTGCCTCATAGGTAAGACCGATACGATGCCTCAACACGTCCATAGCGACAGCCCTGACATCTTCAGGAATGACATAGCCGCGACGTTTGATGAAAGCGTAGGAGCGTGCAGCGAGAGCCAGGTTTATGCTACCACGCGGCGAGGCACCATAGCTGATCATGCCCTTAAGTTTCTCGAGTCCGAAGTTCTCAGGCCAACGAGTGGCGAAAGTGATGTCGGTGATGTAGTTCTCGATCTTCTCGTCCATATACACATCTTGGACCACCTTGCGTGCCGCCATAATGTCGGCCGGCTTGAGGATAGGCTTTTGAGCGGCAAAACCTCCATTCATACTCTTGTGAAGAATCTCACGTTCCTCCTCTTTGGTGGGATAACTTATGACCACTTTCAGCATAAAGCGGTCCACCTGGGCCTCAGGCAACGGATAGGTACCTTCCTGCTCTATGGGGTTCTGGGTAGCCATCACGAGGAAAGGTTCCTCAAGACGGTAGGTATTTTCGCCTATTGTCACCTGCCGTTCCTGCATAGCTTCGAGGAGCGCACTCTGCACCTTGGCCGGCGCACGGTTTATCTCGTCGGCGAGGATGAAGTTGGAGAATATCGGTCCTTTCTTCACCACGAAAGATTCGGTCTTCTGACTGTAGATCATAGTACCGATAAGGTCGGCAGGGAGAAGGTCGGGTGTAAACTGAATACGGCTGAATTTTGCATCGATAGCCTGTGCGAGGCTGGTGATGGTAAGAGTTTTAGCCAGACCGGGCACACCTTCAAGGAGAATATGTCCGTTGCTAAGCAGACCAATCATCATACTTTCGACCATGTGTTTCTGGCCTATGATGTTTTTGCGCAGCTCCATCGTCAGAGCGTCCACAAAAGCGCATTCCCGCTCGATGCGTGCATTTAATTCCTGAATGTTGACAGTCTCGTTCATTTTCTTATTATTTCAAATTTATTATAATAACGTAATATATGTTGTTTTATTGTATATAGGATATTTATTTTTTTCTTAAATTTCTTTTTCAAAAAGAATAGACCACTGATAATCAGAATCAAACCCTATTACCGAGAGAATTAAGAAAACAGATTTCTTGCCAATTAAAAAATAATGTGTAATTTTGCAATTTATATAATAATAAGGTGCAATAAAATGAAACGATGGAGACTATATGCGCTACTGACGTGCTGCCTTGTTCTTCTGGCCTGTCATAAAGAGGAGACGACAGATCCCGGGCAAGAGGAAAATCCCGTAACTCCCTATACCGAGCCTGCCAACGACCATTTGGGTGACACAAATACCACGTCTTTTGGCGCGATAAATTCATATTTCTCCGTCTCGGCTTCGCTACGGGTGATGTTTTCCCGCGGGAACCTGCAATATTGTCCCACGAGAGGCGAATGGAGATTTGCCCTGCACCAATATGACTTCGCCCATAAAGATGCCGGACGTGCCGCTGGTGAATATAACGCCGGCTACACCGGCTGGGTTGACCTGTTCGGCTGGGGAGTTTCAGGATACGACGGGCACGAAGGTTCCACGACATCGGTAATAGACACCGGCGCGCACAACCACTATGGTCCCTCTTCCACAAACGGCAGTCCCTCATTGACCGGTGGATCGGTAAACTATGACTGGGCCTACTATAACGCCATCAGCAACGGCGGCAACCAACAGGCCATGTGGCGGACGCTCTCGATGCCGGAGTGGCGTTACCTGCTGTTCCAGCGGGAACGGTCCGACACGCTGAGATGGGCTGCCACCGTGAACGGAGTGAGAGGCTTGATATTGCTACCCGACGAGTGGAATTTCGGGAACGGACTTACGTTTTACAGAGTATTACCGTCCGACAGTTTAGAGTTTCGTATAAGTGCAACACAATGGGTGGAATACCAATCCCAAGGAGCTGTATTCCTGCCTGCCGCAGGAACGAGAGAAGAGTCAAAAGTAATGTATCCCGGATTGTCGGGCAACTACTGGTCCACGACATGCGACCCCAACGACGAAGAGTACGCCCGTTATGTAATATTTGACAAGCACACGGTAGATACTCTGGCGTACTACCGATACTGCGGCATGTCGGTCAGGCCGGTATATAGAGTATATTAATTGTTATGGCACCTCTTTCCTAATATATTTAATGTGTATGGATCGGAAGAAAATTGTTGGAAGCATTTGTGGCATAATGGCAGCGGTGTGCTATGGAACCAACCCGTTAGGGGCGCTCAACCTGTACGGAGAAGGGATGGCCACCGGGCAAGTGCTCTTCTATCGTTTTGCGCTGGCGTGGGTGGTGATGGCCGTGGTGATGGCCGTGCGGCGCGAAAGTCTGCGGCTGAGTTGGAAAGAATTCGGAGTTGTCACGGCTTTAGGCTTATTGTTCATCGGGTCGTCGCTGACCCTGTATATAAGTTTCACCATGATGGCGGCAGGAGTCGCTTCCACCATCCTGTTTACCTATCCGGTGATGACAGCGGTGATCATGGTTCTGGTATTCGGCGAGAAGATGGGCTGGCGCACGATTTTCGCACTGGTACTGAGTCTGGCGGGAGTAGTGCTGCTGTATTGGGGCGACGGAGGTGAGAGGCTTCCAGTGATTGGAGTGATACTAGTGCTGGCAAGCGCCCTGACTTACGCCCTCTACATAATAGTTGTGGACCGCAGCAAAATAACATTGTCGAGTTTCAAAATCAACTTTTATGTACTTTTTTATTGTGCTGCCGGCATGGCCGCCTACGCGCTGATAAGCGGGCAGGGACTGATCTTGCCGCCCAGCGGGAAAGCATGGTTCTGGGTAGGATGGCTGGCTGTGGTGCCGGCAATCATGGCCCTCTGCCTTATGGTTTATTCCGCCAAATACATCGGTAGCACGGCAACCGCGATTATCGGAGCACTGGAGCCGCTGACGGCAGTGGTTATAGGAGTGGCGGTATTCGGAGAGGCTTTCGGGCTGAGGCTGGCTGTGGGTATTGTCCTTATAGTGGGGGCAGTTGTACTAACGATCCTGAAAGCGACAGGGTCGGAAAGAAAAAAATGCAAAAATTAGTTGCTATTTATATTAAAATGTGTATCTTTGCAGTTGAATAATTCTCAAGAAACACACCTAACGCTAAGATTATGAAAATATTAAGAAAAATCCTAGGTTGTATATCGCTGACTGCTGCAATGTTTGTGTTCCAGGCTTGCTATGGTACGGCTCAAGAAGATTTTGACGGCAACGAAGTGTCGTTCAAAGTAATGTCGGCAGAAGACGGATCTCCTATAGAGGGTGTAAGGATCAGGTCACAATTCCAATCCAACAGTGACGAGATGAATTACGACTGGGAATATATCGGTATAACCGATGAGACAGGAGTAGCCTCCGGCATGCTGCGCACCAGCGAACTTGACGTTATGTACAAATTCACCGATGCCGACTCGCTCTATGAAGTTAAGGACACTGTGATAAATGATGCCCACGAACATCAAGTAGAAGTCTATCTTCGCAGGAGATAATGGACAACATATTGCGGAAACCGTTGGGCAGACTGTTCCGGTGGAACGAGACGAAGATTCACGAGTTGAACTACCTATTCTGGGAGTGTACGACGCGTTGTAATCTTCATTGCCGTCACTGTGGAAGTGACTGCACCGACGACCGTGGAGAGAAAGACATGCCGCTGGAGGATTTCCTGAAAGCAGTAGACACAATACCGAAAGAGTCCATAGGGAAACGGTTCACCGTGGTGCTTACCGGTGGCGAACCCCTTCTGAGGAAAGACCTGGAGACAGCGGGGCGCGAGATAAGACGTCGCGGTATGGGATGGGGCATGGTGAGCAACGGATGGCTCTATGACGAAGAGAAGCACAGACAGCTGATGAGTGCCGGAATGGGGACTCTTACCATAAGCCTCGACGGACTGGAAGAAAACCACGACTGGATGAGAGGGAGAGATGGCAGCTATGCGAAGACGATGAAAGCCATCGAGTTGGCGGCGAAAGAGCAAAGACTAAACTTCGACGTGGTGACGTGCGTGAACAAAAGAAACCTGAAACAATTACAGGAGCTGCACGACCGCTTGGCCTCGCTGGGGGTAAGACAGTGGAGAATCTTTACCATTATACCCATAGGGCGAGCCTGCCACGACGCAGAACTGCACCTGAGCAACGAAGAGTTTGTGGAGCTGATGGAGTTTATAAAGCATAAACGAGACCACCGCGAGAGTAGCATGAATGTAACTTACAGCTGCGAAGGTTATCTGGGCAGATACGAATGGGAAGTAAGGCAAAACCCCCATTTCTGCCATGCCGGAATAAATATAGCCTCGGTGCTGATTGACGGAACAATCAGTGCCTGTCCCAATATAGACCGCGAAGCGTGGGGGCAAGGAAACATATATCGCGACAACCTCTGGAGCGTGTGGAACGAAGGATTTAAGGCCTATAGAGACAAGAGCTGGGCTCGCAGGGGGATGTGTAAAGAATGCAAGAAATTCAGAGACTGCCAAGGAGGCGGGATGCACAACTGGCACGGCGACTGCCACGAAGTGATAAACTGCCTCTATAATAAAACATTAACCCAAAAGTGTTAATCATTACTATACATAAAGGGCTCGACATACCGATGGCTGGTGCCGCTGGCGGAACGATAACCGACCGCAGAGACGCCAAGAGGTATGGAGTAAGCCCCAAAGACTATGTAGGGCTGAAAGTTAGGGTCGTTGTCGAAGAGGGTCAGCCGGTGCGTAAAGGAGACGCGCTGATGGTGGACAAGGACGACGAGCGGATAAGACTCACAAGCCCTGTGGACGGAAAAATAACAAAGATAGCGAGAGGCGAGAGGCGGCAAGTGGAGATGATAGAGATCGAGCGCTGCGACTCCGGCGAGGAGCGGACCTACGACACCCAAGACCTGAAAGCCTCGATGCTGCAGAGTGGCCTTTGGGCAGCCTTGAAACAGCGTCCTTTCGGCATCATACCCGATCCCGATGACCATCCGAGAGACATCTTCGTGAGCACTTTCGACAGTGCCCCGCTGGCTGTGGACGGGGACACCATTTTCAAAGAAGAGAGACACCGTGAGGCCACACTGCACGGATTGGTTGCACTGACCGGGCTGACCGACGGGAAAGTATATGTAGGCATCGACGACGCCAGCGAGTGGATAGAAGCCGCGTTGCGTGGGAAGCGCCGATTTGTGTTTACCAAGTTTGAGGGGAAACACCCTGCCGGCAACGTGGGCGTACAGATCTCCAAGACCCGCCCGATCAACAAAGGAGAGCGAGTCTGGACCATGGGAATTCAGGACGTTATAACCCTCGGCATACTTGCCCACGAAGGAAAATACGAGCCAGAGAGAGTAGTGGCAATATGCGGCCCTGCCGCCAGCCATCCTGCTTATTACAGAGTAATACCCGGTGTGGCGCTTGAAACCCTGCTCCACGACGAGTCCCTCGACGGAAAAAGGATAGTGAGCGGCAACGTGCTGAGCGGCACCCGGAGGGCATGCGACAGTTACCTGGGCGCCGGCGACAGCCAGGTTACCCTTCTCGAAGAGGGCGACCGCCACGAGTTTATGGGCTGGATAGCACCGGGTCTGAAGAAACATAGTTTCTCGGGCACTTTCCTCAGCGGAATCCTGCCGCGACTCTTTAGGAGCAGTATGAGATACAACACAGGAGTACACGGCGGAGTCCGTCCGCTGGTGATGACCGGCAACTTCGAACGGGTAGTGCCTATGGACATCTATCCCCTGCAGCTGATAAAAGCCGCCGTCATCGGCGACATCGAACTGATGGAGGCTTTGGGGATCTACGAGGTAGAGCCCGAAGACCTGGCCCTATGCGAATATATAGACCCGTCGAAAACAGAAATCCAGTCCATCATAAGGCAAGCCCTGGAGCTTTGCAGAAAGGAGGGCGTGTGATAAAGAAGCTGAGACAACTAGCCGACCGCATGAAGCCCACCTTCTCCGAAGGGGGCAAGCTTTGGTGGCTCCACAGCACCTTCGACGCCTTCGAGACCTTCGCCTTTGTGCCCAACACGGTAACCCGCCAGGGCAGCCACATCCGTGATGCGGTGGATATGAAGAGATGCATGATCACCGTGGTGATAGCCCTTATGCCGGCGTTGCTTTTCGGTATGTGGAATATCGGCTACCAACACTATAGCGCCACCGGAGAGGCCATGACCCTCTGGTCCTGCTTCCTCTTCGGAGCAGTGCGCATGCTGCCCATGATCGTGGTGTCGTACCTTGTAGGGCTGACCATCGAGTTTGCCTTCGCCCAGATACGTCATCACGAGGTCAACGAAGGATTCCTCGCCACCGGGCTGCTGATACCCATGATAGTGCCCGTCACCACGCCGCTGTGGCAGGTGGCGCTGGCCGTAGCCTTCGCCGTGATTATAGCCAAAGAAGCCTTCGGCGGCACCGGCATGAACTTCCTCAACCCAGCCCTTGTGGCACGCGCCTTCCTGTTCTTCGCCTATCCCACGAGGATGTCGGGCGACAAGGTGTGGACCGCAGGCGACTGGTGGGGCACCGACGCCATAGCCGGAGCCACGCCGCTGGGCGAGATGATGGGAGGCAGCGCACGGCCTACAGCCTCGCTGGCAGACATGATCATCGGCACCGTTGGAGGAAGTACATGTGAGACCTCGCTTATAGCCATCGCCATCGGAGCCGTGATACTACTGGTGAGCGGCATCGCCTCGTGGCGCATCATGACCGGCGTGATCGTCGGCGGCGGTCTTATGGGAATCGTCTTCAACCTGATAGGAGCCAACGAATATATGCAGCTGCCTTTCTATTACCATTACGTGATGGGCGGCTTCATGTTCGGAGCAGTGTTTATGGCCACCGACCCCGTGACGGCGGCCCAGACCAATATAGGAAAGTGGATCTACGGCTTGCTGATAGGCCTGTTCGCCGTGTTGCTGAGGGTGGTCAACCCAGCCTATCCCGAGGGCATGATGCTGAGCATCCTGCTGATGAACTGCTTCGCCCCGCTCATAGACCATTGTGTGGTGGCAGTCAACATAAGCCGCCGCAGACGTAGAGGAAAGGAGGTCCGCAGATGAGACAGTTCAGCAACCGTTATATGATTATCTATTCTGCGGTCCTGGTGGCCGTGGTGGCAGTAGTGCTGAGCATCACGGCGGTGGCGCTGAAGCCCTTGCAGGAGCGCAACAAAGAACGCGAACAGCAGCAGATGATACTGAAGGCTGTGGGCGTTGACGTGCCACGCCAAGAAGTAGAGAAAGAATACAACCGGTGTATCGGACAAGCCTACAGCGACGACAGCCTGATGTACTATTACTACGATTTCGACAACCGCGACGGCATCATACTGCCCCTGTGCGGCACCGGACTGTGGGGGCCCATCTGGGGCTACCTCGCCATCGACAAGTCGGGAGCCATAGTGGGAGCCGTCTTCGACCATAAAGGAGAGACCCCCGGACTCGGCGGCGAGATAGCCTCCGACAAGTTCGCCCAGCAGTTCATAGGCAAGCGCATCACCGACAGCGACGGCCACGTAAAGCCCGTCCGGCTCAAGAAGAGCGCCGACCACTCGTCGCCCTTCGAGGTCGATGCCAT
The DNA here is from genome assembly GCA_017439185.1 of Bacteroidales bacterium. GTDB lineage: Bacteria > Bacteroidota > Bacteroidia > Bacteroidales > P3 > Colimorpha. The sequence goes on along the minus strand of JAFRTM010000007.1, from coordinate 61,947 downwards.
AAGCGGCGGAACCATGACGAGCAACGGCGTCAACGACATGTTGGCTGCCGACCTCGCCAAATATAAAGACTTAATAGAAGGAGGCGTACAATGAATACGGTTAGTCATCTGAAAACAATTATAGCAGCCGCACTGCTCCTCGCCGGAGCCTCGGTCTGCCATGCCCAAGAGATAGTATCGGGCTCGGTGGAGTGTCTGAAGACGGCAGGTGTAGCCCGCCTCGAAATAGACTATTCCAAGGCCGTGATAATGGGGAAGACCGACAGCGCCTTTGCCAAACACGAGGAAGAGTGGGAGAAAGAAAAAACCACGGCAGCGGCAGCTTTCGCCGACGGCATAGCGAGCAAGACCCACCGATACCTCGCCATCGGGCACGACATAGACAGCGAGCTGACCATCACTATTGAGGTCATCTCCATCAACAAAGCTGGCAACTGGTCTTACACTGCCACGGTAACAAACAAGGCCGGCGAGAGCCTCTGCAAGACCGGCAAACTCTACGCTTACGGCAGTCCCGTAGGAACCAAAGTATGGAGGATAAAGACCGGCGCACTCTCTTCGGGGGTGGTACTGGGCAAGCTGATAAATGACACCATAGAACAATCAGAACAACAGCAATGAGCAAGCGCAACTGGAAACTGATAACACTGCCTTTCAACAAGGAGAATCCTATAACGGTGCAGATTTTGGGAATCTGCTCGTGCCTCGCGGTGACGGCACAGCTGAAGCCGGCGCTGGTGATGGCCATGAGCGTGACGGTGGTGGTAGCCCTCGCCAACGTGATAATATCGCTGCTGAGGAAGACCATTCCTCCTCGCATAAGGATAATAGTGCAGCTGGTGGTGGTGTCGATGCTGGTGGTACTGGTGGACCAAGTGCTGAAAGCCTACATGTACGACGTCAGCAAGCAGCTCTCCGTCTTCGTGGGACTCATCATCACCAACTGCATCGTCATGGGCCGCCTCGAGGCTTTCGCCATGGTGCAGAAGCCGTGGCCGAGCCTGCTCGACGGTCTGGGCAACGGACTTGGCTACAGCGTCATCCTCATCGTCCTGGGCTTCGTGCGCGAGCTCTTCGGCAGCGGCACCCTCTGGGGCTACCCCATCATGGAGAAGCTCGGCCTCTACGAGATAGGCTACGAGAACAACGGCCTGATGATTATGCCGCCCATGGCCCTCATCCTCGTCGGCCTCATCATCTGGTGGCACCGCAGCCGCAACAAAGACCTTTGCGAGCAATGACCCTCCCCCAGCACATACTCTGCCTTCATCGATCCTTCGACGGTCCTTCGGCGATCCTTCGACGGGGCCAAACGGTTTTTAGTAAAAGATATTCAATATGAAGAAAGCAATATTGACCCTCACAATAGTATGTAGCCTTTGTTTCAGTGCTTGGGCGCAGGACTCGCTGTCGGTCAAACAACATCTGGAAGATTTCGACTTTGCAGTGTCGCAAGTCGAAGAGAATTACTCGGGCTACCCCACCAAGGTGAACAAAACCAATATGCGCGACTACAAGGCTCTGAAAAACCGTTTGCGCAAGGAAATTAAGCAGGGCAAGAAAACAGGTACGGAGGCTGCCGGTGAGTATTCGGCCTTCTTTGCAGACTGGCACCTTAGCGTGGCTGGTCTTAATAACGGCAATTTTTACAACTTTTCACAGCAATATTTTCCGGAAAACAAGCAGATAACTTTTTTCCGAGAGATGGATGAATACGCGCCGAAGCAACTATCTTGCAAGGTAACCGACAAGACTTATCTTATTCGTGTGCCGTCGTTTGGCCAGCATATTGATTGGAATTGGATTGCCCACACCGTTGATTCGTTCATAGTCTCGCAGTGTCAAAATCTGATAATCGACATTCGTGGCAACTCAGGCGGTAGCGATGGAGCCTACTGGCCGCTTCTCTGTCTGTGCTACGACCACCCTGGCAACACCGACGGCGTGGAGATGCGTAATAGTAAAGGCAACCGCGACTATTGGACTGAGACCTTGCAGGACACCACTATCGCCTGGGGATATAGAAATCTTCTCACCCGCTTGCTTGCATCGCCCGACGAATGGGTGATTTCAACAACAGACACAATGCAAACAATAACCATTGACACCGTTTATCCGCACAAGCCCAAGAAAGTCGGCATCATCATCGACCCCATAGTAGCGAGCTCGGGAGAACAATTTCTCGTTGACATCAAGGCCACTTCCGACCGCGTTACAGTGTTTGGGCGCGACAATACCATAGGCTGTTTGGACTATTCCAATTGCCGAGTGGCGACATTTCCGAACTCTGGCTCGATGATTACTATCGCCATGTCGCGCTCGTTTCGATTGCCCGACCGTGGCATCGACGAAACAGGCATAGCCCCCGACGTGCGCATTACACTGCCATACCCTAAGGTGCTTACCGACAACATGGACGAGTGGGTGCTGTTTGTCGCTAAAACATTAGAAGAATAACTCAACGTATTCACTAATGCATTAACACATTTACACATTCAAGATTATGGACTACATTAACATATTCATCAAGTCGATTTTCGTCGACAACATGATCTTCGCCTTCTTCCTCGGCATGTGCTCGTACCTTGCCGTGAGCAAGACGGTGAAGACCTCGGCGGGCTTGGGTATCGCCGTCACCTTCGTGCTGCTTATCACGGTGCCCATCAACTACCTGCTCAACAAATTCTTCCTCGCTCCCGGAGCGTTGGCATGGATATCGCCCTCGCTGGCCGAGGTGGACCTCAGCTTCCTGAGCCTCATCATGTTCATCGCTGTCATCGCGGCCATCGTGCAGATGGTGGAGATGGTGGTGGAGAAGTTCAGCCCCGCGCTCTACAACTCGCTGGGCATCTTCCTCCCGCTGATAGCGGTGAACTGCGCCGTCATGTCGGGCTCGCTCTTCATGCAGGAGCGCGGCTATGCCAACATCGGCGAGGCCACCGTCTTCGCCCTCGGCAGCGGCATCGGCTGGTTCCTCGCCATCGTGGCCATCGCCGCCATCCGCGAGAAGCTGCGCTACAGCCACATCCCCCCTGCCCTGCGCGGCGTCGGCATCACCTTCATCATCACCGGCCTCATGGGAATGGCCTTCATGTCTTTTATGGGATTCAAACTCTAACACAATGCTCCATAAATCAAAACTCCTGGCTCCTGCGGAGCCGAAATCCATAAATCTTATAAATTATTCCGCCTTCGGCAGTAGGCTTACGCGAAGCGCTTTAATCTATAAGATTTATAGATTTCGTATGGTTGCCGGCGGCTTGCCGACCGCGTAACCATACAGGAAAATTAATGATTAACTGAGCCAACAAGATATACCGATTATGACAACAACACTCATAACAGCCATTGCAATCATCCTCATCGTCATCCTGCTGCTGGTGGCGGCACTGCTCATCCTGCGCGCCAAGCTCATCCCGCAGGGCAACGTCAAGATAACTATCAACGACGACAAAGAAATGACCGTTTCCACGGGCGGAACACTTATCAGCACCCTCAGCGAACAGGGCGTCCACCTGCCCTCGGCCTGCGGCGGCAAAGGAAGCTGCGGACAATGCAAATGCCGCGTCGTCAAAGGCGGCGGCAGCATCCTCCCCACCGAGGTGCCCCACTTCAGCCGCAAGCAGATACAGGAAGGCTGGCGCCTGGGGTGCCAGGTGAAGGTCAAGGAAGACCTCTCGCTGAAGCTCCCGCAGAGCATCCTCAGCATCAAGGAATACGAGTGCACCGTGGTCAGCAACCGCAACGTAGCCACCTTCATCAAGGAGTTCAAGGTGCAGCTGCCCGCCGGCGAACACATGGACTTCGTGCCCGGCTCCTACGCCCAGATACGCATCCCCAAGTTCACGGTGAAGTACTCCGACTTCGACCGCTCGCTCATCGGCGACGAGTACCTGCCCTCGTGGGAGAAGTTCAAGATGTTCGACCTCGTCTGCGTCAACACCGAGCCCACCGTCCGCGCCTACTCCATGGCCAATTACCCCGCCGAAGGCGACGTCTTCATGCTCACCGTGCGTATCGCCACACCTCCCTTCACGGCCGATCGCAGCGGATTCCAGAACGTCAACCCCGGCATAGCCTCATCCTACATCTTCTCGCTCAAGCCCGGCGACAAGGTGCTCATGAGCGGCCCCTATGGCGAATTCTGCGTGCGCGGCACCGAAAACAACACTTGGAATGATGACCCGCAGGGCAACGAGATGATATGGGTCGGCGGTGGCGCCGGCATGGCCCCCCTCCGCGCACAGATCATGCACCTCACCCGCACGCTGCATTGCACCCACCGCCCGATGCACTACTTCTACGGCGCACGGGCGTTGAACGAAGTCTTCTACCTCGACGACTTTCTGCAGCTCGAGCGCGACTTCCCCAACTTCCATTTCCACCTCGCACTTGACCGCGAAGACCCGACAGCCGACCAAGCGGGAGTGAAATATAGCGTGGGATTTGTCCACCAGGTGATGTACAACACCTACCTCAAAGACCACAAGACGCCCGAAGACATAGAATACTACATGTGCGGACCTGGGCCGATGTCACAAGCCGTAACGGCGATGCTCGACAGCCTCGGGGTAGAAGCGGAGAACATCATGTACGACAATTTCGGGGGATGAGGTGGCTAATTATTGCTTGTAATCCCTGCCTCACATTGTTTTTATTTTACTAAAAAGGCACTGTTTTTTTCTATGACGTGGTCATTTTTCGGAAACGGAAAATTGACATAATGTCCGATTTATGCTCTGAATGGACTGGGGTGTAGCTGTTAATTTTTTCGGGGGTGCGGAACAGGGAAAAACGGGATGTGGGAGTTGGAGAAAGCGGGAAACCGACGGAATGTGTATCGGTATGTTAATTTTAGTTAAAATTAGGCATAGTATATTGATATACAACCCTATACTATCATGCAACAAAAAGTGTAGGGATTGGGAAGTGAGGGCAAAATTACTTATTTTCTAAGTTGCTGATATATAGGACACATATAGGTATCAACTCTATGGTAAGTCTATGGTTGGATTTAGGGAACCGGATACGATAGTCAACTGACGGTTGGGGCGGACGGACGACTGCTGTGGGGTATGGTTTTGGAGGGGAGGAACTGGGTGGTGCAAAAATATACCGAAGTGCCGATTTGTATTTGTTACACAGGTGGGGTATTTAGTTTCCAGAAATGAAGAAGTCGTAAATAGGGACTATAGTGACTATAGGAACTATATGTTTGATTGGTGGGTAAAAAAATATTTTTGATAAATATTGTATATAATATAAAAATTATATGTATCTTTGCAAACTCTAACGACCACCTTATGGATAGGCGTTAAGCAACTGAATGATAACGAGATAAACGCAAAATGAACAAAAAAACTATTATAGGATTGGTGTTGATATTCGCCATTTTTATCGGATATATCCTGTGGGTGATGCCCACGAAGGAGGAGATGGCGGAGAAGCAGGCGAAGATGATGGCGTATAACGACTCGGTGGCGGCGGCGAAGATGGAGGAGCAGCGGCTGATGGACTCGATAGAGGCGCAGCAGGAGCTGCTGAGAGAGGCGAGAGAGAGCGGCGACTCGGCATCGCTGGCGGCGATGCAGGAGGGCATGGGAATGTTCAGCGGGTGTGTGGTGAACAAGCCGTGTGCGATAAAGGTGGACAACGGTAAGATGGCGATGGAGTTCAGTTCGAAGGGTGGAGTGGTGAAGCAGGTGACGATACACGACTACACGACCTACGACAGCATGCCTCTGGTGCTTATCACACCGTCGGACTCGAACCTGAACCTCGAGATCCCCCTCAACGACCGGCATGCACCCTTCGTGAACACGAAAGACCTGATGTTCCGCACTTATGTGAACGGCAAGGAGAGCGGCGAGGACGTGGAGATGGTCCTCGGGGATGGCGAGCAGGCGACCTTTGCCTTCAGGGCCTACGCCAACACAGACAGCAACGCCAGCGGAGAGAGATACATAGAATTCACCTATACCGTCACCGGCGGGAGCCACGAGGTGGACTTCGACGTGACGCTGAAGAACCTCGGCAGCGAGATACAGAACAACGGATACCTGACCCTGGACTGGTTTAACCGCATGAACCGCCAGGAGAAGGTGGACCAGAGCGGCAAGGGGAGCAAGAACCCCAACAAAGACCCGGAGCACAACAACACGAGCATATACTACAAGCCGGCGAAGGACAAGGTGGACCACCTGAAGATGGGGCGAGACAGCGAGAAGTTCGAGAAGAGCTCGCTGCAGTGGATAGCCTACAAGCAGCAGTTCTTCTGCGCCATACTGATGAACGACTCGTCGTTCCTGAACGCTCAGATGGCCGTGACCACCGACAAGAGAGACACGGCGGCCAACTACCTGTGCAACATGACGAGCCATATCGCCATGCCGTATGCCGGAGAGAACGACTACAATGCGAAGATGGGCTTCTATTTCGGACCTTCGAAATACCACGACCTGCACGCGATGCACCGCAAGTTCGAGCGCATGCTGCCGCTTGGCTGGGGATTCTTCCTGACCCAGTGGATAAGCCGTTACGCAATAATACCGGTGTTCAACTTCCTCGAGAAGTTCAACCTCAACTACGGCCTAATAGTAATCATACTCACCTTCCTGCTGAGGATAGTGCTGTTCCCACTTACGTTCAAGAGTTACCAGGGGAGTGCGATCATGAGGATACTGCAACCGGAGATGAAGGCCCTCAACGAGAAATTTCCCAATCCCGAAGACGCGATGAAGAAACAACAGATGATGTCGCAACTGCAGAGAAAGGCCGGCTACAACCCTATGGCAGGATGCCTGCCGGTGCTGATACAGATGCCCATCATCTGGGCTATGTTCCGCTTCTACCCCGCGTCGATAGAGCTGAGGCAGAAGTCGTTCCTATGGTGCGACGACCTGTCGAGCTATGACTCGATACTGCACCTGCCGTTCTCGATACCGTTTTACGGCGATCACGTCAGCGGATTCTGCCTGCTGATGTTCGGCATACAGTTTTTCTACACATGGTACACGATGAAAGGACAGTCGGCCCAGATGAGCATGCCGGGCATGAAACTGATGATGTATTTTATGCCGTTCATGATGCTCTTTATGTTCAACAGCCTGTCGGCCGCCCTGAACTTGTACTACTTCGTGTCGCTGACACTGACCATGGTGCAGATGATACTGATACGCCGCTTCACCAGCGAGAAGAAGGTAAGGGCCAAGATGGCGGCCTACGACGAGAAGCACAAAGGGAAGCCGCAGAAGAAGAGCAAGTTCATGGAGAGGATGGAGCAGATGCAGAAGATGGCAGAAGAAGCGCAAAAACAACAGGCAAAACAAAGGAAATAAACAGAAAGTTCAATCAATAAAAACAAAACACTATGGTAGTAGCACTCGTTACTATATTTGTTATCGGATACTTCTGTATCGCTATGGAGCATCCGTTCAAAATCAACAAAACCGCCACGGCACTGATGCTTGGCACGCTGCTGTGGACCGTATTCGTGTTCTGCGGCGGAATCGTACAACCCGATTGGACTGGCGATGAATGGCACGGTTTTATCTCCAAGAGTCTCGTTGACAACCTCGGCGAGACGGCAGAGATAGTGTTCTTCCTGCTGGGAGCCATGACTATCGTCACTCTCATAGAGGACTATCAAGGATTCCGCGTCATCACCGACAAGATAACCACGACGAACAAGAAGAAACTGCTGTGGATACTCTCGATACTCACCTTCTTCCTGTCGGCGCTGCTGGACAACATGACCACCGCCATAGTGATGGTGGCCTTGCTGCGCAAGCTGATCGCCGACCGCAAAGAGAGGTGGCTGTATGCCGGAATGGTGATATTGGCCGCCAACGCCGGTGGAGCCTGGAGCCCCATCGGAGACGTGACGACCATCATGCTGTGGATAGGCGGACAAGTGACGACGGTGAACATCATAGTGAAGACCCTCATCGCCTCGCTGGTGTGCATGGTGGTGCCGGTGCTCATAGTGGGAGCGACGCTGAAAGGCAACATCGAGCGACCCGAGCAGGAGAGCAACGGCCTGGAAGTGCCGTCACATCTGCGCAAGCTGGTCCTCTTCATGGGTATCGGAGCCCTCATTTTCGTCCCCATCTTCAAGACATTCACCCATCTGCCTCCTTACCTCGGCATGCTCTTCGGCCTCGGCATCCTTTGGGTTACCACCGAGATACTGAGCCGCAAATATGAGAAAGAGGGACACAAACTGCCGACCGCAGTAAGCACCCTCGAACATATAGACACGCCCACAATACTCTTCTTCCTCGGAATCTTGATGGCCGTAAGCTGCCTGAAAGTGTCCGGCATCCTCGGAAGCCTCGCCGGCGGACTGAACAACGCCTTCGGTACCGAAGCACCCGGATTCTTCTTCATCGACCTCATCATCGGAGTGCTGTCGTCGGTGGTCGATAACGTGCCTCTCGTAGCCGCCGCCATGGGCATGTATCCGCTCACTGGAGAAGAAGCCATCTTTGCCGTCAACCATCCCTTCTGGGAGTTCCTGGCCTACTGTGCCGGAACCGGCGGATCGCTCCTCATCATCGGCTCGGCAGCCGGAGTGGCCGTTATGGGCATGGAGAAGATAGACTTCATCTGGTATCTGAAGAAAATCTCACTGCTGGCCTTGGCAGGCTATATTGCAGGAGCGTTGGTATTCATCGCCATGGATCTCACCCTTTTCGAGTCCATACCATTCCTGCGTGATTTGGCATAATAACGTAAAACAAACAATACACACATCACCGTGAAACGACTTTGGAACAGTTTCCGTGTCCGCCCCTGGTGGCGCAAGCTCTTTGACATAGTGTTGGTACTCTTCGCCCTGGCCGGATTCGCCATCATAGGAGCGTGGGCATTCTTCCAGCTGGGTTTTACCAAGAACAAAGGCTCGATAGACAAGAACTACAGGTATATGATGTCGGTGTCGGAGATGCAGAGCCTTGCCGACTCGACACTCACCACAGAGCAGATAAACCGTCTGAGGATGCAGTCGATGTCGCACCTGGCGGTCTTTGCCCGTATGTATCCGGCCAATGCCGAGCACATACTCAACTCGATAACCCCCGACAGCGATCCCGCCCTCGTGGACAGGATGATCAAGGCGGCCATGATGTACCGCACCGACAACAAAGAATATGAGACGACAGCCAGCAAGGTCGACGCACTGATAGCCGGCATCAGCGTCAAAGACACGTTGCAGATCATCCCGTGGATGAACACCATAGAGTGGAACGCCCTGAAAGAGGCCATCGTCAAAGACAGCGCCCTCCTCATCGAGGCCGGACGCCTCACGGGAGTGGAGCCGAGAATGATAGTTTCATGTCTCGTGGGTGAGCAGATAAGACTCTTCAACAGTAAGCGCGAGATGTTCAAGAAATACCTCGGGCCGGTGAAAGTACTCTCGGTGCAGAGCCAGTTCTCTTACGGAGTCAACGGCATCAAAGACTTCACCGCCCAGGCCGTGGAGCGGCACCTTAAAGACCCCAACTCGGAATACTATATGGGCCGCCGCTACGAGCATCTCCTCGACTTCACCACCAACGACCACGTAAACGAGCGTTACCGTCGCCTGGTGGATTACCGCAACCACCTGTATTCCTATATATACACCGGCTGTATCCTCCATCAGACCATGCTCCAATGGAAGCGGGCAGGATACGACATCAGCGACCGTCCGGACATCCTCTTCACCCTTTTCAACGTAGGATTCTCACAGTCGCAGCCAAAGCCCGACCCCCGCTGCGGAGGTTCGCACATCTCGGTTGACGGGCACGTCTATACCTTCGGTGCCATCGGATTCGACTTCTACTACAGCGGCGAACTTGCCGACGTGTTCCCCTACGAGCGCCACCGCTTCATCAGCGGCGACGGCGAAGGGCTGACGCAAAGCGACATAGAAAAGATACAGAGCAACACCAGCAACTGCTCGCGTCCCGAGCGAGGTCTCGAATACCGTACCGACAGTTCGAAAGCTGCGGCGACGACTCCTGCGGTGCCGGCCGAGGACGACGAATCGGCGACTTACATCAATTCGGTGGGATATTAGGGAGCAGTTGAGTTCTAAGTTCTAAGTTTTGAGTTCTAAGTTTTTCGCTTTGCGAAAGACGGTTCCTTAACTCAAAACGATTAGTGGTCAGACTTATAGGGTCATATACCACTTCTCGTCGAGTTTTACCAGTCGTGCGTCTTCATAACTCACGCGGGTGCTGTCCTTGTCCACAGCATAGGTGGCCTTAATCTTGGCGGCGGCATGTTCGCCACCGTCGAACACCACCACGTCTGTAATCTCGAAGTCCACCAACGCCCCTTCCGACAGGCGAGCAAGCTCGAGCATGCCAATCATCATATTGCGGTGATAGTCGGTCACGGTGCTGTCGCTCGGCAAAAGCGACACGACGCCCTCATAGTTCGCTGCCTGCATATATTTGTAGCTCTGCTTCACCACCTTTTTCACCTTCTGCTCCTCAGTCTGGCAGCCCACAAGCAACAGCACGCCCGTCAGCACCACGCCGGCGAACATTATTTTCTGGAAACAATTTCTCTTCATATTTTTTTCTTTCCTCGTTTAGATATTATTGTATATAAGTCAATTAGAGACTTCGCAGCTTTCTCAAAAGCAGTGCAAAGATACGAGTTTTTTACAAATGTTGAAAACTTATTAATAATATTTCTCGCCAATTGCGAAAAAAAATCTATCTTTGCAGAAACAAAAAAACAGATAAAAATGAAGACAATCGCTGAATTACAACAAATTGCGACACAAGTACGTCGCGACATACTACGAATGACCACCGCCGCGAAGAGCGGACATCCCGGAGGATCGATGGGAACAGCCGACTGGTTCGTGGCCATGAACTTCCAGATTATGGACTTCGACCCCGCCCGCTGGACCATGGACGGCAAAGGCGAAGACATGCTCTTCGTAAGCCAGGGACACATCACGCCAGTCATCTACAGCACCATGGCCCGCCGCGGTTATTTCCCCGTGAGCGAACTCGCCACCTTCCGCAAATTCGGCACACGCCTGCAAGGACACCCTTCGACGGCACATAATCTGCCCGGAATACGTATGGCTTCAGGATCGCTCGGACAAGGGATGAGTGTAGGAGTCGGTGCAGCACTCGGAAAGAAGATGACAGGAGACAACCACCTGGTGTACACCATGCACGGCGACGGCGAGCTGGAAGAGGGACAGATATGGGAAGCCGCCATGTTCGCAGGCGCCAAGAAGGTAGATAACCTCATAGCCACCATCGACTACAACAACCAGCAGATAGACGCCACCGTTGACGAGGTGATGACCCTCGGCGACCTGAAAGCCAAGTTCGAGAGCTTCCTCTGGAAAGTGGTGGTGATAGAGAACGGCAACGACATGCAGCAAGTCATCGACGGCATGAACCAAGCCAAAGCCCTCGCCGGTCACGGCAGTCCCGTGTGCGTCATCCTGACCACCAAGATGGGCTATGGTGTGGACTTTATGCAGGACACCAACAAGTATCACGGAGCCGTGCTTTCGGCCGACGACCTGCCCAAGGCCCTCGCACAGCTGCCCGAAACCCTCGGCGATTTCTGACCATGAGGAAACTAATCATAGGACTTATAAGTCTTATATGCCTTATAGGGCCTATAAGCAGTCCGGCAGAGGCACAGGACACGGAGACGACCCGTGTGTTGCTCCTGCTTGACTGTTCACGCAGTATGTGGGACCGCTGGCAGAGCGACGCCAAGATAAAGGTCACCCAGAAAGTACTGCTACACTTCTTAGACAGCATTGCCGCACAAGGCAACGTAGAGGTGGCGATGCGAGTGTTCGGCCACCTCAACAAAGGTTCCTACGGCACACGCCTCGAATGCCCCTTCGAACCCGACAACATCTATAAGATACAAAGCAAGATAAAAACACTTGTCCCCAACGGAGGATGCACCGCCGCCACCGCCCTCGGAAGCGCGCTGCACGACTTCCCGCCCACCGGTGCTTCGCGCAACATCATACTTATCATCACCGACGGAATGGACGACTGCGACGGCACCATCTGCGACGTGGCACGGCAAGTGCAGCTGAGTGGCATAGTGGTGCAGACATTCATCGTGGGCATCGGCAACGAATTCAGGCACTCCCTCGACTGCGCCGGCAAGTTCATCAGACTACCAGACGAGGAACGCTATGGAACGATGCTCCACGACATCTTCCACCAGTCGGAGGAGACAGCACGACTCGTCATAAACCTCTTCGACGAAGAAGGAATGCTGTACGAGACCGAAGTGCCGATAGTCTTTTACGACGCACAGACCAAGGTGGCAAAATACAATATGATCTACTCGATAGACTCCCGGTTTACTCCCGACACACTGATCCTTGACCCCCTCGTGGCCTACGACATAGACATCTTCACCCGTCCGCCGATATCTTTCCACAACAAGACCTTCTCCACCGAGAAGACCAATAATCTCAACATCACCGTAGAGCAAGGGACATTACGCATAAGGAGGGAAGAACGCCGCACCACGCTGCAAGTGCCACAATATCCCATACTGGTCAGGCAGGGAGGGAGCAGCGACCTGCTGAACGTGCAGAAGATTGGCGAGACTGCCAGTTACCGCACCGGCCTTTACGATATCGACGTGCTGTGCACTCCACCCTACCATCTAAAAGGCGTAAACATCCAAAAAGGTGCAGCCACCGAGTTGACGATTCCCCTTCCCGGCATGCTCATTCTCGAGAAGCCCAAGACCGTCACCACCGGCAGTATCTTCTCTATAGTTGACGGCAAGATGGACTGGGTGTGCGACCTCAACCCCAACAGCGCCACCGAGCGAGTGATGCTTATGCCAGGAGAATACTCGGTGATACTGAAGCCACAAGAGTCGGCCGCCTACAAATCGGTTAAGAGCAAAAGATTCCACATAGAGTCCGGCATGCAGACCACGGCGGTGGTCGGGGGGCAGTGAGAATTGAAAGTTGAGAATTATAAGTTGAATAATGGAAAACGAAAGAATATTACTGCGACCGTGGATGGAAAGTGATGCAGAGACGCTGTTCAGGTATGCCTCCGACCCTGAAGTTGGGCCGTTGGCTGGGTGGCCGCCACACAAGAGCGTCGAGGAAAGTCGCGAAATAATCCGCACCCTTTTCAGTGGAGAAGGCATGTGGGCCGTAGTGTGGAAAGCAACGGGAGAAGCCATTGGCTGTGTAGGATATCTGCCTGCGTCCGTTTCCAACCTTAGTATTGGCACTGATGAATGTGAGGTGGGGTATTGGATTGCCCGGCCATATTGGGGAATGGGAATCTGCACCGACGCACTCCGTTTGGTCGTCGAACACTGCTTTCGTGAGAAAGGATTCCGTTGCCTATGGGGCACCCATTTCCCCGACAACCCTGCCTCGGGAAGGGTGATGGAGAAATGCGGGTTCATCGACACGGGCAAAGAGACACTTTGCACAAAACTCGCAATAGGTTCCGACCATCCAGTGAAAATAATGAAAAAAGAGAAGTAAAATCATTCAAAGCAAAAACAAAAAAAACAGTAATACAATGACTCACTACGAATTAAAATCAAGCAAAGAGTTGCGTGCCGGTATGGGCGAAGGACTCGTGGAGGCTGGCAAGCGTAACGAAAATGTAGTAGCGCTGAGCGCCGACGTGAAAGGTAGCGTCAAGATGGACGGTTTTGCCAAAGCCTACCCTGATAGGTTTATCCAATGTGGCATTGCCGAAGCCAACATGGTCGGCATCGCAGCCGGACTGAGCCTCTGCGGCAAGGTGCCGTTCCTCGGTGGTTTCGCCGAGTTCGTCACAGGACGCGTCTATGACCAGATACGCCAAGTGGTGTGCTATTCCAACAAGAACGTCAAGATTTGCGGCTCGCACGCCGGCATCTCACTCGGGGAAGACGGCGCAACCCACCAAACCATGGAGGATATCGCCCTGATGAAGGTCCTGCCTAATATGACAGTCCTCGTCCCTGCCGACTTCAATCAGGCCAAGTCTGCCACATTGGCTGCCGCCGAATATGTGGGACCTGTTTACCTCCGTCTTGGCCGTTCCAAGATGCCGTGTTTCCTACCCGAAGGCGAGAAGTTCGAAATCGGCAAGGCACAGTTGCTGAACGAAGGCAAAGACCTAACACTCTTCGCCTGCGGACACCTGGTGTGGGAAGCCCTGCAGGCCGCCGAAGCCCTGGAGAAGGAAGGCATCAGCGCCGAAGTCATCAACATCCACACCATCAAGCCGCTCGACGTGGAGGCCATCGTGGCCAGCGCACGGAAGACCCGCGCCGTGGTGACCTGCGAGGAGCACCTCTTCAACGGCGGCCTGGGCGACAGCGTGGCCCAGACCCTCGCCCTGCACTGCCCCACGCCGATGGAGTACGTGGCCGTGGACGACCGCTTCGGCGAGAGCGGCACGCCCGACGAGATGCTCACCAACTACCACCTCCGCGCCACCGACATCATCGAGAAGGTACACGCCGTACTGCGCCGCAAATAAAACATACCACATCGTTGCATTGCACATAATGAAATAGAAATATGAAGAAAATCGTAAACAACTGGTACAACATTTCAGTTTATCTCGCTGGCATCAGCGCACTGGTTGCCCTGCTCTGCGTTCAGGACATCGTGAGCCGTCTGCTGTGGCTTTCCATCAGCTTCCTATTCCTGCACTTCTTCGAGGAATTCGGCTGGCCGGGCGGCTTCCCGTATATGGGCGTGAAGGTGATGCTCGGCAAGGACGAGCGCGACAAATCGAAGTGGGATGTCAACAACCTGAGCTCGATGTTCGGCAACTGGGGCTTCCTCCTGCTCATCTATGCCCTGCCGCTCATCCTGCCTGGCGTGAAGCTGCTGACGCTGGGAGCCATGATGTTCTCGATGGCCGAATTGGTGATGCACCTCATCCTCTTCAATGTACGCACCCGCAGCCTCTACAACCCCGGCCTCGTCACCGCACTCACGGGTCTGACCCCCATCTCGTTCTACTACTTCTTCACAGTCTTCGACGCCAGCCTCTTCGCCTGGTGGGAGTGGGTGGTTGCCGTGGCGTGGTTCGTCCTTGTTTTCTGGTTCTGCTTCCGTTCGCCGCTCTACTGGAACCTTGGCCGCAAGCCTGGCTACGAGATGAACGACCAGACGGCCTTCGGCATTTGAACATTCACCCGCGCCGCCGACATCATCGAGAAGGTGCACAAAGTATTAACTCGTAAATAATATTGATTGTATGAAAAAACCTTTTAAAAAAGATTGGGTGAATTACATGCTGACCTTTGCCATATATGTAGCGACTTTCATCCTTATGTGCGCAATTTTTGGTACTATTGGTGACAGCTGGAAAAGCACCATTATCGGAGCACTGGTAGGTGGTGTCGTATTCACCGGGCTTTCACTTATCCCTAACAAAAAAGGCAAAAACAATGGATAATCCCTTCCCAAACTATCAGCACTTCTGCCAGAGCTGCGGCATGCCGCTCAGCGACGAGGTCGTGAGCGACAACCCCGACTACTGCAAGTACTGCCACGCCGACGGCCATTTCACGCAGGACTGCACCATGGACGAGATGATAGAGGTCTGCGTGCAGTACCTCGACGAGTTCAACAAGAACACCGGCCAGCACCTCACCACCGAGGAATACAAGGAGTTGCTACTCCAATATTTTCCAACACTCAAACGCTGGAAGAAGTAACATTATGAATATAGCAGTCTTTTGCGGTTCTTCGACACCACGCAATCGGGAGTTTGCCGTTGCTGCACGGCAATTGGGGCAGAGTCTTGCCAAGAGAGGACATACCATTGTCTATGGCGGCAGCAACCTCGGACTGATGGGCGAGATGAGCGGAGCAGCGATGAAGGAAGGAGGAAGAGTTGTTGCGGTAATTCCAACTTTGTTTTCCGAGGAGATAATACGGTCGCAAGAGGTGAGCGAGGTCGTCCGCGTGAAAACTATGGCAGAGCGCAAAGAACGGATAATAGCCATGTGTGAGGCGTTTGTGGCTCTGCCCGGCGGAATAGGGACCATCGACGAGGTGAGCGAGGTGATGGTAGCAAACCAGCTGGGACTGACTGCGAACCCCGGAAAGATTGACCGTTCGCTGCCACACAAGCCGATGATAATGCTGAACATCGATGGATTCTACAATCCTTTTCTTGAGCAGATGAGACAAGTTACAGAAGAAGGTTTGATGAGAAGCGCAGCAGGACTGGTGGAGGCAAAAAGCGTGACAGAGGCGATGGAAATAATCGGCAGCATATAATATATATAATGTATAAGACGATGGGGCACCTGTTGAGCAAGAGCAAATATATAAGAGGGCTGCAATGCGAGCGGGCGCTGTGGCTGGACGTTTACAATCCACGCGAAGCGCGGTATTCGGCCGACGCATTCAGGCGGTTTGATGCCGGAAGAACTTTCGAACAGACTTACAAGAACACCTATCCCAATGCCATAGACATCAGCGAACGGCTGAAATATAACCGCGACGATTATCCTCAGCTGACAGAGGAATTGCTCGACGGAGAGGGAGTTGTGGACCTATTTGAGGCAGGATTTGCGTATGACGACGTGCTTGTGCTTGCCGACGTGGTACATAAACGCGAAGACGGGATACTCGACATATACGAGGTAAAGGGAGGACGAGAAGTGACGGTGACGTTTATCGAAGACGCAGCAGTGCAGTATTATGTCATCTCACAGGTGAGGGAAGTTGGGCGTTTCAGCCTTGTCTGCAGAGGGGAGGGAGACAGTTTTTCGCTGACCGATGTTACCGAAATAGTGATGGAGAGAAAAGCGTTGGTTGCAGAGAGGATGGCGGCGATGAAAAAGGTGCTTGCCGGAGGGGAGCCGGGAACAGAGCCCGGGGATCAATGCACGAGGCCGTACGAATGTCCATACGGCAAACATTGTGCCAAAGGAATACGGCAACTGATGATGGATTTATAGAGGAGGTTGGTTAATATCAACTTAAAGGTTGATTAATGTTTGATTAATGTTTGGTATGACACAAAAAAACTGCCGTGCCCACTCTTAAAATGGCAGGCACGGCAGAAATTATGATCAAATAGGATGCTTAACGCTGGTGCTGGCGGATGTAGTTGAGGAGCGTGGTCTTGGAAGATTCGTAGGTGAAGGAGCTGGTGAGATGGAAGTAGTTTTCAGGGTCGGCAGCGTAGATATAGGCATATTTTGCGAACTCCAGCTTGTTATCCTCGAAGGTAAAGGTAGCCACCAGACGAGCGATATCGTCGGACAGCAGAGGCTTTGACTTCACCATCGTTTTGGCCATAGAGAGGCGAGTGTCGTCGAATGCCTGCTGACGGAGTTCGGCAACCATACGGGCCACCTCGTCGGGAGATGCCACGGGGATGGTTTCTTCAACGGCAATGCCGTCGAGCGGCATACCCGGAACAACGGGGACCGGTGGTTGCTGAACTCGGCCGTTCATGGCATCTCGGTATCCATCTTGATAGCCGTCGCGGTATCCGTCCTGATAAGAGCCCGAACGAGATGGGACTTGAGGAACAGCGACGACAACAGGCTGAACTTCTACAGTGGCCTGTTCGACGAGGAGTTCTCCGCCATGATGACGAGCGACCCAAGTAACGATATAGCTCTCGTTACCACGGAGGTTGACAGTTATTGTCTTGGACTGTTTCACCGGACTCTTGAGATCCACACGCAAAGTATGGTGGCCAGTCTGAAGGTTTGGGATGGCGAAATGGCCAGACGAGGCGTTGGAATAGCGATGGCCATCAATAGAGACCGTAAAACGTTCGGTAGATGCCGCACTGATGGAGAGACTACAATAGGCCGACTGAGAATTGTAGTTTCCATGGTTGGTGTTGTGATGGTTGCCGCCAGGCTGTGCCACAGCACTGAGTGCAAGACAAAGCAGGATTGCGATAAAAATCTTTTTCTTCATTGTATTTTGTATTATATTTAGACCTGAGTGATTGTTTGCTTGGGGGTAAAATCTATAGTCACGAAATGTTCATCAAAAAATATGTCGTTGATCGTTATGTTCTGCACTACCTGTGAGAGTTGGGGATGGCGGTCGAGATGGATAAGTATGGCATTATCGGGCAGAGGTTCTATCGCTTCGGCCCCTGGCATATTTTGAACCTGAGAGAGTGCGTTACGGACCATAAACTCGATGGCAGGTCCACCGCTGTAGGAGAGATAAAGGTCGGTACCTTCGATGCGGTCAATTGTGAGGTCAAGACCAACGACAGACGATTTCATAAGAAAAGTCACATCGTAGCCAACATGGAGAGAGTGATGAGAGTTGAATGCAAAAGATATAGACTTGCCCGTTCGGTCATGTATCAGAGTCTGCATCTCAGAATAAGAAACACGTAACTGCATAGGCTCAAATTATTGCTTGTTTTATAGAATCGACTATATATGCCACATCGCTATCAGAAACACAAGGACCGGAAGGTAGGCATAGACCCTGCCGGAAGATATTCTCACTTGTGCCATCAACATAAGCGGACATGCGCGGTCCCTCGATAAGAGACACTCCATCGGCAAACGGAGTTGCGACGCCACCATTAGCGAACACTGGCTGCAGGTGCATCGGTTTCCAGAGCGGACGCGACTCCACCATAGCGAGGTCCAAGTACTGCCGTAAGGCCTCAACATTGGCATTAGGTTCAGAAAGAGAATGGAGAGAACCTTGTCCACGAGTGGTTCCTGTCATGTCCCCATAAGCCAGTTCCTGTCCTTTAATTTTCAATGCCGAATCAAGGAGAATGGTTGACAACCAGAAATTAGAACCCGGGAGCGACGAGTCATGGAATGATATGCCTTCGACATCAGCGAACGCCTGACGGTAAAGGTCGGCGACATGACGATGATGCGCCAGATGGTCAGCGAGGACCGACATTTGCCCACGACCAATGCCAGCACAGACATTGCTAAGACGATAATTGTATCCTAAAGCCTCATGCTGGTAATAGGGGAACGATTCACGAGCCTGAGTGGCGAGCCAAAGTATGCGTTTCTTTGCTTCTCCATCGGGCACCACCAAAGCGCCTCCGCCAGATGTGGTTATCATCTTGTTTCCGTTAAACGAGAAAACCCCATAGGAGCCGAAGGAACCAAGACAAAGGCCGTTAAACGTGGAACCGAAACCCTCGGCAGTATCTTCTATGACCGGTATATCATACATGTCGGCGATCTCAAGGATACGGTCTATATGGTAAGGCATACCGTAGAGAGTCACCGGGATGATAGCCTTTGGTTTGTGCCCCGTGCGAGATATTCTATCCTCTATGACATTGGCGAGAAGGTCGGGGTCCATATTCCACGTATCCCTTTCCGAATCCACGAACACCGGCTTGGCTCCCAGATAGGCCACCGGGTTGGCCGAAGCGCAGAAGGTGAACGACTGGACTATCACTTCGTCGGCAGGTTGCACACCACAAGCGATAAGAGCCAAATGGACAGCAGATGTGCCGGAGGCAAGTGCCACCACCTCCTTTTCTGGAGCCACATATTGTTTCAAATCTTCCTCGAATGCATCCACATTGGGGCCCAACGGGACCACCCAATTCGTTTCGAACGCCTCTTTCACATAACGTTGTTCCGCTCCATCAGGCGACATGTGGGCAAGACAAAGATATATACGATTTTTGGGCATAGACTACTTTATTTTTGATTGGTCGGGAGTGGCAGCAGCGTGTCAAGTTTGGCAAAAGCCAATCCATTGCGCTGACGGAGAGTCGAAAGGTCTGACTGAGAGCCCGAAAGCCATTGTATAAGAGACTTGGGATAGTTTACACCTGCCTCGTAGGAGAAAGGGAAACCTCCGCCAAAACGAGGGTTAAGTTCAAGCACACAGTAGGAACCATCGGAACGTTGCATTACGTCCATATCAAGAGGGCCTATATGACGTAACCTTTGAGAAACACGTTCTCCTATGTTCTCCACCTCTGGATTATCAACCATGACCGCCTTGTCTGTTTCTCCCGCACGCATGGCGATTTTCCGTTTTACCGCCACCGCGGCAAGATTCCCATGCAAGTCATTCAGCACGTCTACCCCATATTCATCTCCGCTAAGGAACTCTTGGATGATAATACAATCGTCACAAGCAGACACCTGAGCCAATATAGAACGGCGCACCTTCTTTTGAAGTATCTGATGATAAGTCTTAAGTTCGTCAAGGTCGTCAACCACTTCCAGTCCTATACTTCCCGAACCCCAACGAGGTTTGAGCATAAGAGGGAAGTGTATTACCCCGGCAGCCAGGGCTGCTTCGGCGGCTGAGAGAGACACAAAGGAACGAGGTGACATAAGTCCCTGCTGTTCCACCCAAAGGGCCGTACGATATTTGTCGAAACAAATATCCACCACTTCGGGATCGGAGATCACCGGAACCACACCAAGCTGAACAAAACGCTGCTTGGCGGCTGCCAATATCGGAAGTTCAAGATCGTTGAGGCTAAATATCGCTGAAATCGAATGTTCCCTGCAGATAGAAAGGAGATGGTCGATATAGCTGTCATCATATACAGAGGGGACGGTCAGCGAGCAGTCGGCCAACTGCAGAGCCACTGCCGAAGGTGCCATATCGGTAGCCACAATACGGTCGGAAGGTTGCATATTCTCGCGGAAATATCGCAAGAGATAGCCTCTTCGTCCGACACAAGTAAAAAGGATATTCATCAGATACTTCGATTTTTCTGTAGTTAATGTTTTTCAAAAACCGTCACCGCACGAGACGATGTTAATCGGCGGCAGTCCGCTCTCTGCTCTATTGAGATTTTCTATTGCATCGTCGAGATGAGGCAACTCCGATGCCACCATCGCGGCACGGTGAGGAGAGAGCAGGATATTGTCGAGCTTATGGAACGGGTAATGTAAAGATGGAGGTACATCAGCTTGAGCAGGCGACGAAGGTGCATTGTACCACACATCCATGGCTGCCCCTGCCAGAGAACGGCTCTCCAACGCCTTGTAAAGAGCGGCCTCGTCAACAATCTCGGCACGTGAAGTATTGACCAGCAAAGCTTGTGGTTTGAGCCTTGCAAGGCAGCCTGCTGAGAGCAACCCACGCGTAGCTTCGGTAAGCGGCATACACACAAACAGGCAATCCACCATATCAAACATCTCGTCCATCGATTTCGGCGGATAGTAGAGGACATTGGACTTTTCATACAAGGGCTGATTGGGGTCAAGATCCACTATGTGGAACCTGCAATCATAGGGTGCCAGATATTTCACAATCCGAGAACCTATATGTCCACAACCCAGAAGGCCTATATTACTACCCCCAATACGATAAGAGAAAGGCGACTCCACATTACTGCCGTCAGGTAATGGCCGGTTCCAACATCCTAGTCTCATCATACGGTCGTGATAGACCAGTTTCTTCGCAAGGGCAAAGTACAACGCCACTGCATGCTCGGCCACCGCTGAGGCGTTGCTGTGAGAGTTACAGACCCTCACATCCAAATCCTGAGCCAGTTTCAAATCGACATTATCTACACCAGTCCAAGGCACTTGGATAAATCGCAACTTAGGAGCCGCTGAACATAGTTCTGCACTGACCAGCGGTCCGAAAAACACATCGGCATCGTGCGCATAGCGGGCAAGAGACTCCACACTATAATCGTCGGGTTTTAACAACACTATACCTGATTTCAACCGACTTTCTATATAGTCAATATCTCGCTGGAAGAAACGGCGTGTAAGTAGGACGTTCAACATTGTTTTAGGGAAATAATAAAATCCGACATTCTGCAAAAAGCCTCTGCCAATATCTTAGAATCAACCGCCAACGAGAGCCTCACATGGTCATCCCAAAGGGGCGAGAACGCACGCCCGGCAGTAGCTGCAACTCCTGTCCGTGCTACCAATCGTGTGGTAAAATCGATGGAATTGAGCCCAGTGTTCCCGATATTAAGAAATGAAAAGAACCCTCCTTGAGGATTACTTCCCCTTAATATCGGATTGGCCGCAAGGAATTGCTTATACATTGCCACGCGATCTCTCATCGTGGCATTATATAGTTCAAGATGAGAGGTAGGCAACGGCCATGCGAGGTCAAGAGCCTGCTGTAATACTGTCGCAGTATTGGTATTAATATGTTGCTGCAACTTATTTATCTTAGGCAATAATGACTTGGAAACAACACAATAACCCACACGCCATCCGGTTACTGCCATAGATTTTCCAAATCCTCCCACCGTGATCACGTTTTCCACCTCCGACTCACAACTGCCGATAGAGAAATGAGACATCTCGGAAAACACCAACCTCTCATATATTTCATCTGAGATGATATAAGCATTGTTATTGCGCGCCAGGTCATAAATATCGCACAGCAAGGGTTTGGGCAGCATAGTCCCGGTTGGATTATGTGGTGTATTGAGAATAATAGCTTTTGTGCGGGGCGAAACCACCTGTGCCAACCGCTCCATGGAAAGGGTATAGTCAGTATGGGAGAGGTCCACGGTTTTGACCACTGCCTTTTGTTCTGCTATGTATATCTGAGGCTCGTAGCTTACATACGCTGGTGTGATAAACACCACCTCGTCTCCCGGCTGCAGCAGTGCCATCAGGACAAGCTGTAACGCTGCTTTGGTGCCTGGAGTTATAACCACATTGTCCATACGGCAGGGCAAACCACAACGCCGAACTAAGTCGTCAGAGATTTTTTGCCTCAACGACGGAAGCCCCAATGGTGAAGAATAGCGCGACGATGACGGCATTGCTGCAGCTTTCGCCAGCGCATCGGTGAGAATCTCGGGGGTGGCGAAGTCCGGCTCTCCCAATCCGAGACTCAATATCTCTTCTCCTCGCTGCCGACGACGGTTCACAGCCTCTGCAAACTGTAATGTCGGAGAATCTTCTATGGTCTTATTAAATTTCACTATTATTGATTCGTTGTGTTTATTTGTTCTTGCCACTGACGTTGGCGATACGTGCTAAAATCGTTGGTGCCGCTGCTCGACACTCCTACCCCTTCGTGGCTGAACACTGTAATGAAGGTCTGCCACACTATGTGGCAATCAAGTGCAAACGAGCAATGGTCCACATATTGCACATCGTACCGCAGCCGCTCATCCCAGTCAATATTCTTGCGACCGCTGACCTGCGCCAACCCTGTAATTCCTCCTCTCACCTCATGACGTCGGTTTTCTTCTTCTGTGTAGTAGGGCACATACTTCTCCAGCAACGGTCGAGGTCCTACGATCGACATGTCGCCTTTCAACACATTGACAAGCTGTGGCAATTCGTCAATACTGGTAACCCTAAGCAGTCTTCCCAACGGGGTCAACCTATTTGCATCTGGCAGCAGATTGCCGTCATCTCCTCGCTTGTCGTTCATTGTCTTGAATTTCAATATCTGAAATATTTTGCCGTGCAGTCCCACCCTCGGCTGGGTGTAGAACACACTGCCTCCGTTGCTAATACAGACTGCCACCGTCACTACAATCATTAAAGGAGCCAATATCAGCAACCCCACAAGGGAAACAATTATATCAAGTATGCGTTTTACGTACACCCTATAACACACTTGGCACCTCCTTCCCCAATTCTTCCATATATGCAGCCACGACCTTCTTTCGGTCGAACATACGTTCCATCTTGGCACGAGCCGCCATACCCATAGCCTTGCGGTCAGCCCACGTCAAGTTAACCATTTTCCTTAGTTTTATATACAATTCCTCTGAGTCCCCCGCCGGGAAAAGGTAACCCGTGACGCCATCGTCCACCACTTCTCTACAACCACAGATATCCGATGCCACCGCCGGACGCCCCATAGCGGCGGCCTCCATCAATACATTGGACATTCCTTCATGGTACGAAGGGTGGACTATTGCAGCGGCAGTGGCCAGTAACGGACGCACATCTGCCACCCTTCCATGCCACATGACGATTCCCTCCTGCTGCAACTGCCTCAATTTAGACTCATAACGTTCCTCGCAGTCTCCCACCAGATGAAACTCAACGCCTAATCCTTCGTGTTTCATGCGACAAGCCACATCCAACAATTCATCAATTCCTTTGTCTTTCATCACCCTTCCGACAAACAGCAATCTCAAAGGTTCCTCTGGACTTGGACATGGCAACAACGCGTTATATTCAAGATTTACGCCACTCCCAGGAACATTACGGCCATTTTTGCCTATGTGGTTAGCCTTACAGAATTTCTCTATATTATAGTTCTGGTAGAACACGCAAACCGCATTTCTCAATCCTATACGGTAAAGCATAGTTGTCAGACGGCTCAGCCAACCACCATGCTCTATCGCATAACCGAGTCCCGTAATAGTAGCCAGTTGCGGAATATTGTATCTGGCAGCTGCAATTCCTCCATAAATATTGGGTTTCGCCGTGTATGTAAGTACTGCGGCAGGATGGTAATATCTCAACAGTCTGCGGTATTTTGCCAATAGTTTCAAATCACGTATAGGGTTGGTTCCTCGCCTGTCTATTTCTATTTTCTCAATCACACAACCTTTGTCGGCAAACCATGCAGCCTTCTCTTCATCCTGCAATGGAGAAGATATGACGACCTTACACCCCTTGTCCACAAGTTCCTCCACAAGCTCTCTTCTGAACGAATAGAGTCCCGATATACTGTTTGTCAATATGGCTATCGTTGGCATCTCTCCGCCTCCTCCAACAGTTTCTGCCACAGAACCATTATATTCGCCAAGTCAAAGCGCGGCAATATCTTTCCTGTATATTCCGCCATTTCCTCAGCCAATCGCTCGTCTTCAATTATCTTGAGCATAGCCTGTGCCAAAGCCTTTTCATCGTGTATTGGCACCACTATGCCGTTTTTGCCGTCCTCCACAATATCCCTCACGCCACACACATCGGTCGCCACCACCGGTAATCCAAGTCCTACCGCCTCTATCAGCACGTTGGGCATCCCTTCAATATAAGAGGGAAGGACCAGCAGACGAGCAGACCCTATATTTGATGGGACATCTTGCACTCGTCCATGAAATATTACCGCCTCTGCCATCTCCAACGATTTCACCTTCTGCTGCAGACGTTCCCTGTCGCGACCATCGCCATAGATATCAAGACGATAATCTTTGTGATTATCCCTCACCTTGCAAAAAGCATCAATCAAGACATCTACTCCCTTAAAGTCCTCCAACCGCCCCACATAAACTATCCTGTTCTCTCGCTGCCGTGTCATAGCTCTATGTCTCTGCTCTGGAGTTATTCGGTTGGCATTAGGAATAACGTGTATCTTGCCTTTTAATTTATCTCCGAAATAGTCTCGTGCCGTTACCGTCTGAACCTGTATGCGGTCAATAAAGCGATAGGTACAATCGCGCAGTTTCCTACGTTTTGAAGTGCCCTCTATCTTAGGATCGCTACGCTCACACACCACCACCGGCACACCCGTACCCCGTAGTGCCCAAGTGGCGAGTATGTTGAATGGCATCATAAACGACAACACCACCGTCGGCTTAAACACACGGCAGTACCTTCTCAACCACCATGCCATCTTCAGAGGCGAGCGGCTATGGATTTCCCGTTCTATACAACTCCGCCGGACATCTGGCTTGCATTGATAAAAATCCGGTTTATCGAAGCACGTCACCAGCCCCACCTCGTCATACTCGTCGGCGAAGTGATTGGCAAGCTCCACGGCAGTATGTTCTGCCCCTCCGGCTCCTAATGTGCCTATAAATATCAGCAGTCTATGTTTAGAAACCTCCAAAGTTCACAAAGTATAATATAAAATTGCGCACTTGCAATATTATGGCCACCGCCACAGCACCATACAGCCACCAGGGACGCCTGCCCTCTTCGCGACTGGTCTTTATCATCTGCGCGGCAAAGACATACACCGGGAAGAGAAGATAATAGGCAAACCTCGCATACCACACCACAACAACACTTACTAGGTATATTGCCGAACAGAGGACGGCCAGACAGAGATACCTGTCATAGTTTTCTATTTTCTCGCCCATCCACTTGCGTCCTGCCACACCCACCGCAGCTACTATATACATCGGAATTCCTTTACCAGCCTCCAGTAGGTTTTTTACCACAGTTGGCCCTTGCACATAGGCTGCTGACTGCTCAGCCAATGTCTCGGAATAGTTGCCTATATGAGCCGCATACTGACTCCTCAGCCATCCAAATGCCACTAATCCGAACGCTATACCTACGTATCCCACGACTCTCACCGCCTTATTATTCCACATCGCCAGCATCAACAGCACTGGTATCATGATATATGCTGCCTCATGAAATATTATAGCCACTCCTGTTAACAACATTATAGCTATCATCAACACAACCGTCGTAGTCCTCTTTTCCTGGTATACTATATTGAAAAGCAGCACCAACGCCACCATCACCAACGACTCGCTGATTCCCTGCTTTATAATCGAGAAACAGAACACAAAACACTGGCTCATCAGTAAAAGCAGTAATGCCAATGGCGTCGCCTGGCGTGACAAGTTATAGCTTATCAATATGGCAAGGAAACAGAATGTGGAGAACACTTGGAACATCCCCTCTGTGCCTAAACCCAAGCTGCGGCAGAACTCGAAATACCAGTTGAGTCCCCATGAGTTGTATGAGACATCGTAACCTCCTTCATAGTGTCCTGCGTAGCGCACTCTGTCGAGTTCCACCTCTGCTCCATACTGCAGCGACAACCATCCAAAGAGCAACGCCAACACCAACGTGATGATCCACCCCAGACGTTTACCTTTACGGTAGCGCACCACGGCAATGCCATAGACTCCAAGCACAAAAGCCAGCAGCCCTAACAATTTCAGCAGTATCGTGGTAAATGCCATCGTTTCAGTATGCCTTTATCTCTCTATGTTATTCAAATCAATCCAATCCCCCAACTCACGATTCCACTTATCGGGTACGAAAAGTGCAAATCCACCGCCGTCGAAGAACGTAAGCTCGCCACAACACACCTTGTCCCCCACCTCGTAGAAATCCACTCTCAAGTGTAGTGTCCCCTGCGCCAGATCACGGGCCATAGCGGCCATCTCTTTCAAATGACGAGGCAGCGGAGGCAACGGGTCGGCAGGCTTATAACCTTTTTGACTCAAGTCCATAACATTGCCCTCCATATCAAAGAATGTCTCCTTCAGTCCTTCGCGGCTTCCTCGTCCACTGGTAATATAGAACAGTCGCGGTTCCCCGTTAAAAGTGTAGAACTTATAGTCGGTAAGCCATTCCCCATTCCCGTCGTTGAGCAGTGGCTCGGCGATAATACGGTGGGACAACCCTTTGTATGGCCACTCGCGGCTTTCTTTGTAATAATCCCTGTATCCGCCTTTCTCGAGTTTTCGGCGAGCCTCTTGTCGGTCAAATGTACTCTTGTCGCGACATAGAATGTAACTCCCCGAATCATAGGTGTTTTTCAGCACGAAACTGTCGGGCAGCGACTCCCAGTCTATATCGTCAAATGAGTTCCAGCAACCCAGCGTAGGCACCGTATGTCCCTCCCCTACTCTCTCTCTCACGTATGCTTTCATCTCTTCTTTGTCCACCATCCGGTGGTATATTTCTTTACGGTCGTGCAATTTTATCCACTGCAACTTCTCCTGAAAAGTACGCGGCTGCCTGACATTCAGCAAACGTCCTGTACGGTAGAACCCTTTTATCAGGACAAACAGGCGGTCATCGCTGATATTTTCCACACACCAACGCCCCAATCGCCCTGCCTTCATTGACGTGCCTCCCTTCTCTTAAGCCGTAGCGCCACAACCATGGGCAACACGCCTATTAGCACGGTTGATGTAACATATACCACTGCGGCACCGATATATGACCATTTGCTTATCAGAGGCACCGAGAGGGCAAATCCGACCAGCGACGAAACTATTACGATATTTCTCAACAGGCGGTCCTTGTGTTTCACCAGCAGATAGTTCTGGCCATAGACGTTGTTCAGCGTATTGAACACCACGGCCACCGAGGTGATGCGAA
Source organism: Bacteroidales bacterium (assembly GCA_017439185.1). Lineage (GTDB taxonomy): Bacteria > Bacteroidota > Bacteroidia > Bacteroidales > P3 > Colimorpha. The sequence goes on along the minus strand of JAFRTM010000007.1, from coordinate 33,999 downwards.
GTATTAGCACCGCATTAGCGAAGTCGGCATCGGGATAGAGTATCTTTATCCATAGCGGTGCTCCTATTGCCAGAGCGGCAGCCACCACAACAGACAGTCCGATGTTCACCTGGGCGTAGATGGAGTGGTAATCTTGTTTGCGACTGAGATAGGGAAAGAAAACGCGTGTGATGGTGTTGAGCAACACATTGGATATGGCTGTGAGATTCTTACCCGAACTGTAATAGCCTGTCCTCACGTCGCCACTGAAAAGATTGAGCGTCACGGTGGTAAGGCTATTGTAAAGGTTTGGCATCAGGTTATTGATAAATATGTCGGTACTGTCTTTTATGGTCTTTCCCACCTCGGTCCATCGGGGAAGTCCCATTCTCAATCCGAACTTCTTCCACACCAACGCCATCGCGGCAGTGCCTGCCACCAGATACCCTACACTGCTGAGGAGTGGCTGCAGCCAATAATCTCCTTTCTCTTTCACAAAAAGAAACACTGCCACCGTAAACAATGCTTTGGCCACCACGTTGAGTATGGTGATGTATTTCATCCTCTCGAGTCCTTGGAACAACCATTCGGGGAACATCACATGTCCGGGAACCAAGAGAAAGGTTACGCCGATTAGGAGTGCATGCTCTCGAAATTTAGGCACCGCCACTGTCAGTGCCGCCAACGCCAACGCTGTCAGCAGCATCAAAGCCACCTTGGCCCACATCACGTTGTTGAAGATTCGCGACAAGCGGCCTTTGTCCTCCTTGTGGAGCGACACTTCACGGGTTGCGGAATAGTTGAAGCCCCAGTCGGTGATTGTCTGCACCCACACTATTATGGCGGCGGCGAATGCCACCTTGCCGAAACCGTCAACTCCCAACACCTTGGCAAGGTATGGCATCGTGACGAAGGGGAATACTCCGTTGGCCACCTGCAGCAGCGACATGTACCACAGGTTCTTCGCCAGCACTCGTCCGTCGCGGCTGCCTCTCACCTGCCTTATTATGTCGCCTATCTTGCCCAAAGGTCTATCCTGTTACTCTTCTACAGCCTTCCGTCAACCAGCTGGCGGTCCAGCGTCCCTTTCACATCGTAGATAACGTGCTGCTCTTTCAGCAGTTTTGTCACATCTACCGATGCAAACTCTCTATGGGCCACTGCCATAATGGCCACGTCATAGGATTCCCGAGGAAGTTCATTGACTACCTCAACACCATATTCTCTCATCGCCACTGCCGGATTTGCCCAGGGATCATAAACTGTCAGGTTCACGTTATACTCTTTCAACGCCTTGTAAATATCCACCACCTTGGTGTTGCGCACGTCGGGGCAATTCTCCTTGAAGGTGAATCCCATTATAAGGATATTGCTTTTCAGCACCTGGATGCCTTTCTTGAGCATCAGTTTTACCACCTGGTTGGCCACATATTCGCCCATTCCGTCGTTCATCCGGCGACCGGCGAGGATTATCTCGGGATTGTAGCCGTATCGCTGGGCACACTGGGCGAGATAGTAAGGATCTACTCCGATACAGTGGCCTCCCACCAGTCCCGGACGGAAGGGAAGGAAGTTCCACTTGGTCCCGGCGGCCTCGAGCACATCGAGGGTGTCTATTCCCATCTTGGCGAATATCTTGCTGAGCTCGTTGACAAACGCTATATTGATGTCTCTTTGCGAATTCTCTATCACCTTGGCGGCCTCTGCCACCTTGATGCTGGGGGCCAGATGGGTGCCTGCCTCTATCACACTGCTGTACACCTCGTTGACCAGCTTGCCTGTCTCGGGCGTGGAGCCGGAGGTCACCTTCTTGATTTTTTCCACGGTGTGCAATTTGTCTCCGGGGTTTATGCGCTCGGGACTGTATCCGCAGAAGAAGTCCTGGTTGCATATCAGGCCGCTGACTCTCTCCACCACCGGGATACATTCATCCTCCGTAACTCCGGGATAGACGGTACTCTCATACACCACCACATCGCCTTTGCCTATCACCTTGCCGACCGTCTCGCTGGCTCCGTAGAGCGGGGTGAGGTCGGGATTCCTGTCGTCGTCCACGGGCGTAGGAACTGCCACCACATAGAAGTTGCAGTCTCTGATGTCGTTCACGTCGGCTGTGCAACGGAAGCCGTTGGCGAGCGCGCTCTGCAACAGTTCGTCGCTCACTTCCAACGTGGCGTCGTGCCCTGCGTTGAGGGCATCCACACGGCTTTGGTTCATATCGAAACCCACGGTCGGGTATTTTGTGGAAAACAGGCGTGCCAACGGCAAGCCGACATATCCTAATCCAATTACTGCTATCTTTATATTTTTCATGGTTGTTATGTTTTTTCTGATTAATTATTACTAAAGATTCTCCCAATACCAGTGGCAGGCCTCTCTCAACCCTTCCTTCACGTTGAGCCGTGGGTCATAGCCGAGCAGCGTGCGTGCCTTGTCGATACTGGCGAGGGAATGGGGAATATCTCCTTTGCGGGGTGGCCCGTATGTCTCCTTCACTTTTGCTATCTCGGGGTCATATTCCGACAGCTCGCCTTTCAAGCCCTCCAAGAGCTCTTTCAGCGTGGTCCGCTCGCCGCACGCCACGTTGTACACCTGGTTCACGGCCTCCGCCTTAGTTGTCTCCAGCGCCAACAGATTCACATCCACCACGTTAGCCACCGGCGTAAAGTCTCGGCTGATGCTCCCGTCTCCGTTCACCAGCGGACTCCGGTGCTCCATCAGGGCCTTCACCCATATCGGAATCACCGCGGCGTAGGCCCCATGGGGGTCCTGTCTGCGGCCGAAGACGTTAAAGTAGCGCAAACCGATATACTCTATGTCTCCGTAACAGCGCACAAAGACATCGGCATACAGTTCATCTACCAGTTTTGTGAGTGCATAAGGGCTGAGGGGCTTCCCTATCTTCTCCTCCCGCTTCGGCAACTCCGTACTGTCGCCATACGTGCTGCTGCTGGCAGCGAACACCACCCTCTTCACTCCCGCCTCTCTCGCCGTCACCAACACATTGAGGAATCCCTCTATGTTTGTCGTACTGGTTGCCACCGGATCGACAATACTGCGGGGCACACTCCCCAGCGCCGCCTCGTGGAACACCGCCTCGACTCCCTCCATTGCCTCGCGACAGTCTTTGAGCCTGCGGACGTCGCCCACCTTCAGTTTCCACCGCTCTCCGTAACGCTCACCGAATCCGAGAACATTCTCAATATGGCCGGTTGCGAAATTATCGAGGCACACCACACTATAACCTCTCTCCAGCAACGCCTCGCACAGGTTGCTCCCGATAAATCCGGCACCTCCCGTTACCAATATTTTTTTCATAGTTGAAAAATGGGCGAATTTGTCACCTCTTGCCAATGCTCGCGCCTCGCCCACGTACACGGGCGCTGGCGCACATACATTATTATATATTCTTTATAAAAAGAATCTGCAAAGATACGAATATTTTTTTTAATGGCAACATTTTTCTTTTTTTTCTCCCCAAGCCCCCTCTCCCAAAATTGACATAATGTCCGATTCCCCTCTCCCTCATCCTTCTCCCCAACTCCCCTCTATAATCCTCCAAAAAACTGACCACCGACCACTGGCCACTGACCACTAAACCAACCATAGACTTACCATAGAGTTGATACATACTTGAGTCCTAGTTACCAGCAACTTACATTTTAGGACTTTTTACCCTCTCTCTAATTTTTTAGCACTTTTTATCACAACAACTAAACACTTGTATTACAGCCTACTACTGAAACACAAGCCCAAAATACACCCAAAACCAGGATTTCCTTCTCCTCACATCCCAGATACCATCTTCCCTCCCAATACCCCACTAACAAAAATATACCGAAGTGCCGATTTCCATCATCTCTCAGCCTCCTATTTTTACACCCCAAATCCCACCCTCTTCCAATAACAAAGTCCGCCTCTCCTCCCTCAAAAAGTCCAGGCGTTTGTAGAAACAAAACTATCGGCTATTATGTTTGTTGCTTTTACGCTGACGGTGGGCCTTTTTGCCTTTATCTTTCGGATGCTCGCCAGGTTTTCCTTTGCCTTTTCCTTTGCCGCGGGAATTGCCTCGGCGGTCGTCATCGTGCTTTTCCTCTCCGGGTTCCACGAGCTCGAAGTCGATGAGTTTCTTGAGCATATCCACCCCCTTGACTCTTATCGTCACGGGGGAGCCAAGCTTGTAGCACTTGCCGGTGCGGCGGCCTATGACCTGATAGTTGTCCTCGTCGAGCATATAGTAGTCGCCCTTCAGCGAACCGATGGGAATCATTCCCTCACATTTATTGCCTTCTATCTCGGCATATATTCCCCATTTGCTGACACCGGAGATAAGTGCCGGGAACACCTCTCCCAGCTTGTCGCTCAAGTATTCGGCCTGCTTGTATTTCACACTGGCGCGCTCGGCATCGGCGGCTTTCTTCTCCATCAGGGAACAGTGCTTACAGTATTCCTCATACTCCTCGGCCGGGACCGACGCTCCTCCTTCCATGTAGCGTTCCAGCAGGCGATGGACCATCAGGTCAGGGTAACGGCGTATGGGCGACGTAAAATGGGTATAGAACGGAAAGGCAAGTCCGTAGTGGCCTATATTCTCGGTCGAATAGTAGGCCTTGGACATCGTGCGTATGGCGATAGTGTCTATCATATACTCTTCGCCTCGTCCGGCTATATCGGAAAAGAGTCGGTTGTAGGAGTCTGCCAGGGCTTTGCGGCTGCCCACCTTCATCTTGAATCCCAGCTTGGCGACAAACTCCACGAACGTGTTGAGTTTCTCAGGGTTGGGCTCGTCATGGACTCGATATACAAATGTCTTGGCTCTCTCGGGTTTGCTCCCTTTGGCCTTGTCTTTTCGCGTCTTGCCTATATGTTCGGCCACACTGCGGTTGGCGAGGAGCATAAACTCTTCGATGAGCCAGTTGGCTTCCTTCTGTTCCTTAATATATACTCCTATCGGTTTGGCGTTCTCGTCAAGGTGAAACTTCACCTCCTGTGTCTCGAAGTTTATGGCTCCGTCCTTGTATCGCTGGCCTCGGAGAATCGAAGCGAGGGCATGTAGCCGTAATATGGCATCGCCTACGGGCGTGCCGTCACTCTCCTGGCGGTCTATCATGGCTTGTGCCTCTTCGTATGCCATACGGCGGTCGGAGCGTATGACGGTCTTGCCGAACCAGAGGTTAGAGGTCTTGGCTTGGTCGTCCATCTCCATTACCACACTGAAGCAGAGCTTGTCCTCGTCTTGCCGGAGGGAACAGAGTTCGTTGCATAGTCGCTCGGGGAGCATCGGTATGGTCCTGTCAACGAGATACACACTGGTTCCTCTCAGATAGGCTTCTCTGTCTATGGCACTGCCCGGCTTGACATAATGGGACACGTCGGCAATATGGACTCCCACCTCATAATGCCCGTTCTTCAGGACTCTGAACGACAGTGCGTCGTCGAAGTCCTTGGCATCGGCAGGGTCTATGGTAAATGTGGTAACCTTACGGAAGTCGCGGCGGCCTTCTGCCTCTTTTTTGGTAGGCTGTTTCATCTTGGCAGCTTCTTTCTCCACTGCCTGCGGAAAATCGAGGGGAAAGTCGAATTCGGCAAGGATTGACTGCATCTCTACGTTGTTGTCTCCCGGACGGCCGAGACGCTTGACCACCTTGCCTACGGGGTTGTTCATACGCTCGGGCCAGTCCACCATCTCTACCACCGCCTTCTCTCCGTCTTCCGCTCCGTTAAGGTCCGAGAGGGAAAGAAATATGTCCACCGGCATATTGCGGTTGTCGCAGAGGAGGAAAGCGAACTTGTCCATTTTCTGTATGCGACCGACAAAGCGGGTCTTGGCCCTTTGCATGATTTCCACCACCTCGCCTTCGGGTTTGTGCATCTTGCGCTGGGGGAACATCGCCACCTTTACGGTGTCGCCGTGCAAGGCGTGATGGGTGAGGTTGGGTGCTATCATAACATCTTCTCTCCCCTCTTCCTGCGGTATGACGTAAGCCTTGCCGGTCTGCTTCATATCCATAGTGCCCACTATACAGTTTTTGGGCACGTCATCGATATGCTTGGGATTAATCTTGTATTTCCCCCTCCCCTCTTCGAGAAGCACGCCGGCTTCGGCAAGCTCGTATATTGTTGCCTGCACCAGGCTACGCCCACTCTTGTCGTGGGCTCCCACACGTGCCGCCACCTGCTTGGGGTTGAGGGTGTCGAACGGGTTGTTGGCGAAGAGTTTTATTATCTGTTCTGTAAGTTTATCCATAATGTGATTAGGAATTAATAATGTTAGTAACTACCTCTCCTTGGCGAGTCTCTCTTTGAGAAAACCGCAACGGATAAGGAATGCTTTGTTGTCGGGATCGCGTCCCATAAAGTTTCTGAACAATACCGACGGATTGTCTGTGCCTCCGCGAGAGAGAATCTTACGACGGAAGTCCATCGCCGTCTCGTGATTGAATATTCCGTCTTTCTTGAACTTTGAGAAGAGGTCTGCATCGAGCACTTCTGCCCATTTGTACCCGTAGTAGCCGGCAGCATACCCTCCCGAGAATATGTGGGTGAAGGCTGTGCTGGAGATACAACCCTCGACAACGGGCAGCATCTCTACCATATTGGCGTGCTCAAACTTTTCGATATCGCCAGTAAGCGGACTTCCAAGTGTATGGTACGCCATATCGATGTTGCCATAGTTGAGCTGACGGATACACATATACCCGGCGAGGAAGTTCTCGCTGGCCTTGATTTTCTTGATATACTCGGCTGGGATGGTGTCGCCGGTAATGTAATGTTTGGCAAATGTGTTGAGGAATTCTGGCTCGTAGCACCAGTTCTCCATCACCTGCGACATTGTTTCCACGAAATCGTGCTTTACACTGGTGCCGCTGAGCGAAGGATAGGTGATGTCGCTCATCATACCGTGCATAGCATGTCCCATCTCGTGCATAAAGGTCTCCACCTCGTCGAACGAGAGCAGCGAGGGCTTGTCTCCCACTGGCTTGGTAAAGTTGCACACTACCTGTATGAGCGGCCTCACCTGATGGCCTCCTATGTTACTCTGCGCACGGAATTCCGTCATCCACGCTCCACTGCGCTTGCTGGCCCGGGGATACATATCAAGATATAGAACGCCCATGAAGCGGTCTCCGTCGAACACCTCATATACGGTAACATCAGGATGATACACCTCAATTGTGGAAGACTGGCGGAAGGTAATACCATAGAGCCTCCCATAGAGGTCAAAGATACCCTGACGCACTTTCTCTAATTGGAAATAGGGACGCAGCAGTTCGGCATCGAAACTGTATTTCTCCTGTTTCAGCTTCTCGCTATAGTAGCCGAAATCCCAGCGCTGAAGCTGAAAGTTGGCTCCGTGGTCGGCAGCGTAGGTCATCACCTCCCTGACATCGCTATTGGCCACCGGCAATGCGTTATTCTGCAAATCTTGCATAAATTTCGCAACATTGTCCACATTCTCCGCCATCTTGTCGCTGAGGGCATAGGCTGCATAGTTGGGATATCCGAGAAGACGGGCCTGCTCCATACGGAGTCTGCTGATCTGGCGTATTATATCGGTATTATTGTTATTGTTGGCTCTATTTCCACGGCTGTTGTACGCCCTCCACATCTGCTCGCGCAGATCGCGGTTGTCGGCATAGGTCAGGAATGGGCCTACCGAGGGATAGTCGAGGGTAAACACCCAACCCTCGAGATTGCGGTCCTTTGCCTCCTGGGCTGCGGCGGCTACCACATTCTCCGGCAGACCTCTCAGGTCTTTCTTGTCGGTAACATGCAGCGTGTAGTTGTTGTTGTCGCCAAGGACGTCCTGGTTAAACCAGATGGTAAGACGCGACAAGTCCTCGGCATTCTGCATATAGGTTTTCTTGTCTTTTTTGGACAAGTTGATACCGTGCTTGGTAAAACCTCTGTACGTATTTTCCAAGAGGGTGGCCTGCTCGGTGGTGAGAGAGAGCTTGGCTCTGCTGTCGTATAGTTTCTTCACTCGGGCAAAGAGTTTCTCGTTCATCGTAACACTATTGCTGTATCGCGTGAGTTCTGGAGAAAACTTCATTACGATTGCATTCATCTCGTCGCTGCTGTTGCACTCATTGAGATTGAAGAGTATATTACTGATTCGGGTAAGCTTCTCTCCCGCCAGCTCTATAGCGGTAATGGTATTCTCGAAGGTGGGCTTCTCCTTCTGGTTGGCTATGCGGTCAATGTCGGCATACGCCTCTTCAAGGGCAACTTTTATAGCCGGCTCGTAGTCGGAAATCTTTATCTTAGAGAACGGAGGGGTCTGATAAGGGGTCTGCCAATCGGACAACAAAACATTGTCCTGTGCACTGATTTTCAACGAACTGACTACTGCTATTGCCATGGTTAAAATCGAAATTAAAAAATATTTTTTCATATTTATGTAATATTTCTTTTAGTTTTACGTTATATATAACGAGTTTTTTGAAAAATAATTGTACAATAAATAAAAGAAAGGTAAAAAAAATGAAAAAACTATTCTTAACGTTAAGTCTGGCAGTGGTGACTCTGTGCTTCACCGCTTGCAACCAGAAAGAGCTTGAGCAACTGCGCCAAGAGAATGGTGACCTCCTCGAGCAAGTATCCCAAAAGGACGGCGAGATTGATTCTATCTTCGCAGCCCTCAACGCCATAGAAGACAACTTGGCACAAGTTAGCAGCACCTACGGTGCAGTGCAAGAGATGCGTCGCGATGGCGAAGGTAACACCAACGTGAAAGGCAAGATCCAGGAGCAGATCAACAGCATCGAGAGCCTCCTCGCCGACAACAAGGCAAAGATTGCCAGCCTCAACAACCGTTTGGGTGCCGCCAACAAGAAAAACAAAGAGTTGCAGGAATTCGTCACCAAACTCGAGACACGTATCGCCGAGCAGGAGCAGCAGATAGCTGACCTCAACGCCGAACTGCAGTCCAAGAATGCAACCATCAAAACTCTCAACCAGAACGTTGCTGACCTTACCGCAGCCAACGAGGAGAAAGACCACACCATCGCTCAGCGTATAGCAGAAGCCAACAAGGCTTACTATGTGGTTGGCTCATACAAAGACCTCAAATCTGCCGGCATCATCGACAAGGTAGGCATCTCCAAACGTCGTCAGAAAATCACCACCGACATGGAGCAGAGCCTCTTCACCGAGATTGACCGCACCCAGGTGAAGACCATCACGGTCAACGCCAAGAAAGCTCGTCTGGTATCCACTCACCCCGAAGCTTCTTACGAGATTGTCAATGATCCCGACAACTCCTCGATTGTCTCCTACATCAGAATCCTGAACGTGGAGCAGTTCTGGAAATATACCGATTACCTGGTAATCTCAACCAAATAGCACTGAACTAATTTCGGTCAGAAAACAGAGCGAGGAGGCGACTTCAGGGTTGCCTCCTCGCTTTTTCATATCCTCACAACAGGCTGTATAATAGCCTTCTAAAACTTTTTTTTGGTCAGTATAAAAAAAGTTCGTACCTTTGCACCCGCTTTTAAGCAACAAAAGCGATTGTCCTATGGTGTAATGGTAGCACATCAGATTTTGGTTCTGCTTGTCTAGGTTCGAATCCTGGTAGGACAACAAAAAAACTACAGATAAACAACACTCATCCCAAAATCACCACTTTGCCGTCCTTGAGGCCGTGTTTCTTCTCGTAGTTCATCACGGCGGTCTTGGTGGCGTCGTTGGCTCGGCTGTCGCCATAGCTCTCAAGTAACTGTTGGAAGGTAACCCCGTCAACGGCGGTCTTTACCTCGTCTTCCGTCTTGGCAGTCCCGGCCAACTTCTTGGCGACCCTGCCCAGGATGTCTTCGCTGACCCCAGGAAATTTGGTCTTCAGCTGTTCTAAAATTGTATCGTACATGTCATGTAAATTTTGCGCAAAAATATACGAAAAATATTGATTCTACGCAAAATTAACACAAAAGTTATTTCAGTATTTTTTATGTCGCTGATTTCCAATAGGGTTCAAGTCTCATTTTTACACGAACCCTACCACTAATTCCCTGTGTTCTTGTGGTTTTGTGCTGGCTATTGTTCCCCGTTTTGGCGTTGTGCCATAATCTCAAAATCTAATTGATGAACCGATTTTAAGGTCTATATTAGGTCGTTTGTGATAGTATTTGTTAAATTTTATTCAATTGGTTTTATGTTGTTTACAAATTATTTTTCAAAAATATTTGGTAGGAATAAAAAAAGTGTGTATCTTTGCACTCGTGATTGGTGTGGGAGCGGCAACGCTCCGATGCCGTACGACACGGACAACCCTCGCTGGCTGTCCGTTTATTATATGTCTATAACGATTATCTCTTTGCCTCCTTTAATCAATACATAAACTCTCTTAATTTGAGTGTTACCTTGATATTCCTTTAGCAAGCGTATACCGTCATAAACTTTGCTTATATCATAGTATGATGGTTCATGAAACCACATGCAAACAGAATTGTTCTCCTGATTATGCAATTTATTATATGATCTAAGCTGTTTGTCTTTTCGTCCAAGTTGACACTTAAAGTTTTTTGAATTATTTGTGACAGATACAAGGTCCATAAGTTCTCCGTCTAGCAGCATATCCAGGGCAACTTCGGTGTCTGACTCTGCGAGAAAGACAACACTATGCCCTCTCTTAAATGCTTCTTCCTGGAATTCCTTTTCGAGTTCGTCACCAGTCAACTTTTCCGAGAAGTACTTAGCCTTGTCATTTTTATGTTCTTTATGTTTCACACTCGTTGCCTTAAGACCGCCCGTTTCCCTGTCTATCTCCACGTCTTTATACTCTTTATCTTTGATGTATCGTTCATACTCCTTGATTCTCTCAGATAGGTTTATTGATGATAGTAGTGTAGTCGATACAACACTCTCAGGCTGGTTGAACGTCTTCAACTCATACCCTCCATTTGTCCGCACGCCGTTGTCACGTAGGAAATAGGGCAGTCTCCTGGCATTGGCTATCCTCTCCTCGTTCTCCTCCAACCACCGCTTGAAGTTGTTAGGCACGTCGGTCACCTGGTTCCGGCTTTCCTCGGTCGGCTCCTCGCCTCTCATTATCCTCTCCTCGTCGGCCTTGAATTCCTCGGGTGTCTTGAGTATGGTGGTGGTGTAGCAACGGCAGTTGGGGTGCCAGCCCGTGAACTTGAAGTCCTTGGGGTAGCGTCCTTGCAGCTCGTCGCAGATGTCGTGGAACTCCCCCTTCACCCCTTTGCACGTATGGTTACCGCTGAGGTGTACCTCAATGCCGACCACGAAGTCGAGGTCCTGCTGCCGGTCGTAGTCCGCTGTGCGGTAGGCGATGTTCGTCTCGGTGCGTGCCAGCCTCATGGCGTTCTGTTGGAGCAACCAAAGAGCACCTTTTTCAAGGTGCTCTTTGGTATCTTACATCACTCGGGTATTCTTTATTCTTCCGATGTCTGTGAGATAAACTGGCGATAGGCTGAAAAGGTGTTGGCTCTCGAAAGGAATCCTACATAACGTTCGTCGTCGTCAAGGACTATCAGGTTATACCTGTTTCCTATCTTGAACTTCTCCACCACCTCCTGGGGCTGGTCGCTCAGGTGCACCACGTCGAGGTCGCTATAGGGCTGCATAAGGTCCTCAACGGTATATTTGTCATATAATTCGGGCGAGAAGATGATCTTGCGCACATCGTCAAGCACGATTACTCCCTGGAACTTATCTTCGCCGTCAAGCACTGGAAACAGGTTGCGTTTGGAATATTTTATTGCTTCTACCAAGTCTCGCAACTTGTCGCCCTGACGCACTATCACAAAGTTGGTCTCAATCAGCGACCGCATATTGATAAGTTGCCATGCCGATGCGTCTTTATCGTGGGTCAGCAGGTTGCCCTGCTTTGCCAGTTTGCGGGCATAGATACTATGTTTCTCAAACGGATGGACACATACGGCACTGACTGCCGAACACAGCAGCAACGGCACCATCAAGAGGTATGAACCCGTAATTTCGGCTATAAGGAATGTACTCATCAATGGTGCCTGCATCACTCCGGTCATCACTGCCGCCATCCCTATCAGCGCCATCGTCGCCGGGTCTGGAGCGGCAAAGCCCAACTGGTGCATAACGTATGCCACCAGATATCCTGTCAGTCCTCCCATGACCAACGACGGTCCGAAGGTTCCTCCAACTCCCCCACTTCCTATAGTGAGCGAGGTGGCTATAGGCTTCAGCAACACAAGCAGCAGCAACGCTATTATCACCACCCAATGCCCTTCTCCGAAACGCGCCACAAAACTGTCGTTGACCACTTCCTGTCCCTCTCCGTTGAGCAACTGCGTGAGCCATATATATCCTTCTCCAAACAACGGACGGAAGAAATAGATAAAGACACCCAGTATCAAGCTACCCAACACAAAGCGTATTATCTTCGACTTCAGTTTCACCAAGGAAGTCTCCACCCAGTCGGTCATCTTCAGAAAATAGAGCGAGCTGAAACTGCACACCACGCCGAGTATGAGATAATAGGGAACATCGTTCAGCGAAAAGAGGTCACTGACCTTGAAAGCAAATTGCACATTGGTACCCATAAGGAAATAGGCCACCGCCGAGGCGCTGAGCGACGAAAGCAGCAATGCGATTGCCGAAGTTCTCGTAAGGTCTATCATCAGCACCTCCACGACGAACAGCACTCCTGCTATAGGGGCCTTGAATATGCCTGCTATGGCTCCGGCTGCTCCACAGCCGAGCAACAGCCTTATCTTGCGTTCTTCAAGTCCAAATCTCCGTCCCACGTTGGAACCCATGGCTGCTCCGGTGGAGGCTATCGGGGCTTCAAGTCCGCAACTGCCACCAAATGCCACCGTGAGTGTAGAGGCCACCAACGAGGTGTACATGTTCTTGCGTGGCAGAAGGCTTCCTCCTCGCGACATCGAAAGCAGCACATCGGGTATTCCGTGTCCCATCTGCCCTTTGGCTACATATTTCACGAAGAGCATCGTCAATCCTATACCGATGGCAGGATATACCACCATCAGTACTCCGCCTCCCGTGTGTCCCTGCCAACTCCATCCGAGCAACGTCTCGTTGACCCAGTGGACTGCCGTCTTCAGACCTACCGCAGCCAAACCCGAAGCCAATCCCACAAGAATACTCAACAAGCCGAAATAGGACTTACCTATCAACTTGCGGCAACGCTTCCAGAACCCCATTCCCTTTGCCATCGGACTGTCGCTTCTCTGAAAAAAGAAAGCTGACGCGGCGTTGCCGCGCCAGCCCCTCATTCATCTCTTTTGCTTTATTGTTTTACAAACTTGGAAGTTCCCATAAGCTCGCCCTGTCTGTAAAGGCGCACGAAGTAAACTCCCTTGGCATATTGTCCAAGGTCTATCACCGTCTCTTCTCCCTCTACCTTTACAACATCCAGCTTACGACCGTAGATATCGTATATGGCGAGTTCCGCCTGTGCAGCGTTCTCCACTGCCACGGTAACCATACTGCTCGCCGGGTTGGGATACAGCGACATATTGAACGTCTCAACATCGTCGATACCTTGTCCCTGGGTGATATAAAGCGTCAGTGTCACCGTGCTGTCACATCCGTTGACAGTGTAAAGATTCTGTGTCAAGACTTCGGAACCGGTCTCGCTGTAAGGTCCTGCATAGAATCCGTTTGCATTATATATCTCGCCCACTGCCACTTCTCCTACAAGCGAGGTCGTAGCCGAACGGTTGATGGTCAGGTGCAGCGTGATGGTCTCGGGACAACCTTCGGCATTGGTGCTGGTCATTGTGGGAACCTCGGTGCTGGCGGTGTAGGTTATCCCGTTATCCCAAGTGTAGCTGTCGCAGGCCTCCTCCACATCAACTGAAGTGGTGCTGTAGCCCAAGGTCAGGTGGAGGGTTATGATATTGGAGCATCCGTTGGCCGCTGTTGTGGTGTAGGTGTAGTCGCCACTCGTGGTGTAGGTCTCGCCATGCCAGCTGTAACGGTCGCATCCCTGATAGTTTTCCTCCGCGGTGGTGGACTGCAACAAGGTCAGGTTCAGCGTGGCCACATTGGGGCATCCTACAGCGTTGGTAGTGGTATAGGTATACACTCCGCTCTCGGTATAGGTCTGATGGTTGGCGTTCCAGGTGTAGCTGTCGCACTCGGTCAGGGTCTCCGACGAACTGGTGCTCTGGTTGATGGTCAGGTTCAACGTCCTTGTGTCGCTGCAACCTGCCGCATTGACTCCTGTATAGTTGTACGTACCGGTAGCCGTGTATCTCTCGCCGGTAACGCTCCAGGTATAACCGTCGCAAGCCGTCTCGGTCTCCGTGACGCTGGTGCTATGGTTGATGGTCAGAACGAGGGTCTCGGTCTGGGGGCAACCGGCAGCGGTTGTACCATTATGGGTGTAGGTATTGCTCGTAGTGTAGGTGGTGCCATACCACTCATAGCTGTCGCATGCCGTCTCGGTCTCGGTCGTGTTCACACTGTTGTTGATGGTCAGCACAAGTGTTATCACGCTGTCTGCCCCTTGAGCGTTAGCACCTGTCAAAGTGTGGGTATAGTTGCCGCTCGCAGTGTAGATGTCACCATACCACTCATAGCTGTCGCATGCCGTTGCCGTAATTGTGCCGTAGGTGGTACCTGCTGCCGACACGTTCACCGTCACACTGGCTGTTCCTTCGCAGCCAGCGGTTGTTCCTGTTACGGTATATGTGGTCGAAGAACTGGGCGACACGGTTATCGATGCCGTATGGGCTCCGGTATTCCACTCATAGCTGGTGGCTCCGCTGGCGGTCAGTGTGGTGCTGTTGCCTATCGTGATGGCAATATTGCCACTGATGTTCACCTCGGGTATCGGGTTGATGGTCAAGTTCAGGGTATAGATGCTGTCGCATCCGCCTTCCACTGCATTCTCCACGGTGTGGGTGTATGTGCCGCTGGTGGTGTACTCGGTGCCGTACCAGGTGTAGCTGCCGCATTCGGTCACTGTGACTGTAGCGGTCTGGTCGGTGCAGCTGATATTCCAGATGGCGTAGAGTGTCATATTGCCGGTAACGGTAACCTCAGCGCCGTCGGCATATTCCACAGAGCCGTTGGCCGAAGTGGCCCAGCCGGCGAAGGTGGCGTTGGCATTGGTGAAGCTGTTAGCGGTCAGGTTGACCGTCTCGCCGCTGCAGACTTCCTGTGCAGCCATCGTGCCGTTGCCGCCGTTGGCCATATAGGTAATGGTGTAGATGGGCAGGATAGTAAGGTTCAGTGTTGCCACACTGTCGCAGCCTGCCACCGATGTGCCGTTGTAGGTGTAGTTGCCGCTAGTGGTGTAGTCGGTGCCGTTCCAGGTATAGCTGCCGCAGGCCTCCATCGGTATCGGTGCCGACTCTATGGTGCCTACCACGTTCAGCTCTACCAGATTACCGGTGCCGCTCGTCAGATTCTCAATCAGATACTGTGTTCCAACTGTCGAAGTGTTCACCGCAGCTCCGTTCAGCGTATAGCTTCCGTTCTGGCAAACCTGCTCGCTGCGGGCTGTCTGCAACGCCGTGGCTGTCGTCGGGAACACCACATCGTCAACCCAGGCGCAGTCGCTGCCGCTCGTCGTGCTATAGTCTTTCACGTATGCAAATTTGTAGGTGTGCGAACCGGCCGCAACAGCGTAGGCGGCGTATGTCCAGTCCACCTCGCCTGAATTGCCGGAGGGAAGGGTCTGCTCTTCACCGTCGATATAGAAATAGAAGAAATCATAATTAGCTTCCGACGAGACCTTGTAGTAGAACCTTACGCTGTCGGCGATATCCGAACTATAGGTGTACGACATCTCCGAAGTTCTGCTGTTTCTCAAACTGTTGGCGGATCTCATGCTGTAGCTGGCAGAATGATACTGGGCGTTGGTTGCCACCCACGGATAGGTTCCGCCGGTCCAGCCGTTCACGTCGCCATCGTCGAAGTTGTCGCCATTGGAGGTTGCGCTGACGAGCAGTCTCAGCTCTTCGCTGTAGTTGTAGCTCTCGTTGGCCACATTCAGATTGAACGGTATCGTCACGTTGTCGGGCATCTGCGCATCCACCGTGGCGGTGTAGCTGTAGTTCACCGTGCCACCGACTGCCAGGTTGAATGTATTGGGACCGCCGGTAACTTCTACCAGCGGGAAGTCCTCGGTAAATGTCATCGTCACGTTATCCATAGCCATGTGGCCTTCGTTGGTCATCGTCACGTTGCACACTGCGCTGCCGCCGGGGGCTATGCGCGTGGGGTTCCAAGTGTACGTCACCACCGGCTTGGGTGCGTTGACCACCGTGTTCAGGCGGGCCACTGCCGGCTGCTCACAACCGGTCCAGCTTACGGTTGCCGTCAGCTGCACAGGCATCTGGTCGGTGCAGCTGGCATCGGCTTGCACGCTGAACACTCCGTTCAACGTCTGTGTGGCCGACGCATTCATCGAGCTAACGCTTGCCGTGCCTTCCACCACCGTCACCAGCGGATTGTTCGACGTAAAGCTTATCGTGATATTGTTGGCTGCCTGGGTTCCCACGTTCTCCAGTTCCAGGGTGTAAGTGGTCCCCTGTCCCACATAGAGCGGACTGTCTTCTGTGATTTCGTTGGCCAGCACGTATGGGCCGGCGGGCACTATCACGCTCACCGGTGCGAAAGCGGTCTTGTACTGCTGGGCCGAAGCAACCACTTCGTATGTTCCCACTGCCAGGTCGCTCGGCAACTCCAGCGTGGCAACTCCAGAGGCGTTGGCAAAGGCGGCTGCCACCAATGAGTATTCGTCGCTGCCGGTCGTCATAGCCACGTATGCGTATGGCACCGCGGTAACCTCCAGCGAGGTGGTTCCTGCGGTGATAGTGGAAGCCACCGTGAGGGTCATATCGTCAGGAGCGGAGAGCCACGGAGTGATCGACGGGTCGCCCATGATGTGGTAAATCTCCCAGTAGTACTGTCTGTAATCCGTTGCACCCGACTCGGTATTGCATCCTACGGTTACAGCGTTGTTTCCTGCGCAGACCATAGCACCAAGCGTGGTGTGCCAGGTATTCTGTGCTTCGCCATGTGTATGACACATCAAGTCGTATGCTCCAACATAGCTTGAGTTGTATGTGGTGGCCATCGTGGCACTAATATTGGCACGGTAACCGACAGCCCACCATACGTCTGCGTCCCAATATGTGTAATCGCTGCCGCCTATATAGGCAACGGCGCCGGCCTTTGCTTTGCGAAGCAGGGTCTCGCCGAAGCATGAGGGACGTGTGAAAGTATTGGTGAGGCAGCAGTTGCCAATCATAACTCCATATTTGTCATTATTGGTCATCGAACCCACCTGGGTAGAGGTAAACTCAGGCTGATACCACATGTTGGTATCTCCATGGGCGGTATAGTTGATCCAGCCGGAGCCTGCGCTATATCTGTTACGGATAGTGGCCGCAGTGGTTGAACTTCCATTGTTGTGAGATGTGACGGTCACGTTGGCCGCGTTCATCGAAGTTGTGACGCTGTTGGAGGCATTGTTGATGTAGAAATAGACGTTGTCGAATGGATAGGGTGTTGAGCCATTTACGTAGTTGGCAATGCAGTAGTTATGGGTCGGGTCACCATTTCTAGCTCCCCAATAGGAGTCATAGCCTGCCGTCATGACAGCGGTGTTGATAAAACTAGGATCGCCAAACGAGTATTGCTCGTATGTTAACGTCTTTTCTATAATGTTCGCCAGATCTGTTGCAGTCCTGGCGGAAAAACGGCCGTAGTAGCAGTCCGGAACATAGTCGCCGTCTGTCCAGGTGTAGTAATACAGGTCGGTCGGGTGCTCGTTGGTGTTACCTTGCATAATACCACCGGAAATCTGAGTGGAGAATGCTGGAACCAAGGCCCCTGTCGGGGTCGCGTTGCTGCTTACCGACGAGGCGGCGTCGCCGACGAGTATCACGAATGTCGGTGCAGGATTCTCGGTGGTGGCGTTGGTGTATTGCGACTTGATGTAGGCAGCGATGGTGGTAGTGGTGGTTCCCACGTTGGCGTCGTTGGTGTAAACCACATCGATGAGGTATCCTTTGCGCTTCTTCCAGTTGATATAGCTTGTGAGGTCGGCATTGCCGCTGAAGGTACTTCCGGCCACCACAAGCATGCGGATGGGTGCGTTTTGGTTGACGGCCTCTTTGCGGGGCAACGTGTTCATCGTGGCCGCTGCGGCGAAGGCGGGCGAATAGTGAAGTACCTGCATCTCCTGTGTGGCCTCCTGGTCAGCGTTCACGTACGTTACCGTCACATCCACGCTACGGCAAACAACGATCTGGTTCGTCACCGGGTTGTACTGCACCGGCGCGAAATGCAGCACTGCCAAGTTCTGGTTGCGGGCAACTCCAACTGGAGAGACCGTCACCAGTTCCTCTCCGTACAGCGCGTCAGTGGCATAAGTGACGTTGTTCATTGCCAGTGTGAGCGGCGAGTTGTCACTCTTAGTACGCGGACGCTGAACCGGCATAATTTTGGTGGTCAGTCCCAAGACAGTCCCGTCGAGGGTGTCGTAACGGGCGTTCTCGGCTTTGACCCTCACTCCATCGCAGAGCGGTATCTCAAGCATGTGACCAAATTGTGGCAATGACGGTTCGCCGACAGTGTGTGTCTCGGCAAAGCCTTGCATCTGCAGCACATTATAGTCCACATCCATGTAACTCGTCGTCGCGACCGTCGGCACCGGAGCCGTCAGCGTCAGCTGTATCGACGAGAAATCACTCGTCCTAACGGAATAAATCTGCTGCGCTTGCGCATATCCCATCCCGAGTATGCACAAAACAATCATTAAGTACAACTTTTTCATATTGTTATGTATTTTTATTTTCAAACAATTACGACTGCAAAAATACACATTATTTATATATAGCGCAAATTTTTTTAGTTAAAAATTCACAACTCCAATCCCAATTCCCTAATTATCAACCCCCTAACCCCATTTGCCACAACCCCTCCAACTCCCCTCTCTCCCCACCCCAGTTCCTCCATATCCCCTCCATATTTCCTCCATGTTTTCTCCGTCCAATACCCCACCGCCAACTGACCACTGATTACTGGCTACTGATTACTAAAAAAAAACATAGACTTACCATAGAGTTGATACCCACTTGTGTCCTATGTGTCAGCAAGTTAGCCAAAGCCGGTTTTTGCCCCTCTACCAATTTTTTTGCAATTTTTGTTACAAAAACATACTCCACTCTATTTCAACGTATTAACCCCAATCCAGCCCTTTTTCCCCCTTCCTCCTCCCCTGCCCCCTGACAAAACAAAATCGGGGCGGAATTCCTTCCGTCCCGATTCGTTTCTTTCCGACCAGCCGCAGCCGGTCGCCGAAAGCTCACTTATGCCTCACCTTTCTTCTCGATTGCGAGTTTACCGCGATAGTAACCGCACTCGGGGCATACATGGTGATACATTACCTGAGCACCGCAGTTGCTGCAAGTGGTCAGCTGAGCTTTCTCCAAACTGTCATGAGTTCTTCTCTTGGCAGTTCTCGTCTGTGAGAATCTGTGTTTTGGATGTGGCATAATTATTTATTTTTTATTTATTTATTTTCATCTTTTAGAGCTTTCAGCGCCTCCCACCTCGGGTCGGCAACGTCAGCCGGTTTTTCCTGGGACTCCTCTTCCGTCCCTATGTATTTCAGCATCTCTGGGTCGCACATCGGCTTCCCGTCCTCCCCCGTCGGATGATAATGCACCATCGGCATCGCCACCACGACATACTCATACATGTTCTGCCCCAAATCTATCTCGTACGCACTCTCCGGCAGAAACACCACATTCTCGTCCTCCGACCTGCTGTCCTCCCCAAACTTCACACACAGCGTCTCCTCGCCTTCCACCTCCACCGTCAGCGGTCCCAGACACCTGTCGCACACTGTCTCCACTTCTCCCTTGAACCGAAAATCGAACATCATCAACCGCTCCTTCCTCTCCAATTTTACCTCAAAATCCACCCTCCCGTCGCTCAATTCAGCGTTTTCAAAGCCCTTAAAGAACTCACCGTCCAGCTCGTAACTGAACTCGTAAGTCCCTGGCTTTAAGCCGCTAAACTGTATCCTCGTATCGACTTTTCGATCCATTTTTACACACTTAATGAGTTTGCAAAGATACAAACTTTTTTTAATATAAAAACTTTTTTCAACATTTTTTTTATTTTTTTCCATTTCTCAAGTCAATTTTTTTTACCTCTCCACACAATAAAACACAATTCCCTCCGTTATACATTATATTTATAAGCAAAAACAAAAAAAGATATATCTATGAAAAAGTTAGCCATCATTGCAGGTCTCTCCTGCCTCCTCCTCTCTTCGTGCGTAACTCTCGGCAAATACGAAGACCTCGACGCCCGCTACCGCGAAGCCACCAAGGACAAAAACCTCGCCAAGCGCGAACTCAAGGAAATCAAGGACGAAAACGCCGAACTCCAACGCCAGAACCAAGCTCTCACCGTTGAGGTTCAAGAACTTACCGCCGCTAAGAACGACTGCGAGACCCGTGCCGCCAACCTCAAGAAACAACTTGAGAGCGCCCGACACAACTACGACACAACCATGGAAAACTATATGCAGCAACTCTCCGGCACCAGCCGCGACCTCGCCAAGGCTCGCAAAGAGTTGAACGCTCGTACTCAGGAACTTAACGAAAAGGAAGCCGCCTTCAACGCCCGCGAACAGGAACTCCTCGCCAAACAGCAGGCCCTCGAGGAGAAAGAGGCCGCAGCCCGCGCTGCTCTCGCCGCCAAGGAGAAAGAGGTCGAGAACATTCGTAACGCCGTCACCAACGCTCTCCTCGGCTTCGCCGACAAGGGCATCGCCGTCGAGACCAAGGACGGAAAGGTTTACGTCTCCATGGAAAGCAAGCTCCTCTTCGCTTCGGGCTCCTGGCAGGTCTCTCAGGAAGGCGTGACCGCCGTCAAGGAACTCGCCAAGGTCCTGGAGGCTAATCCCGACCTCGACATCCTCGTCGAAGGTCACACCGACAACGACGCCTACAACGGACGCACCGACATCAAGGACAACTGGGACCTCAGCGTCATGCGCGCCACCGCCATCACCAAGCTCCTCCTTCAGTACGGCTCCAAGATCGACCCGGCACGCATTGAGGCTTGCGGCCACGGCGAGTTCGCTCCCAAGGTCGCCAACAACTCGGCTGCCAACAAGGCACAGAACCGCCGCACCGAGATCATCCTCACCCCGAAACTCTCTGACGTGCTCAACATCGTCCGCTAATCTCTTGATTACTAACAATAAGCAACTATGAAAAAGACTGTCATCTTCATAGCCTTGGCTCTGCTGGCGTGCACTGCCTTCGCCAAAGGGGGACTGAAACTAAAGTCGGGAACGAGTGACTTCCTCAAGGAATCTGTCAAAGCCGCGGTAACCCTCGATTTCTCCTCTGCCCAGTGGGAAGAGGAGGAGCCTTTTGTAAAATGGTCGGGCAACGACTTTGAAACTCGCTCCTCCATGTCGCTCAACGGATTTATCGAAGGCTTCAACGCCAAGACTCCCGGTCTCCAAGTTTCCGGCTCTGCCGACGGGGCAAAATACCTCATCGAGATAAAACTCTCCAACCTCGAATGGCGCCAAAGCGGTGGCATGTGGGGTCAGTTCTACGTCCGCTGCTGGGGCGAGATCACGGTAAAAGAGGCTGCCAGTGGCTCGGTGGTTTCCACCATCGAGATTGACGGCGTCAGCGGCCCGGGCGACTTCGTCCCCAACGACCGCTTCACCAGATGCTTCGACTTCCTCGGCCGTGCATTGTCTAAACTTAAATAACTTTCCCCGATGAACAACACCAACCGCTCCTTCCTCGCCGCACTTCTTCTCTTCCTGCTCCTGCTCCACGGAAGTGCCTCGGCTCAGCTCCTCTTCCCCATTGGCTCGGACCGCGACGACTTCCGCCTGCGCGGCAACGTCAAATCGGTCAACCAGGCCCATTGGGATGCCGACAAGAACTTCGCTTCCCGCACTCTCCTCTCTTTCTCTCGCTCCGGCCGCACCCTCGAACAGACTCTCATGTTCGGCACCGACGACAACGACATCGCCGACCAGCGCATGTATAACTACAATGCCGACGGACGGATGGCTGGATTCTACCGCCTCGTCCGCGGCGGCCACAACCACGAAGAGGTTCTCCTCTTCTCGCATTGGCAGGCTGTCTTCGACAAATACAACCACCTCCTCCGCAAGACTTCTTTCGAGCGCCAGACCGCCACTGACCGCTACGACAACGTCATCTGGACTCGCTCCCACGACGAGGTCTTCTCTCCTCGCAACGGCATCAACGACACACTCTACTCTTTCGACAAGAAATCGGGTCGCACCACCAAACGAACCTACTCTGCCGAAAACGGCCAGCAGGCTTTCTCTACCTATTCCTACAACTCTCGCGGCGACTCCCTCGCCATCGTCTTCCACGACCCTTCGGGCCAACTCCCCTCCAAGGTCTCTTTCTCTTACACCTATTTCAAGTCCCAATCTGAACGCGATGCCGAAGCTGCCGCTGCCGACTCGGCTGCCGGCAAACCTCGTGCCGTATCTCCTGTCCTCCAGAAACGGATGGAGGAACAACGCAAGAAGGAAGCCAAGGAGCCTCCCAAGATTGAGACCAAGACCGTTACCACTTCTTACCATACCGACTCCCGCTCCTCTGTCCGCGAGGAACGCTACGACGACAGCGCCTATCTCGTAAACCTCAAGGTTACCACCATCAACGGCAACAACAAATCCATAATCGAGCACCGCTACAACAACAAGCACCAGCTCTTCGAGGACGAGGAAACCCGTTTCGTAGGCGACGAGATGGTCTATCAGATAAAGAACCGCTACACATACGACAAGAACGGCGACCCGGTCAGCTGTACCCGTTCGGGGCTCTCCATGCAACGCCCGGCCATCTGGCGCTGCTTCTACTCCGACTATGACGACGAGAAGAACTGGCGCTCCTGCCGTTTCGTCTTCCCCACCGGCGAAAACGCCACCTCCACCACCTCTCCCAAAGGCAACGTCATCAAGAAGACTGCCTTCTCCGACGAATCGGAACAAACGATAACAAGAATAATAAAATACTATTAATCCAATAAATTTCAACCTTTATGAAACGTCTCTTTCTCTCGCTGACCCTCTTGGCTCTCGCTTTTGCCGCTTTTGCACAAAGCCAGCAGCAACGTCTCGAGGAAAACCTCTACTATCTCGCCTCCGACTCTCTCCGCGGACGTCTCGGCGGCTCCGACGACGCTCGCAAAGCTGCCGAGCTCATCGTCAAGCAATATGAAGAAATGGGCATACAGCCGTTCTACTCTTCGGGCTATATGCAGCCGTTCACCAACAACCTGCTCGGCATGGGCCGCACCTATAACAACATCGTGGCATGGATTCCGGGCTCCGACCCCGCCCTCCGCGACGAGTATATCATCATCGGTGCCCACTACGACCACCTGGGTGTAAAGAACGGGAAAGTGTATAACGGTGCCGACGACAACGCCTCGGGCACTGTGTCCGTCATCGAGATTGCCCGCCAGCTGTCCCAGCATAAGGACAAACTCAAACGCAGCGTCATCTTCATAAACTTCGACGGCGAGGAACTCGGACTCCTCGGCTCTAACTATATGGCAGAACGCCTCGCTGCCGAGAAACGCATCAAGAAGGTTTGCCTTATGATGAGCGTGGACATGGTGGGCTGGTACAAACAGAGCGGCAAACTCATTCTCCAAGGCTCCGGCACCATCAACAAAGGCGACAAACTCCTCAAGGAGGCCGCAGAACTCCTCGGTGTCAAACTGAAACTCAAACGCTATGAGACTTCTGTATTCACTGCCACCGACACTCAGGGATTTGCCGAGAAAGGAGTTCCCACTCTCGCCGTGACAACCGGCGTCAAATCGCCCTACCACAAACCAGAGGATGACCCGGAACTCATCGACTACCAAGGTCTCAGCACCGTCACGGACTACCTCTCTCGTCTCACTCTCCAAGTCTCCGACGACGAGATGTTCCGTTCCTCGGGCCGCGTAGCCAAAAAACATCAGGTAAATCCCAAAGGTTTCGAGATGGGCATTGACCTCGACCTCGGCTCCAGCTGGCTCCATGCCCCTCGGGGCAGTGCCATGGACGGCCGCAGCCGCTTTGCCTTCGACGCCGGTCTCACTTTCCAATATAATTTCAACTGGTTTGCACTCCGTCTCGACGCCATGTACGGATGGTCCTTGGCTAAATACCCCCACTCGTCTGACTTCTACAACCGCAGCAAACTCTACTACCAGGAAGCCCTCACCTTCCCTCTCTGGGCTGTCTTCCAGACCAAGACCAAGATTGGACTCATCCATGCCGACATCGGACTCTATTACTCTCGCCTCTGCAAAGGCGGCATCCTCCACGAGCACCCCTCGTGGGGCTATGTCAACCGCAACCAGTTCGGCCTCAACTGGGCTCTCGGCGTACGTCTCTACGGCCTCGACATGTCTGTCTTCTGGCGCTATCAGTTCAACCCAATAGCCAACTCCACCGCTACCGACGTGCCCAACTTCCGCAACTACTATGCCGGACTACGACTCTGCTGGTATTTTCTGTAAGAAACTCCTATTATGAAGTTCCTTAAGCCAATAGTTGTCGTCTTGTGCTTCGCCGCCTGTCTGGCGATGCAGACGTCGCAGTCGCCGCACAACTACCTGTGTCGCCACTGCGGCTCGCTGGTGACAGCCGACCACAGGCCCACAACTACGGGATGTCCGTCTGCGTCATACCACTCATGGACCGACCTCGGCACCTTCGGCAACACTATATACCAATGTCGACACTGCGGCACCATCATATATAACGAGTCTTCCCCCTCCTCTTCCGGCTGTCCATCCTCTTCCTACCACTCCTGGAGCAAACTCGGCACCTTCGGCAGCAACGCCTACCAGTGCCGCCACTGCGGTTCTACCATCTACTGCAGCTCCACTCCCTCATCCTCGGGCTGCACCGCAGCCTCCTACCATTCCTGGACCAAACTCGGCGGAGCGTCGGACAAGAACTATATGTGCCGCCATTGTGGCACCATCGTCCACAGCAGTTCCACTCCTTCATCGAGCGGCTGCACGGCATCGTCGTACCACTCATGGACCAACCTCGGCAACGTGGGCGACCAGGTGTATATGTGCCGCCACTGCGGGGCTGTACTCTACAGCGAGTCGTCACCTTCCTCGACGGGCTGTCCGTCATCGAGCTACCACTCCTGGACACGTATAGCCAAGTTTGGCGACAATGCCTACCAATGCCGCCACTGCGGTGCCACGGTCTATGCTTCGTCGACACCATCAACGACAGGATGCCCGTCGGGCAGCTACCATTCGTGGACGAAACTTTAAAGCACCCCTATTTTCCATCAACATTAAACTGTTATAGCCACGGTATAATTTACATGTAAGTTTGTACCTTATTTATATCAATTGCCACAAAAACGATGCGGCGCCTGCTGGCGCCGCTATCCTATCCTCCAATCAACTCATATCAATAATTCGCTATCACCTTCTGAGGCTTACCTTCGCCCACCTTTACCATATAGAGCCCTTGGGAGGGGACACGGATGGGGTAGTATGCCGTACCACGGTGAAGAATGCGTCCGAGAACGTCATAGACAATGACCTCGTTGTCACCAGCACCCGAGACGACTATCTCGTTGCCACGTGCAAAAACTTTCACCTGTTCAATATCTATGTCGTCGATACCGTTATTAGCACGGAAGTAGGCGGTATAGGTGGCGTCGCCGGTGACCGTGATGGTGCGGAAGCCGTCGGTGTTGCCGTCCTGCCACTGCACGAATTCGTAACCAGCAAACGGCTCGGCGGTAATGGTTATCACAGATCCAGCGTCATACAGTCCGCCACCCGAGACTGTGCCGCGGTCGGGGTTGTTCGACACCACGGTGATGAGATACTGCTGCGGCTCGCTGCCGCCGGTATATTGGAATATGGCTGTATATGTTCTATCTCCCGTAACTGTTATGGTACGGGGATTGTCGGTATTGTTGTCTTCTCTCCAGCGAGCAAAAGCATATCCATTATTGGGCGTTGCCGTCAAGGTGACAGTCGAACCCTCGGCGTATGTACCACCTCCTGTGACACTGCCCATCGACGGATTGGATGACACTGCGGTGATTATATAATATGTGGTCGGCTGACTACCAATGGACGAGAAATAGGCTGTTATATTCATATCTTCGCTTACATTGAATGAATACGGATTGTCTGTTGCCCCGTCACTCCAATGATCAAATTGATAGCCGCTGTTCGGATAAGCCTCCACTACTGCCACTGGATTGGTACAAGTTGGAGTTGTTGTAACCATCGCTGTGCCCATCAAGTCATCTGCCGACACAGCGGTAACAGATGATGCCGGAGATTCCATAAAATTTGAGAAGTATGGCCAATTATACGAATAGAGAGCCATACGCCCACATGGTATATAAACAGGGATGGCCGGTGCCACGCTGTTAAAAACATTGTTTCCCAATGTTGGTGGAACGGGGTTTTTAGAGTGGATTTCAAGCAAGACAGAGCATCCGTCAAAAGCGTTGTCTCCTATAGTTGATACGTTATTGCCCAAAACGAGCAATGAGAGGCTGCTGCACCCGTAGAATGCAGAATTGCCAATGGATAATACTGAGTTGGGGATAATGAGTGTAGCAATACCACTACAGCCATAGAATGCTTGTTCCGGAATCCTTTGTACGCTATCACCCACGGTAAGGTTGGTGAGTGCCGAACATCCTTTGAAAATCCCAACACCTATACAATTAGAGGTATTGAAGCTAACATTTATCAAACCCAGGCAATGGCTGAATGCAGAATTGCCAATGGATGTGACTGAGTTGGGAATTGTAATATTTGTCAAACCATTACACCCGTAGAATGAAGACACACCAATGGAAGACAATGAACTGGGGATTGCTACGCTTGTCAAGCCGGTGCAGCCGTAAAAAGCCACATTGGGAATTGCTTGCACAGTTGCACCGATATTGAGCGTTGTTAGCAATGCACATCCTTCAAAAACGGTACATCCGTAACGTCCCATATAGGTACAATTAGTGGCATTGTAATTGACTGTTGTCAAGTTTTCGCAATCCCTAAACGCCCAATCTCCAATAGAATCAACATTAAAGGGGATATTGAGTTCTCCTGTCAGTCCGATGCAACCCTGAAATGCAGACTCTCCTATTTTGGTAATGTTTTCCGGAATACTAAGACTAGTCAAACCACTACAATTTTCGAATGCAAAATGGCCTATAGATGTGACTGATTCGGGGAAGGTAACGGATGTTATACAACTGCCACCGGAAAAAGTATAGTCCTTTATCTCAGTAATACCCGCAGGTATTACCACATCTCTTACAAGCGAACCGTTTATATAAAGGTTATGGGCATAATACAACGGGTTCGAATTTACAGAATGTAAGTTCCATGAACCAAAATCAATATGGCACCATTCATCAATACTCCCTGAATAATAGACTGATGTCAGGGCACTGCATGCATAGAATGCTGCTCCACCAAAGGAGGTTACAGAGTTTGGTAGATACACACTTGCCAGTCCAGTACACAAGGCAAAAGTGCAGTCCTCTATAATCGTAACAGAGTTGGATATGATGACATTCGATAAGCTGCTGCATCTATAGAATGCATACTTGCCAATAGATGTAACCGAGTTGGGAATAGTTATACTAGTAAGTGAAGAACAATTGCAAAAAGCACTATCTCCAATGCTTATGACTGAATTTGGAATATCAACGTTTATTAGTGAGGAACAATTACAGAAAGATTTGTCTCCGATAGTTACAACGGAATTGGGAATCGTAACATTAGTCACTTCAGAGCAACCGTCAAAGGCTTTTGTCGATATGGAAACCACGGTATATGTTCTATTAGCCCATGCCACCGTTTCTGGAATATCAATATCACCAACTGGATTTGAAAAGGATGTCCCTTCGTTGGGTGCTACTGTTACTGTTGTTCCAGTAATACCACCGATGTATTTATAGAACAGTCGCTGTCCAGTGCTGCAAACTGCGGAAAAGTCATAAGCATGTGCTGAAATGGCACTGATCAGAATGAATGCTATTGTGAATAATGATTTCTTCATTGTAATCGTTTTTTATAGTTCAACATTTGTTTTTACTTCGTCATAGTAAAACCTCACTCCGTCGAGAAAGCCTTGTTTGTGGCACGCCTCTCGAACACTCTCCCATACCGCAAAGGATTCTTCGAGGCTGACACCACGTTTAAGTTTAAATCCCTGTGACTGTTTTTCGCTGATAAAGTCGACATCTTTAGGCGTTAGAACTGGTCTCTCAAACCACTGTGCATTATCTGACAAGCGGCAGGGCACAAAGCTGTACATGCCGTTCACCCGATTTTCGAAAGTGGCACCTCGATAGCAGCGGAAATGTACAGGATGGTTGGTTGTATTAGCGTTGCAGCGACCACAGCCATTGTTGTCACCAACCTCATTCCTCAAGCCAATACCAACAATCTCGGAATACTGACTGGGGACAAAACCATTCAATTCTTTGGGATCCACTACGTCTGGATATTCACGACTGTCGTCAACAACAAATACTGTGTCCAAAACGAATCTTCCATTCACATGAGAACCGAATAACACAATGCTGCCGATGTCCAAAAACGACAGTTGCGTAGGGCCGGTTCGTCGTATCTGTTGGCATATACGGTAGTAGAATGCATCT
The DNA here is from genome assembly GCA_017439185.1 of Bacteroidales bacterium. Classification (GTDB taxonomy): domain Bacteria; phylum Bacteroidota; class Bacteroidia; order Bacteroidales; family P3; genus Colimorpha. The sequence goes on along the minus strand of JAFRTM010000007.1, from coordinate 5,344 downwards.
TCGAAAACAAAGGGGTCGGTATTTTGACGTATGCGACCTTTGTTGTCCCTAATTGATTCATTGAGATCAAGCAGGGGCTTGTGTACATAGTGGGATTCCCCACTACTGGATTTAATCAGATTGTAATGAGATTGTGGCTCCCATTCTCCCCAAAACATAAGCGTGACGCCATTGATGCGCTTGCCGTTTTCGACATAATCGCCAGTTGCTTGCATAAACTTGCGGTGGTGCGGGCCGTAGTTCCAAGACATAGTTCCTTCAGTGCCATGCAGCGGATACTCGCTTCCTGGATGCAGGAATTGAACAATGTCTCTTTCAAAAGCTGATTCCATAAGTGATTTTGAAACATAAACTTTATTACCCCAAGTCTCCAACGGGAATACAACATACAAAAAAGAAAGGCATGAGACTTATGTGCTCATGTCCGTCTTCTTATCAGGTATCGCCAAACACCTTTGCAGGAACGGGGTCTATGAAACATATCTCACGCCTGACGATATGCCGTAGTGACATATACAATCAAACGAAAGCATAAATGCTCATTCCTCCTGCTTTGAATTGGCGAAATTCGATAAGAAAGGACACTGTCGCAATGCTTTTCTTGCATGCTTACACACTCTCGTAAGCGGTTGCAAAGATACGAAGATTTTTTTAATCTCCAAATTTATTTTGAGAAAAATGTATACAATCCCTAAATTTAAAGTCTATAATAAGGCTCGCACATGCGTATGTGCGCGTATGAGACCCGGTCATTATACGATGAAGATATTTCCAGACTACTATCGTCAGTTATCTCCAATCGCCAAAGGTGCTTGAATATCTACAAAAACGATGCGGCGCCCTGTGGGCGCCGCATCCTATTCTCTTTTCTCTTACAATCCTACTACTATTCCCTTGCGGCGTTGAGGAGTTCCATCATCTTGATGGCGCTCTCGGCTACCGGGGTGCCGGGGCCGAAGACGGCTGCTACGCCGGCGTCGAAAAGGCACTGGTAGTCCTGCGGTGGGATAACTCCTCCGGCCACGACCATGATATCCTCACGGCCGAGCTTCTTGAGTTCCTCGATGAGTTGAGGCAGGAGTGTCTTGTGGCCTGCTGCAAGGGAGCTGGCTCCAACGATATGGACGTCGTTCTCCACGGCCTGCTTTGCAGCCTCGGCGGGAGTCTGGAACAGAGGTCCCATATCGACGTCGAATCCCATATCGGCATAGCCTGTTGCCACCACTTTGGCTCCGCGGTCGTGTCCGTCCTGTCCCATCTTCGCCACCATGATACGCGGACGGCGGCCTTCTTTCTTGGCAAACTCGTCGGTCATCTTCTGCGCGAGGGCGAAGCGGTCGTTATTCTTGGTCTGTGAGCTGTACACGTTGCTTATAAGATTGATTTTTGCTTTGTAACGTCCATAAACTTTCTCGAGGGCATAGGAGATTTCACCCAGCGAAGCGCGCTTGCGGGCTGCGTCGATGCTGAGCTCGAGGAGGTTGCCCTTGCCGGTACGGGCACACTCGGTGAGGGCTTCCAATGCTGCGTTGACTGCATCGCTGTCGCGCTCGGCTCTTAGCTTCTTCAGCCTTTCGATCTGTGCGTTACGCACTGCCGTGTTGTCGATTTCGAGGGTCTCGATAGGATCTTCGTGGTCGAGACGGTATTTGTTGATACCGACGATGGTGTCGATATTGCTGTCGATACGGGCCTGTTTGCGGGCTGAAGCTTCTTCGATTCTCATCTTCGGCACTCCGCTCTCTATGGCCTTGGCCATTCCGCCGAGTTTCTCGACTTCCTGTATGTGTGCCCAAGCCCTGTGCGCGAGCTGGTGGGTAAGGGTCTCTACGTAGTAGCTGCCGGCCCACGGGTCCACCACGCGGCAGACGTTGGTCTCTTCCTGGATATAGATTTGGGTATTACGGGCTATACGTGCCGAAAAGTCGGTCGGCAGGGCGATTGCCTCGTCGAGTGCGTTGGTGTGCAAGCTCTGGGTGTGTCCCAGTGCGGCTCCCATGGCCTCGATGCAGGTACGTCCCACGTTGTTGAACGGGTCTTGCTCGGTGAGGCTCCAACCGGACGTCTGGCTGTGGGTTCTCAATGCCAACGACTTGGGGTTCTTCGGGTCGAACTGCTTCACAATCTTGGCCCACAGCATTCTCGCAGCCCTCATCTTGGCGATCTCCATAAAGTGGTTCATTCCGATAGCCCAGAAGAACGACAGGCGCGGAGCGAAGTCGTCAACGCTCATGCCTGCCTGCACTCCGGCTCTCAGGTACTCCAGTCCGTCGGCGAGGGTATATGCCAACTCGATGTCGGCGGTGGCGCCGGCTTCCTGCATGTGGTAGCCCGAGATGGATATGCTGTTGAACTTCGGCATATTCTTCGAGGTGTACTCGAAGATGTCGGCGATAATCTTCATCGACGGCAGCGGAGGATAGATATAGGTGTTTCTCACCATGAACTCCTTCAAGATGTCGTTCTGTATCGTGCCCTGCAGCTGGTCTTGGGTGACGCCCTGCTCCTCGGCAGCTATGATGTAGAACGCCAGGATGGGCAGCACGGCTCCGTTCATGGTCATCGACACCGACATCTTGCCGAGGTCTATCTGGTCGAACAGTATCTTCATGTCGAGGATGCTGTCGATTGCCACACCGGCTTTACCCACGTCGCCCACCACTCTCTCGTGGTCGGAGTCGTAGCCTCTGTGCGTCGCCAGGTCGAAAGCACAGCTCAGTCCCTTCTGTCCGGCTGCTATATTTCTTCTGTAGAATGCGTTACTCTCCTCTGCTGTCGAGAATCCGGCATACTGGCGTATCGTCCACGGCCTCATCACATACATCGTCGAGTAAGGTCCGCGGAGGAAGGGAGCAATGCCGGCAGCATAGTTCAGGTGTTCCATGCCTTCGAGGTCTTTGCGGCCGTAAACCGGCTTCACATCTATCTGCTCGGGGGTCTTCCAGTTCTTCTCTATTCCGTTTTCTTTCTCCCATTCGGCAAACGTCTCTGCCTTTTCGTCATGGGATTTGAAATCTACTTTTGTGAAATCTGGTCTCATTATCAGTTACTTATATATTTTCATTGTTATACATTGGAACTGCAAAGATAACAATTTTTTTATAAATAGCAACTTTTTAGCAAGAAAAAAAAATCCTCCTCCCCTTATATCAGCAAAGCTAACACAAACACTCCCGCAAACACCACCAGCCACACTATCGCCCACACCTTGTCCCCGTTGCTCTTCGCCTTCATCTCCTGCGGCTCCGTCCCCACCTCTATCTCCACGTCGAACCTCTTGGCAGTCTCCGCCCTCCTCTTCTTCTGCTCCCACAGCAGATGTCCCCTCTCATACTGCATGTCCAGCATCTCCTGCTTCGCCTGCCCCATCTTCCTCAGCAATTTCCATCCCAAAAACATAGGCAACGCCACCGCCAATATCAGATAAGGAATATTCAGCACAAACGCCGCACCTATCAGCACCACATTCGCCACCGCCGACAGCACCACAAACACCTCCCTGTTCGAATTCTTCTTGCCCAGCTTCATCACGTCATGCTCCTTCTGCTTCGTCTTGCTCTCTATCGCCTGGTCCTTCGGATACCGGTCCTTCACATACTTGAAATCCCCAGTGCTCGCGTTCACCATCGCCTCATACTCCTTCCCGTTGCTCCGGTATCCTATCAGCATCACCGGCACCATCGCACACCCCAGATACCTGTGGTCATAAAACCACGTATAGTCCGTTTTCGACGTGCTCCAATTCCCCGACATCCTGTCCGCCGCATCTCTCACCTCCTCCCTGATATCCCTCTCCGCCTTCTTCTCCGCGTCATACTCGTGCCGCTCCCACAGCTCCTGCGCCGTCACATTCGGCCGCCTCTCTCCCCACCCCTCGCTCATCGCCTCGGCAAAATCATGCGGGAAAGCCTTAGGATCCTCAAAAGTACTATACGCAAAACCCACCATCCGCTCCAAAGCCTCGTCGCGACCGTCCCCGGCATAACCCCTCAACACCACCTCAGTCCTGCCCGACGTGCTACCCGAGCCGTTCCTCGACAGCGTCTCCCACTCCGTCCTCGTACCGTCAGGCTCACCCTTGTAGTTATAATGCTGCACCTGATGGCTCACCTGCTTCGTGTACAGCGCATTCCAATTCGCCGTCCAACTAATCTCAAACATCTGCACCGCTATCCACTCCCTCCTCCTCACCTCTATCTCAAAACACTCAAACACCGTCCCCGACACATACATCCCCTTCGCCAGACTCTCCACCACCACCTTCATCGCAGCCTTGTCACCCATCGTCTTCGTACAGATGTGCGTAATCCCCAGCCCCCTGTTCACCCGCTCCCTCGCATCCAGCCTCTCCTCTATGCGGTCCAGCCTCTCCTCCGTCTCCTCATCCTCCTCCATCCTCAGCGACTGCCCGCAGTACGGACACTTCATAACATTATCCCTCATAGCGTCAAGATCCACCGACGCCCCGCATCCCGGACAATTCATCAATCTCAGCTTCTTTGTCATAATCTCCTATACATTATTTATTTACAAACCGTTACCCTCCAAGCAAGCAAGCCCTCAAGCCCCACTTGCCGACTGCAAAGATAAACCTTTTTTCCAACACACCACCACCCCACCCCATTTTTTAACATTATCGTAGTGCGAGAGCAATGGAAGCTCGCTTCCATTGCCGAGCCAAGATAATGTCTTGCCGAAGGCAAAACATTTCCCTCCCATCACCTCTATTACCCTTATTGCCTCTATATATATTATAAATTCTATGGATTCTATAATTCTTATAAGCCTTATTCGTCCCATTAGACCTATTAGCTCCATAAAAAATCATCCCCTGGTTCATCTAGAAAATTCAGTTCATCTACCCCAAATTTCTCAATTTCCACTCTCTTTTTTATCAAAAACCAACGTTTATTTCCAAGCGAGAGCAGAAGAATTTATTCTTATGCCGAGCCAAATAAACGTCAATTTTGCAAAAAATTAACCCTAGCGTTACCATAGACTTGATACCTACATGATACCTAGTTATCAGCAACTTACAAAAACCAAGAAAAATAAAAATCACAAAAAACTTTGCCAATTAAAAACAAATTCGTACCTTTGCCCCCGAAACAACACCCAACATATCCACTTATCAACATTAAACATATCCACTTATCAACATTAAACATATCCACTTATCCACATTAAACATATCCACATATCAACATTAAACATATCAACACCCAACCCCCATGGCCCACAACGCATCCCTAACCCACTGGCACGGCGCCCTCGGCCCCGTCATCGGCTACACCGTCCGCGGCCACCGCTACCTCCGCTCCATGCCCGCCCACGTCCGCAACCC